>DASZCR010000277.1:0-9273 GCA_035942915.1 Pyrinomonadaceae bacterium | reverse complement strand
CCTCTCCATCGAACAAATGTTCCGACACCTGACACGCCCTCTCCTCAATCATCAAACTCCGCTCTGCCCTCAACCATCTGTCATGTTATACGGATTGAAAATAAATTTCAATTTCAACTAGGTGCGTGGAAAGTGAGTGATAAGTAAAGTGAGTGATAAGTGATGGGTGATGGGTGATAGGAGAAATCCTGTCTTCCTCCTATCACCTATCACCTATCACCTATCACTACTCTTTACTGAACCGAGACGGGGATGATGGCGAGGTCTGCGCGGAGGGGGCCGAGGGGCGTCTGGGCGGTGAGGCGCAGGGGGAGGCGGCGGCGGTCGTCGCTGACCCAGAGGCGTAAGGCGAGCGCCGCGCTCTGCGGGTCGCTCGTCGCCAGAGAGAGTTGGATGGCCGGGACTCTCCGGCCGTTCAACTCAAGCGTCTCGCGTGCGAGCGCGATGACGGTGAGCAGGCGTGGGCGCTTGTTGACGAGCAGCGAGACGCGCGTCTGACGCCCGACCGTGAGGTCGAAGGAGCGCAGTGCGAAGAAGACGGAGAGGAGGTCGTGGGTGGCGACCGGCATATCAACGCGCGTGCCGTCGTCGAAGAGCGCGCGCCCCTGATTCTGTTCGACCGAGACGGTGAAGTTCGCGCGACGGTTTCCTTCCTGTAAGCGTAGCTCGGTGCGGAAGGGGAGGAGCGTCGAGGCATCTACGTAAGAGCTAATCTGGTCGTTGACGGGGAAGAGACGTTGACCGGGGCCGGAGGTCTGCATCTGCGCGGTGAAGAGCAGTCCGTCGCGGCCGAAGTAGCGGCCGCGCGCGCGTACCTGAAAGCGGCCGAGTCCGACCTGCTGCGGAGTCGTGCCGATGTAGAAGTTGAAGTTGAGGTCGTCGCCGACCTTGAAGGGCAGGTCGGGCAGGTCGGCCGTCCCGGTCGCGCCTGCGGCGGGCGTCGTCGCTCCTCCGCCGGTCGGACGCGTTGCGCCGGGGCGGACGTTGGCAGGCGGCGTGCCTCCCTGCGGCGGCACGGCTCTCTCGCCTGTGGGCGGTGCGACTTGCTGTTGCGGCGGCGGAACGGGGAGGGGCTTGGTGCCGGTGGGCGGCAGCATCGCTTCGGTCAAAAGCTCTGCACTGGCAAGCTCTGCGCGAATCTCGCCCGCCGAATGTTGCGCCGTGATGAGCACCGGGAGGTGTCGTTCGTCGTCTGCGAAGTAGACGCGCACGCGGTAGTCGTTGGCCGCGCGGTTTTTGAGCACGCGCACCTGCGTCACGACGACGTTCGACGAACCGACGTTGGTCTTCACCACTTCGCGCCCGACAACACGCAACTCGCAATCGTATGAGACCGCCCCGTTCTGCGCCGTGAGGCGATAGACCGCACCGTCGGCGAGCGGCAGGGCGCGCGCACGATAGAGCGCAGAGAGGAAGTCGAAAGAGCCGGGAAAGGTATTGAGCGGCTGCGGCGTCTGTCCGAGGTCGGCGGGAAAGGCAGAGCTTTGCGCGCCCTCGCGTATCACCTGTTGGACACGGTAGGGCAGACCCGTCGCCGGGTCAACGAAGGACGTGTAATCGTTGTTGACCGAGTAGAGCGCGGCGCTGACGACGCCCATCGTCTCGACGTGTGCGCGCAACTCGACGCCCTCGCGCCCGAAGAGCTGGCCGCGCCCGGCGACGAGCATCTCGATGTGTGCGGCGACGGGGAAATTGGAGAAAGAGACGTTGTAGCTGAGCCGCTCGCCGACGCGATAAGGGACGGAGGAGAAGGGGCTGGTCGTCACGTCGATGGCGCGCGCATCCTGCGCCTCGGCTATCAGGGGCGCGCAGGCCAGGGCGAGCCAGAGGAGCGCGAGCGCGCGCTTGGTCGTGCGCCATACTTTTCTTCGATTCAACAGTTATCTCCCCCTTAACGGTCTGACACGGTCGCAACGCGCCGCACGCGCGCGGGCGCGCGACGACAGACCGCTCTTTCACGTCCTTGATGTCCCGACCGTTCCGAAAGCTTGCCGCGTCGCGCTCAAAAACTGTCGAACTCGGCGAGCCACTCGCGGACGCGCACGCGCTCAGAGAGCAGCGCCGTGTGTCCTGTGCCGGGAAGCAGTTTGAGGCGTGCGCGCGGCAGACGCGCCGCCATCATTTTTGCCGCACCGACGCTGTCGAGCAAGCGGTCGGCCGTGCCTGCGACGACGAGCGCGGGCACTTTGATTTCGTGCAGGCGGTCGCGCAAATCCGTCTCACGAATAATCTTCAGGCGCGATAGATAGCCCTCGAAAGGGACGACGCCCGTGTGCTGACGAAAGAGCCGACGGTCTTCGTCGCTCACGTCGGAACTGAAGAGGACGTGGCGCGCGGCGCGCGTGCGATGCGCCTTCATCAGCGGGTAAGGCAGCAGCGAGAAGAGCACGACGCCGAGCGCAATCTTAGCGCGGTGCGTAAAGTATGGAAACGTGTTGACGAGAATCATCCTCTCGAACATCTCCGGTCGCGCCAGCGCCGTCGCCATCACGAGCAGTCCGCCGAAGGACTCGCCGAGAAAGGTCGCGCGCTCAAACCCCGCATCGCGCACCACCCATGCCAAATCTTCGACGAGTCGCTCCATCTTGTACCTGCCCTCGCCGCGTAAAGGGAACGTCACAACCGTATGGTCGCGCGCGAGGTCTTTCGCCTGCTTGTAAAAGAGCTTCCCCGTCCCGTCCACCCCCGACACATAAATGAACGGCGACCCACTTCCTTGCTTTAGGTACTCAACAGCCATAACTCAAGTAAGATTGTGATAGGTGATAGGTGATGGGTGATAAGACAAAGACAGGTTTTATCCTATCACCCATCACCTATCACCTATCACCTATCACCCATCACCTATCACTTCTCCCTTAACCGACGACGGCCTCTCCGGCTTGTTCCATCTCTTCGACGACGGCGCGGGCGGCGCGCGCGGGGTCGGGGGCGTTGATGATAGAACGGCCGACGACGAGGAAATCTGCGCCTGCGCGGACGGCTTCGGCCGGTGTCATGACGCGCCTCTGGTCGTCGTGTGCGGAGCCTTGCGTGCGGACGCCGGGCGTGACGATGCGGAAGTCGGGGCGCGTAACGGCCTCGCGGACGTGTTTAATTTCGTGCGGCGAGGCGACGACGCCGTCCGCTCCGCTGCGTGCGGCGAGGCGCGCCAGCAGCGTCACCTGCTCGACCGCGTCGGTCGCGCGCACGCCCGTCTCCGTCAGCGTCTCTTCATTTGAACTGGTCAAGACCGTGACGGCCACCATGATGGGGCGCTCAAGCCCCTCGCGCGCGGCCGTCTCGGCCAACGCCTCAGCCGCACGTCTGAGCATCTCGCCGCCGCCGGAGGCGTGGACGGTGAAGATGGAGACGCCGAGGCGCGCGGCCTCGCGGCTTGCGCCCGCGACAACGGTCGGGATGTCGTGAAACTTGAGGTCGAGGAAGACGCGCCCGCCCGCCGCGACGATTTCGCGCACGATGCCGGGGCCTGACGAGGTGAACAGGCGCGGCCCGACCTTGAACGTCCCCGCGTGCTCGCGCAGCGACGCGAAGAGACGACGCGCCTCATCGACCGTGTCCACGTCGAGTGGGACGACCAACTTGTCCTTCGCCTTTCGATGACTCAAAGAATGCTCCTTCGTCTCTCAATGAAAAGTTGATGCCCGCGCGCCTTTATTCAAACTCCTGCGCGCGACACCCGACCGCTTCATCCAGCGTGCGAAAGCCTTCGCGCTGAAGCGTCTCGGCAAGCCCTTCGTTGATGCGGCGCGCGACGCCGAAGCCTTCATAGACGAAGCCCGTGTAAAGCTGCACGAGGCTCGCGCCCGCGCAAATCTTCTCCCACGCGTCGGCCGCCGTGAAGATGCCGCCGACGCCGACGATGGTCAGACGCTCGCCCGCCAGTCGTCGGAGCGCAGCTATGATTTGCGTCGAGCGAGCGCGCAAGGGCGCTCCGCTCAGGCCGCCCGCGCCGCAAGCCTCGACGCGCGCGGCCGGTGTCCGCAAGCCCGCGCGGCTCGTCGTCGTGTTGGTGGCGACGACGCCTGAGAGACGAGCTTTCAACGCCACGTCAACGATTAGTTCCAGTTCGCCCTCCTGCAAATCGGGCGCGACTTTAACGAGCAACGGCACGGGCGCACGCCCCTCGCGCCCGGCTGCACGCCGGTTCTCGCTCTGAATGGCTTCGAGCAGTGCGAGCAGCAGGTCTGCACGTTGCAACTCGCGTAAGCCCGGCGTGTTCGGAGAACTGACGTTGACGGTCACGTAGTCGGCGTGGGGGCGGACGAGCGCGAAGCTGGCGAGATAATCGTCAACCGCTTCTTCGACCGGGACGACGCGGCTCTTGCCGATATTGACGCCGACGACGCAGGACGGTTCGGGCGATGAAGAGGACGATGCCTCTCGTCCGAGTGCGCCGAGACGCGCGGCGAGTGCGGCCGCGCCGTCGTTGTTGAAGCCCTGCCGGTTGACGAGCGCGCGGTCTGCGGGCAGACGAAAGAGGCGCGGGCGCGGGTTGCCGGGCTGCGCCAGATGCGTCACCGTCCCAACCTCGACGAAGCCGAAGCCGAGCGCACACAACTCGCGCGCGACCGCGCCGTTTTTGTCGAAGCCTGCGGCGAGGCCGACCGGGTTCGGGAACGAGACTCCGAAGCGCATCAGGCGGCCGAAAGGCTCGCGCGCGAGGCGGCGTCCGGCGAGCCGTCGCAAGGGGTCGGGTCTGAGCGCGTAAGAGAGCGCGTGCAATGCCATCTCGTGAGCCGTCTCCGGGGGCAACCTGAAGAGCATGGGGCGCAGAATCGAGCGATATAGCATTGGCTCGGTCGGCCGTAGCGCGGCGCGCACGCGTGCACACAGAGAGAGCGCGCCACACGCGACCGTCCTTAAATCAGAAGGGGAGTGAAAGCAATTGCGGCGACGAGCGTAACAGAGCGGCCAAAATCATGTCAAAAGGGAGCAGGCCGTAATCTGTAGGAGAAACTTGCTGACAACTGTCTACTCGATGCCTGCGACGCGGCGTTGGAGGTCGGCGCTAATCTCGGTCGCTTCCGTGTCGGGCGTGTAGCTCGTCGGTGCGCCGAAGCTGACGGAGACCGTGCCGGGACGCGCATAGCCTCTGCGCCCCGCGCGCTTCAACTCGTAGAGGCCGTCGATGCGCACGGGCACGACCGGCACGCCGAGTTGCGCGGCGAGCAGTCCCGTTCCGGCCATGAACGGATTGAGACGGCCGTGCTCCGTCCGCGTCCCTTCCGGGAAGACGAGCACGCTGTAGCCCCTGTCCACAGACTCGCCCGCGTAGGCGAAGCTGCGCCGGAAGCCGCTCTTCTGCGGCAAGGGGAAGGTGTTGAAGATAATCACCGTGAGCACGTATTGCGCGAGCCTGCGCAGGCGCGTGAAGAGCCCCGCCCCGTCGGGCGAGCGCCGCCAGCGGCGCAAGCGTTCGCCCTCCATGGCGATGGCGAAGTTGCGCCGGTAACGACCGGGCAGCGCCGAGAGTATCAACGCGTGGTCGAAGTATGTGATGTGGTTCGAGACGAAGAGCGCGGGGCCGCGCAGACTCCGCAGATGTTCGCGCCCGCGCACGCGCACGCGGCACAGCACGGACGTAATCGGCAGCACGACCGTATAAAAGATGGCGATGCGCAGCCACTTCACAGGCGCGCTCTGCGTCCACGAAGGATAAGGATAAGCGCGCGTCGTTGCCTCCTGCTCGGTCGTTCCTTCCTGCACAATCTTTTCGATATCGCCGAGCGTCGTCGCGGCCGTAAACGCGGCCTCGTCAATCTCTATCTGGTAGCGGTCTTCGAGCGCGCTCAACAACTCGACGCGGCCGAGCGAATCGAGTTTGAGGTCTGTGGCGAGGTTCGACGATGCATCGAGACGCGTCTCGGTCGCGCCGCCGACGCGCGCCGCCAGCGCCGGGATGAGCGAAGGAAGCAACGACGGAGCGGACGTAGCGGCGAAACTTTTGCCACCCCCGCCGTTCGACGGCGCGCGTGCCGCTTCGGCTTTCAGACGGTCAACGATTTCGCGCTTGCGTACCTTGTGCGTCGGAGTGCGCGGGAAGTCTGCCTCCGGCCAGACGTGCCAGCGGCGTATCTGCTGGTGGCGCGCGAGGCTCTCGTTAGCGCGTGCGACGGCGGCTGCGGCGTCCGCACGCTCGTCGCGCATGATGAGCACGGCGACCGGCTCCGTGCCCGTGCGTTCGTCTTCGATGCCGACGACGGCGCAGGCGCGCACCTCCGTCTGTCGCAGGAGCGCGGCTTCGAGGTCTTCTGGATGGATGTTCAACCCGGCGGCCGTCACAATCACGTCCTTCTTGCGCCCCTTGAAATAGATGTTCCCGGCCGCGTCCATCTCGCCGAGGTCGCCCGTGTGCAGCCACCCTTCGGCGTCGGCCAGAGGCTTGACGCCGCCGCTCCAATAACCGGGCGAGACGTTGGCGCCGCGCACCAGAATCTCTCCGTGCTCGTCGAGTCGAATCTCCTGACCGGGCAGCGTCTTGCCGACCGAGCCGCGTCCCTGTTTGAAGGGATGATTGACCGTGATGAGCGAAGCCGTCTCCGTCATCCCATAACCTTGCAGCACGGCGAAGCCGAGACGCCGCCAGAAACGCTCCGTCTCCTCCGAGAGCGACGCGCCGCCGGAGACGAAAGCCCAGAACTTCCATCCGAAACGCGCGTGAATCCGTCTGAACAGCCACATCCGTCTGACGAAAGAGACTCCGGCCGCGCGCTCGAATTTACGTCGAAATGCTTCGGCGCGCCCGCCCGCCGTCTCACGCCTTTCGACCGCCTCGCGCAGCGTGTCGAGCAGACGCGGGACGGTGACGATGACCGAGATGCGCTCGCGTCTGACGTTTTCGACCACCTCCGAAGGGTTCAGCGAGTTCTGAAAGTGGACTTCGCCGCCGAGCAGTTGCGGGACGAAGATGCCCATGAACTGCCCGAAGACGTGGCTCAGTGGCAGCAGGTTGAGAAACCGCAGGGGATGCACGAAGCGCTCCCAACGGAGATATTTGCCAATCTCCTCTTCGAGCGGCGCGAGGTTGGCGAGCAGGTTGCGATGCGTGATGCAGACGCCGCGCGGCTCGGCCGTCGTCCCCGAAGTGAAGATGATTTCGACGAGGTCGTCTTCCTCGACCGAAGCGGCCTCGTAAGGCGTCCGCGCATGACGCGCGACGAGCGCGTCGAGTTCCGTCAGCCTGACGGAGGCCAGACCAGCCTCTATCTCATCGGCTGTCGCGCCAGTCTCGCCCGCGAGCAGCAGTTTGGCGGCGACCTGTCGTTGCACGCGCGCGGCAAAATCCGGCGCGCTCTCCACGTCGAGCGGGACGACAATCGCTCCGCGCAGCACACAGCCGAAAAACGCCGCCGCCCACTCCGCGCAGTTCTCGGCGCGAAACAGCACGCGGTCGCCGCGCCCGATGCCGCGCGCCTCCAACTCGCGCGCGAACGCATAGGCCGTCTCCGCGAGTCGCCCGTAAGACCAACGCTCGACCCTCAAACCGCGCCTGTGGACGAAGGCCGTCGCGCGCCCGCGCCGCGCCGCGTCGGCCAGAAAACTTGCAATGGAAGTGCGCCTCTTGCTCATCCCGTCTGATACCACTCTGCCGTCAACTCCGAAAATAGTCCGGCCTGCAAATAGTCTGACTACAAAATAGTTTGACTACAGCAACCCGCGCGCCGCAACTTCGACGACGCAAATTCCGCGAAACTGCCCAACTTAGATGACCCGCCGCGCCCGCCCCGGCGCATTCTTTTTCATACACCTGCGCGAAGAATCTTTCATCCCCGACGGGGCAGACGCGAACTGCTTCGTCTGTCAACGGAGAGATGAAGTCTATTGACTTTTCCGAACGGTAAAGATTATTGTGCCGCCATTCCTTAGGGTCGCTTTTCCCGTACCGGCGGCTTTCTTGCAATCTCGCCCTCTTCGGCTTCGTGGATTCTGTGCAGCGCAGTCTCACTGTACCAACGTGCGCGGTGCCCGGCTTCCTTGAAAAACATCAGCCCGTTTCGGAGCAGACATGACAAACAGTAGCCCCCTTCCGCTCTACCGAGTGCTCATCGACGAATACAACCAGCAACGCGTCGGCCCCCCCTTCAGCGAAGAGGATGTCGCCAAGAAACTGAGGGAGGCGAACGAACTGTTCGCCGACATCGAGGACAAAGAGGAGCGCAGCAAGAAGATTAACTCGGCGATGACGGCCGAGTTCTACAAGTGGCTGCACACGCACAAGGTCAGACGCACGGCCTTGTGCTTCTCCGGCGGCGGCATCCGCAGCGCCACCTTCGGTCTCGGCATCCTTCAGGGATTGGCGCGCTTCAACCTGATTGAGAAGTTCGACTATCTCTCGACCGTCTCCGGCGGCGGCTATCTCGGCAGTTGGCTCTCGGCGTGGATTCATCGTCGCGGGTTGGGGCGCGTGCAGGAGGGACTGAAGAACTCGCCGCCGAAGTCGCCGCTGCAACCTGAGCCGGAGCCGGTCAAACACCTGCGCAGCTACAGCAACTACATGAGTCCGAAGCCGGGACTGACCTCCGCCGACACGTGGACGCTCGTCGCCATCTTCTTCCGCAACCTGCTGCTCAACTGGCTCGTCCTCATCCCGCTGATTCTGGCCGTCCTGATGGTGCCGCGTTTGAGCGGCGCGCTCGTCGCGCTCGCGCCCGACCACTCGATTGCGAAACCCATCTTCCTCTTCGCCGTCTTACTCGGCATCTTCGCCATCGGCTACATCTACGCCAACCGGCCGAGTCTGGCAGACCCGCCGAGCGAGGGGAGCCGTTATCCTTCGCGCCGCAAGTCGCAAGGATGGTTTCTCGTCTTCTGCCTCGTGCCGCTCGTCGCGCTGGCCGTGCTGATAACTTCCTATTACGCGTGGCTGCCGCTCGACATCACCGCTTACGAGTACAACGTCCTTGAGTTCTTCTCGCTGCACGTCGTCATCGGCTTCATCGTCTTCGGCGCGCTACTGCATCTGGGCGGCCTCGTCGTCTCGCTCTGGTGGGTGCGTTGGCTGCGCTGGCCGGAGTACGTCACGGCGCTGCTGTCGGGCGGACTCGGCGGACTGTTGACGTGGCTCCTCGCGGCGAACGTCTTTCCGCACCCCGGCCCCAGCACGACCCCGCCCGTTGACCTGACGACGACGGCGCTCTACGTCTGCTTCGGCGCGCCGCTGTTTCTGCTGCTCTTTCTCATCGCCGTCACCATCTTCGTCGGGCTGGCTAGTTACTACACGACCGATGCCGACCGCGAATGGCTGGCGCGTGCCGGCGGGTGGGTCTTGAT
>DASZCR010000276.1:0-5179 GCA_035942915.1 Pyrinomonadaceae bacterium | reverse complement strand
GTCCGTAACAGGTTCAGCGCCGTCTACTGGGAGTCCGGCTCGAACATTGACCCTGATGCGAGGATAAGAGACATCAAGAGTCTGTTTCTCTACTTGCCGCGCGCTTTCGCAATCGGGTGCTGGTCTCCTTTCCCGTCAATGTGGCTCGATGCGGGTAAGCGCGTCGGGAGCATGGGGAAGCTGCTGTCCGGCGTCGAGACTCTCTTTATTTACGTGTTTGAGTTGCTCGCGCTGGTGGGCGTCTTTCGGCCGCCGCGTCGTCTCGCCGCTTGGCTGCTGTTGTCTATGAGCGTGTTCGGCGTAACGCTGCTGGGGTTGGTCGTCCCCAACGTCGGGGCGCTCTACAGATTCCGCTACACGTTCTGGGTGCTGCTGATTATTCTGGGGGTGAAGGGACTCGAAGCCCTTGTGAGGTCTGCGAGGCGGCGGCTTGGCGCACGCCGACACGGAGGCCGTGTGGCGGCCAGCGTCACGCTCGGATGTCTACTCGTGACTGTATGCGCTTGCTCTTCGCATGCAGGCTCGACCAGCGTCGCGGCGGGCGGGGGAGGGCGCGCGCAAGGGATGCCGCAGGAGACAACCTCTGTGCGTGCGGGCGTGACGGGCGGCGGTCTCGGCTTCGCCCTTGTCAATTTCACTGGCTCGACATTCAGGGCCGTCTACATCTCTCCGAGCGATTCGAAAGGATGGGAGGAGAACGTGCTCGGCGAGGGTCAGTTAGAAGATGGCGACACCATCGACATCCGTTTCAACCCGGAGGAGAGGGCTGTCCTGTGGGATATCAGGGTGGTGGCCTTAGACGAGCACTACGCCGAGTGGAAAGGTCTCAATCTTCGTGGCGCGTCCAGAATAACGCTGCTCCTCAAGCCGGCCGTAGAGCCGGTCGTGGCAGCCGAGGTTGAATAGTCTCGGCCGCCGTCTCGGCCGTCGGCAGTGTTAAGCGGGCAGTGAGCCTTGGGAAGACTCGAAAGAAACACCTTCGCAAACCTCTGCGGCGCCGCATGGTCGGCTGCCGTAGGAGTTTTGTGCATCCCGCTCTACGTCAAACTGATGGGCGTGGAGGCCTTCGGACTCGTCGGCCTCTTCGTCACGCTGCAAAGTGTTTTCGTCGTCCTCGATTTAGGCATCGGCGCGACCCTCTGCCGCGAACTCGCACGCCTCACGGCCGAAGCCGCCGCCCCTCGAACGCAACGCGACCTTGTCTTTACCCTCCAAGCTGTCTACTGGCTCATCGCACTGCTCGTCGGGGCAACCGTCTTCGCCTTAGCCCCGGCCTTAGCCCGGCACTGGGTCAGACCGCAGACGCTCTCCGGCGAGACGGTGACGACGTGCATCAGGATAATGGGGGCGGCCATAGCTCTCCGCTTCCCCTTCGGCTTCTATCAGGGCGGACTGCTCGGCCTTCAGCGACAGGTGCTCTTCAACATGCTGGCCGCCGCGCTGGCGACGCTGCGTGCGGCGGCGACGCTTCTTCCTCTCTGGCTCGTCGAGCCTGCACCGGAGATGTTCTTCGCGGGACAGGTTGCGGCGGGCGCGTTCGGCACGGGGGCGGCTGCCCTCATGCTTTGGCGTTGCCTGCCTGCGCGCGCCGGAGTGAGTTGCGGCTTCCGACCCGAACTGATAAGCCGCGTGTGGCGCTTCAGCACCGCCTACGCGGCGAACGCGCTTGCGAACTTAGGGCTGCTTCAAGGAGGCAGGCTCGTTCTCAGCACGCTCCTGCCGCTTGGGATGTTCGGCTACTACACTCTGGCGCAGGGAATCGCCGACGGCATGTACGCCGTCATCGTGTCTGTGAACGCGGCCGTCTTCCCGCAGTTCGCGGGGCTGACAGCGCGGAGCGACGAGGCTGAACTCGCTGAGGCGTATCACCGCAGCAGCCAGTTGATGTCTGTGTTGCTCGCACCAATCGCCGTCGTGGCGGCGCTCTTCTCGCGGGAAGTGCTTTTCATGTGGACGGGCGACCCCGTAGTCGTCGAGAACGCACATCTCATCCTCACGCTCTTAATTTGCGGGATGCTGCTGCACGGGCTGATTCAGTCGCCCTACTATCTACAGGTCGCACATGGCTGGTGGCGCCTCATCCTGTGGACGAATCTTCTCCTGCTCATCGGCATCATCCCGCTGAACATTTTGATGACCAGAGCTTACGGCGGCGCCGGAGCTGCGTTGGTCTGGGTACTCCTGAACGTCTGCTATATTTTGACGCTCCCACTCGTGCATCGCCGCTTCCTCAAGCGACAGCAGGGACGCTGGTTCTTCGAGGATGTCTTGATGCCGCTCGGCGGCGCGCTCTGCGTCGGCGCGGCAGCGCGTTGGTTGATTCCGCCGCACCTGTCGCGGATTGAGATTTTCGCGTATCTGAGCATCGCCGGGTTGCTGGCGCTGGCCGGGGCGGCCGCGTTCGCCTCTCAGGTCAGGAGTCAAATGCTGGCACTATTGCGCCGGAGGACGGAACCCTTCGTTGCATGAGGAGACTGATGAAGTTTGACACACATCTGGCCGGGGAGGTTTCGTGTGCCGGTGCGGCACGCCAGCAGGCTGAATGAAGATTCTCTATTGCATCCCTGACCTCGGATACGGCGGGGCCGAGAGACAGTTATCCTATCTTGCTGCGGAACTATCTGTGATGGGGCACGAGGTTCATGTCGCCTCGCGTCACGGCGGCCCGAATCTCGACCGGATGAAGTCCGCAGGGGTCGTCTGGCACTGTCTCGGCGGGACTTCTAACCGCGACCCCTTCATCTTCTTCAGGCTGGTCGGGCTGATGCGGAAGCTGAAGCCGGATGTCGTCCAGACCATCCTCACGCCGATGGACATCATGGGCGGTGCGGCGGCGCTGCTGACGCGCACGCGCTGGGTTTTGCGGGAATCCAGTTCCGCTCCCCTGTACGCCGGGCGTTGGAGGAACAGTGTGCGCCTCGCGCTCGGACGATTGGCAGACGCCATCGTGTCGAACTCCGCAGGCGGGTACAACTACTGGCGAATGGCATCGGGCGAACGTCCTCTCTATGTGATACCGAACGCCATCCCTCTCGACGAGATAGCATTGGCGGATGCAGGCCGTGCAAAGGGCTTCGCGTTCGACCCGGCAGAGAAAGTGGTGCTTTATGCCGGGCGTATGGATTCGGGAAAGAACGTCGAGAACCTGATTGCCGCGCTGGCCTATCTCGCGGATGAGATACCTTTCGCCGCCATCATCTGCGGAGACGGCCCGCGCCGCCGCCAGGTGGAACGCATGGCCGCAGAACTGGGCGTGGCACATCGCATCTTCTTTACCGGCTACGTCGAGAATCTGTGGGGCTTGATAAAGCAGGCGGATGCGCTCGTCTCCCTGAGCAGATTTGAAGGCTGCCCGAACGTCGTGCTGGAGGCGATGGCCTGCGGCTGCCCCCTCGTCGTCTCGGACATACCAGCCCACAGGGAAATACTCGACGAGCGCAGCGCGCTCTTCACCGACCCAGACAACCCGGAAGACGTGGCCGCAGCCCTGAAAGCGACTCTGGTGCATGACGACATGGCGCGGGGGCGTGCGCGTGCAGCGCGTGGACGAGCCGCAGGGCGACCCGTCGAGGCGACGGCACGGCTCTATGAACAACTCTATCTCAGCCTGCACGGCGAGGCGTGTGACCTGCCTCAGGGCGCGCGGGCTTCGGATATCGAAGCGGCGTGAGGCAGAGGGTTGCGCGCGCAACTTCCGGCGCGCAGGCCGGGTACGGCAAAGAACGGATGGAAGCAGACGGTCAATTGGGTTCTTACGAAGTGACGGGGCGCTCGCTGCCGCGCGAGTCGCGTTGGGGAAGCTATTCTTTCTTGTTCAAGCAGGGACTTAACCTTGGGGCACTGGCGGTTTGCAACGCGGCACTGGCCGTTTTGTCGGCTTGGTACATCGTCACTCGCACGGGAATCAATTTCGAGACTGACGCCTTCTTCGCTTCAGGCGCGCTTCCCCAACTCACCTTCCTCTTCCTGAGCACGACGCTGCTCCCGGTGCTCGTTCCCCTACTTGCGACACGCAATGCACAACGTCTGCGCGAAGACGCGTGGGTCTTCTTCTTGCTGGTCACGACGCTCTTTGGTCTGGTCGGGCTTCTACTGTACGTATCGTGCAGCGTCTGGGTGCCGCTGCTCGTTCCCGGCTTCACGGACGAAGGCAAAAGCCTGACCATCGTCCTGACGAAGATTCAGGTCGTGAGCATGGTGCTCAACGCAGGAATCGTGACGCTGTGGGCAGCCGAGCACGCGCGCCAGCGGTTCGTGTGGGTCGAACTCTCCGGCCTTCTGGCAAACCTCGCGGGGATGCTCTTTCTGGTCTATGCGCTGCCGCGCTTCGGCATCAGGGCGGCGGCGTGGAATACGGTCTTCTACAACAGCCTGAAGCTGCTTTTTCTGCTGCCGACGCTGGGGCGCTGGCAGCGCCCCGTGTGGAGGTCTTCGACACTGAAGGAGGCGTGGAGACTCTACAAGCCGTTCCTGCCGGCACAGGCGTACCTGAGGGCAGAGCCGCTGCTTGACCGCTTCCTGACCTCGATGAACGGGGCAGGCGTCCTCTCGCTGCTCTACGTCGCACAGCAGATTTACGGCAACATCGCTCTGGTGATGAGTAAGGCGGTCGTCGCGCCGGTCGTGCCGAAGCTGGCGGTAGAAGCCGGCGAAGAGGAGTGGCGGGATTACCGGCGCACATATCGTCAGCGGCTGCTGCTGATTGCGCTGCTCACCTGCGCGGGCGGGTTGCTACTGCTGGCCTTCGGCGTGCCCGCGCTCCGGCTCACCATCGGCCACGCCGGAGTGACGGCGGAGAACGTCTACACACTCTGGCTCGTCATGATAGCTCTCGCCGGGGCGTTCGCTGGCAGCGTGTCAGGGCAGGTGGCTTCGGGCGCTTTCTACGCCGCAGGGAACACTAAGACACCGACCAAGGTCTCCGCGCTCATCTACACTCTCTACCTGCCGCTGAAGATTATGGTCTTCCTCAGCTATGGCCTAATTGGTCTGGCTGTCACGGTGAGCGCGTACTTCATCGCAAACTTTCTGATTCAGTTCTTCATGCTGGAACGCGAAGTGTCGCGCAAGCTCTCGCGGTCTGCGGGCGCCACCCTGCGTTGACAGCAGCAAGTGGCGGCGCACGCACCCCTCCGGTAGTTCAGGAGTCAACTCGCTCAAATCTTTCTTCCGTCATCTC
>DASZCR010000275.1:0-12339 GCA_035942915.1 Pyrinomonadaceae bacterium | reverse complement strand
GCCCTCTACGGCGCGCGGCGCGGAAGGCGAGCGCGTGCCTCTGCGGACGAAGGACGGCATCGAGATAGTCTTGCGCGCCAATGTCGAATTGCCCGCCGAGTACGACGCCGTCAGACGCTTCGGCGCGCACGGCATCGGACTCTATCGCTCGGAATTTCTCCTCACACAGCACGGCGTTCTGCCGAACGAAGACGCGCAGTGCGCCGCCTACGTCGAGATTGCGCGCCTCGCCGGAGACGACGGCGCAACCGTCCGCCTCTTCGACCTCGGCGGCGACAAGATGGGAGTTGACCTCGAAGAGAGCGGCGAACGCAACCCTGCGCTCGGCCTGCGCGCCATCCGTTTCTCGCTGCGCCGCGAGCAGGTCTTGCGGACGCAGGTGCGCGCCGTGCTGCGCGCGGCCGCCAAAGGGCGTCTCGACCTCGTGCTGCCGATGATTTCCGACATCACGGACGTGCGCCGCGCGCGCGCCATCATCGAAGACGAACGCGCGCGGCTCGCAGACGAGGGACGCGAGACGGGAGCGGTGCGCGTCGGCGCGATGATTGAAGTGCCGTCGGCCGTCTTCGTCGTCGAGCAACTGGCGCGCGAGGTGGACTTCTTCAGTCTGGGAACGAACGACCTCGTCCAATACCTGCTCGCCGTTGACCGCAGCAACGACGAGGTGGCCGATTGGTTTCGCACGCTGCATCCGAGCGTGCTGCACAGCATCGGTCGCACGTTGCGCGCGGCGCGCGAGGCGCGGATTCAGGCCGTCGTCTGTGGCGAGATGGCCGCCACGCCCGCCTACGCCGTCCTGCTCGTCGGCCTCGGCGCGCGCGACCTGAGCATGACGGCATCCTCCATCCCGCGCGTGCGACGGACGCTGGCCGGTGTGGAGTGCGCGCGCGCCGAAGAGATTGCGGCCGAGTGTCTGGCCTGCGTGACGGCCGACGACGTGGAGGCGCTCGTGCGCGAGCGGCTCGGCGCGGAGTGGCCGCAGCTTTTTCCGCCGCAAACCTTGCCACCCGCGAAAAATAACGGGTAAAATCTTCTCTGCGGGCAGACGAATACGCTCCCGCGAAAACTCGCGCCCAGTCCTTTGAAAGTCAACACAGACTCGCCCGCAAGAGCCGCGCGCCTCTCGTCAAAGACACGGCGGCCTTGGCGTCCGTAAAAATTCTTGGACATAAATTTCTTTATCGCGGAAGATAGTTGTCGGCGCGCACGGGCGAGCCGCGCGCGGAGGCGCAAGGAGAGCAACGGATTTCGTGTTTCTCTGCGAAAATCGGGCGTTTAGTTGTTTAGTCTTGTGTGAGAAGCCCGAACCGATTTCAAGCGGGTTTCCAGACGACGAAGAGCGTCGGCGGCCAATGCCCGGCCATCACGCGAGCCTCGTCAACAGGTAGAAGGAAGTTGAGTGCCGTATGAGAAAAGCTTTATTGCTGTCCGCGCTGCTTTGTTGCGCGTTCGACGCGGCCACGCCGCGCGCCCAGTCGAATGATGTGCGCGTCGGCCCGCTCGCCGAGGAGAGAGCCACAGAGGGCGCGCCCGCCGCGAAGAAGGAAACGAAGCCGACGGTCGCCAAGTCGGACGCGAAGAGTGACCCGAAGCGCGGCTCGCAGGAATCGCAGAAGCCTTCGTCCGAAACCAGAAAAGCCGACCCGGAGAAGACCCCGGCCGTCGTCTCTGCGAACACGAACGCTGCGCTGCCTTCGGCCACCAACCAACCATCGACGACGAGCGACGCGCCTGCTAAATCGCCCGACCCGCTGCCCGTCGGTTCTCCCGCCTCCGGCACTTTCGCGCCCAAGACTTCCGCGCCCGCGACAACAGGCTCGTCGCAGCCTCCCTCGTCCGCTGCGGTCACTGCTCCGCCACTTGCCAGCGCCGTCTCGCCGACTTCCATCTACCGCATCGGCGCGGGCGACGTGCTGGACATCCGCCTGCTGAACGACACCAACACGCGCGCCTCTACGCTCTACACGGTGATGGCGGGCGGCGTCCTCGAATATCCTCTGGCGGGCGACCCCTTGAACGTCGCCGGGATGACGACCGAAGAGCTGGCCGGACAACTGATAGCCGAATTGAAGCGGCGCGCTGTCTACGACAAGCCGCAGGTCAGAGTCAGCGTGCGCGAGTACGCGAGCCATACGGTGATGGTCAGCGGGCTGGCCGCCGACCCCGGCGCGAAGGTCTTGCGCCGCGAGGCCGTGCCGCTCTACGTCGTCATCGCCGAGGCACAGCCCAAACCTGAGGCCGCGCGCGCCGTCGTCATCTCGCACACCAACGGACAGAGCACGACGATAGACCTCAACGACGCGAACGGGATGAACGTGCTCGTCTATCCGGGCGACGTAGTGACGCTCATCTCGCGTCCGCCGGAGTTCTACTTTATCGGCGGGATGATTACGTCGCCGGGTCAGAAGGATTTTCACGCCGGTCTGACGCTCACGCAGGCCGTCCTCGCTTCGGGCGGCGTGACGGTCAAGACGGGCGCGAGCGTCAAAGTTTCGCGTCAGGGCGCAGACGGCCGTCTGGTTTCGACCGAGTACGTCTTGCAGCAGATTGAAGAAGGCAAAATACCCGACCCGGTGCTTCGTCCGGGCGACCGCGTCGAGGTTTCGGCGCGCAAAAAATAGGCGTTAGAAGAGAGCACAGGTGTCCGGGGAGTTGTTTCTCGACGGTCGTCGTCAGGGAGTCTTGCCCAAGAGTGGCCGAGGTTGTATTATCCCGCGTGCCGGCCAACCCCGAGAATCCTGAGCGTGCGCTCACCCGCCGCACGCTCTCGCGCCGCGAACGGAGGCCGGCGAAAGCTTTAGCCGAACACTTCGGAAAAACCCGCTCCTGCCTGTCGGAGGATGATAACTTTGATTATGAGAACTAAAATCAGCGCGGCTGCGCTCGCGGCGACGCTCGCCTGTGCTCCTTTCGCCGCCAGCTATGCGCGCGCCGCCACCCCCCAGATTGTGTTGGCCGCCGCCGCGCAGGACGAGGCCGCGCCGAGCGATGCCGAAACGTCGCTCTTTTCCAAGGGGCAGAACTACTTCATACAGGGACGCTACGACCAAGCTGCCGCCGTCTTCAACGATTTCCTCAAGACCTACCCGAACAGCGTCGTGACAGACCTCACGCTGCTCTGGCTCGGCCGCTCCTACATGCAACTCGGTCAGTTGCAGGAGGCCGAACGCGTCGGGCAACGTCTGCGCGGAATCAAAGACACGCCCTTCGTCGATATCTACGACACGGAACTAAAGACGGCGCGACAGGAAGCGGCCGCGCGCGGCACACGCCCCGCACAGCCCGGCGCTAACAACGGCAGCAGCAGCGCCGCTGCGCGCACGCAGACGACGCCCGCCGAGGTCGCCGCCGTGAGGCCGACGCCGACACCTGCGCCCGTCGCCCCTCGTACAAACGAGACGACCACCGCGCCCGCCAACGGCCTTGCGCGCACAGAGACGCGCAACACGCCTTCGCTCAACATCCGTCGTGAAGGTAACAACCGTCGGCCGCGCGTCACCAATCAGCGCCAGCCGCCGCCGACCGAAGTCGCTGCCAACACCAACAACGAGCGAACCACGCCGAGGACGACCCCCTCGACCGGCTCTGCCCGCCGCGCCAACGACACAGGAGGCCAGCAGCAGGTCGCACGCAACAACACCAACGCGCGCACGCAGCCTGTGACGCCGTCCGCCGTCGCGACGCCTACGCCGCAGCCTCAGCGCCCGGCCGCGACCTCCGACCCGGCCTTCAACGCCTCAACGACGAGCGCGCCTGTCGAACCCGCTCCGACGGCCGCCACACAGACCGGCGGCTTCAGCATCACGGTCAAACAAGTGCCGGGTCTGCAACTGGCACTACGCCGCGCGGCCTTAGCCGCTTCGCCCGGACAGAGCGTGCAGATGCCGCTCGTCGTCACCAACACCGGCAACAAGGAAGACCAGTTCCGTCTCGAAACCGATTTGCCCGCTGAGTTCCAGCCCACCTTCAGCCCGGCCAACGGCGGCTCCGACACGGGGATGCCCATCATGGTGACGCCGCAACTGGCGCGCGGCGCAAGCTACGACGTGCTGCTTAACATACGCATCCCCGACAGCGCGCCCGACAACCAGCAGCGCAACTTCTTCGTCCGCGCCGCCTCGCAAGCCGACTATCAGGTCGCACGCGTGCAGGACGCTTCGCTGACGGTCGTCGCCGCCGCGCTCGTCGCCGCCTCGAACGTCACGCAGGAGACGGTGATGCCCGGCGAGACCTTTACGCAGAGCATCTCGATGCGTAATCAGGGCAGCGCCACCGCCCGCAGCGCACGCGCCGACTTCGTCTTCAATCCCGACTTTGAACTCGTCAGCGCCAACCCCGCGCCTTTGCAGTACGACCGCGATTCGCGCACGGCAGTCTGGCTCCTCGGCGACCTCGAATCACGCGCCGGACGCGATATCTCCGTCACACTCCGCGCCGTGCCCGATGCGCTCGCCGTCAAGCGCACCATCGGTCGCGGCACGATGAAAACCGTCAGCCTCTCTGCGGCCTCGAACTTCGATGGCCCCTCCATTACCGTCGGTCGTGTCCCGCGCGCGCGTCTCGACGCCGTCTCGACAGACCTGACGGCCACACCCGGCGACACCATCTACATCCCGTTCGTCGTGCGTAATCCGAGCAACTATCCCGAAAGCTTCGGCTTGCAGATTGTCGCGCCCGGCGCGCCCGCCGCGACCATCTACGCCGACACGAACGGCGACGGTCTCCATCAGGAGAGCGAGCAGGCCATCACGCAGACGACTCCCATCGAACCGCGCGGCGGACAGTTTCCAGTCCTCCTGCGCGTTGACATCCCGCGCTCGACGCCCGACCGTCAGCAGTACGCCTACAACCTCGTCACGCGCGCACTCTCGACGCAGCAACGCGTCGCCACCGAAGCCGGAACGGTCTTGAAGGTGGCCGCGCCGCGCGTGCGCGTCCGCGCAGAGTTAGGCTCGGTCGAAGTCGCGCCGGGCGAGACGTTCTTCTATCGCCTCGTCCTCGTCAATGACGGCGCGGGTCTCGCCAAGAACCTCCTCGTCAACGAGCAGCTTCCCGCCGCCTTGCAGTTCGTCTCCTCCGAGCCTTCGCTCTCGACGCAGGACGCACCCGGCGGCGCGCAGCGTTTCACCTGGCGCGTCCCTGAACTCGCGCCCGGCGACACGGCCGTTCTCAAAGTCTCCGTGCGTCTCGCGGCGAATGCGGCGGCCGACACGACACTGACGCCGCGCCACTCGCTTCAGTTTCAAGACTCGAACGGCAACAACTATCAGGGGCAATGAGAGACGACTCGACGCGGAGTCGGCCAACAGCGGCGGCGAATGTGCGGACAAACTCGTCCGACTTCGCCGCCGCTTCCTCTGCGCACGCATCTGCTAACGCGCCGACGGTCGAAGCACGCACGCGCCTTGCCCATCTCCTCATCGCCAAGTCCATCGTGGAGGCTCTGCTCGTCAGCGCCTTCGCGGTGGCTTTTTACTATTTGGCCTTCAACCCGCACTTTCGCGGCTCGGTTGACGAGGCCAGCGCGCAGCGCGTCTCCGGTTGGGTGACTGACGAATCGCGCCCCGCCGAGCACATCGAGGTGCAGCTTTACATCAATGGCAAGTTTGCCGCGAGCCGTCTGGCCGACGAGGCGCGACCGGACATCCGCACGGCCGGACGCGCAGCCGACGAGCGTCACGGCTTCACCTTTCTGTTCCCGACGCGCGAGGCGGGCGAGCACGAAGCGAGAGTCTACGCCGTACATGCGAGCGGCGGCGGTGCGCGCCGCACGCTCCAACTCGTCGGACGCCCCTTGCGCTTCACGGTCGGCGCGGGCGCGCAGGAGTCGAACGACCGTTAACGGCAGGAATAATTCTTCTTCGCATCTTTGCGGCTCCGGCGTGACCTGTAACCTCATGCCGAAGCCGCAAAGACGCGAAAGAGGGCGAGAACGTTTTGAGCAACACGGTCAGGGGGACAGCGCAGGCTGAGAGGGGAGCGCCGGGCGACCGCGCGCTGGCAGCGTGGGAGATTGTCTCGGTCACGGCCTCTGCGCTGATTGCCGAGTGGGTCGTCCTCGCGCTGGCCGGGAGGAGCCGCCTTGTCATGCTCGTCCCCGTTGTCTCTGCCTTCACGCTCATCTTTCTCTCGCAGCGCATCCGGCGCGAGAGGGCGCGCGACTTGGGTTGGCGGCTCGACAACTTCTTCGAGGCCGTGCGTCTGCTGGCGTTGCCGATGCTGGCGGCGACGCTCTTCTGCATCTTGCTCGGCTGGCTCTATGGCGGGCTTAACCTGCGTCTCTGGCGCGGCGGCTGGTCATATCTCATTGTGCCGACGCTCGGCGTCGCGTGGGGGTTGATGCAGCAGTTCGTCCTCCAAGCCTTCATCAACCGGCGCGCGCAGATTATCTGGGGGCGCGGACGCCTGAGCGTCTTCGTCGTCGCGCTCGTCTTCGGTCTGCTCCATCTGCCCAATCCCGGTCTGAGCGTTGCCACTTTTGCAGGTGGGTTGCTCTGGGCGACCGTCTATCAACGCGCGCCGAATCTGCTGGCCCTCTCGCTCTCACACGCCCTCATGACGTGGGTTCTCATCTCGACCATCCCGCCCCCGCTACTCAACAATTTACGGGTCGGCTTCAAATACTTCGGTTGAACTCCTACGGAGCGGCTCGCTGGAGCGCTAAACGGGTGACAAACGGGCGGTTGAACACGATGTCTGTTTTAGTGCTGTACGTGTTGAACGACGGTTTGCTATAATTGAACGCGTCATGCAAGAGAGTGGGTCGGGCGGTCGCCGCCGTCTCTCAAGGGCGGGGGAGGAAAGTCCGAACACCACAGGGCAGCGAGCCTGCTAACGGCAGGGCGCCGGGCGCACTTCTTGCGTTGGCCGTAGACGGTCACGCGCGCGAGTGTGTCGGGCGACGACAAGTGCAACAGAAAACAGACCAGCCTGCGGGGGCGTCTGCACGTCGGAAGGCGTCGGTTCCCTGATGCGGGTGATGGGTGAAATGGTGCGGCCTAGCCTTCGAGCGGGCTTAATGTAAGAGCGCACCAGCGCGTCTGGTAACAGGCGCGGCTAGGCAAACTCCTCGCGGTGCAAGACCAAATAGGGAGGCGTCAGACAGGGCTGCCCGCCCGATGCGTGTCCGAACGGGCGCGCAACGACCTCCGGGTAGGTCGCTTGAGCCGTCCGGCGACGGACGGCCTAGACGAATGATCGCCGCCCCGGTCTCTCAACAAGAGTCGGGGAACAGAATTCGGCTTACAGACCCGCTCTCATCTTGCATGGCGTACCTGACAAAATTCTGAGAGAGGCTTGATAGACCGAGGAGAACCAGACGATGGCGAATCGCAAGGGAGTCTTCATCGGCGCTTACGTGCCGTCGGACTTGAAGAAAGCCTTACAGCAGCGCGCCGCCAGCGAGCATCGCACGCTCTCGCAGGAGATTACGCGCATACTGGAAGAGGCCGTGCGCGGCGCACGCCTGCCGCCGGGTTTCGTTGACCGCCGCGCGCCGAACTCGCCCGCGCGCCGACGCCAGTCTGACCCTCTGCCGCGACGTCGTCGTGACGACCTGCCCTACCTGTCGAGCGAACCGGACGCCGCTCCTGCCGGAGACGATTAGAACGCAAGGCCGACAGTGGCTTGATAGACGCATGAAGGCATCCGTCCTTGTGCTCGCCAAAGGCGGCGCACGGTGCGGATGCCTTCTCCGTTTTTGCTCTCCGTTCTGCTACACTCTCAAACCTCGATTACTTCAACAACGGACGGACATTTCGACTTGAGCAAGCAGAAGATTATCTTCCTCGTCGTCGGTCTGGTGGTCGGCTTCCTGCTCGGCTTCTTCGTCAACGACTCACTCAATCGCAAGGAACTCGACCCGTTGCGTGCAGAGAACGCGCGGCTCAAGACCGAGGCGCGCTCTGCCGCAGGGGGCGACGCTCAAGGCGCGCAGGCGGCGACCGGCGAAGGGCCGGGCGGCATGCCGAGGATTACAGAGGAACAGGCGCGCGCCGCAATCGAACGCGCCGACGCCAACCCGTCCGACGCCAACATTCAGAAGATGTCAGGCCAAGTGCTCTTTGTCTACGCGACGCAGACCAACAGTCCGGCCATGATGCCCGACGCAGCACGCATCCTGCGCCGCGCGCACGAAGCCGACCCGAAGGATTTCGAGAGCATGGTCTTGCTCGGCAACGCGCTCTTCATCGTCGCGCGCAACGGCGACCCGGCGCGTCTGAAAGAGGCGCGCGAGGTCTACACGAAGGCACTCGAAGTCAGCCCGGACGACCCTGTCGTGCGTACCAGCCTCGGTCTGACGTACTTCTACGACAAGCCGTCCGACCCGCAGCGCGCCATCGCCGAATATCGCAAGACGCTCGCCAAAGACCCTCAGCACGAGATGACTTTGCAGAGTATGGCGCTGGCGCTCATCACGCTCGGCCGTCTCGACGAGGCGCAGCAGACGATAGGCGAGCTTGAGCGTGCGCATCCGTCGAACCCGCAACTGGCGAACTTGAGCGCGCAACTCGCGCAGAAGCGCAACGCGTCTAAGGAGAAGCAGTGAAGTATCTCTTTATCATCGCCCTGTTCGCCTTCGTCGGCCTGCTCGTCTACTGGCGTCTGCGCCCTTACATCCGCGCCGCGCGCCGTTTCTTCGGCTTCGTCAGAGAGGTGCAGCGCGTGAACTCGGCCGGGATGCGCGCAGAAGGCAGCGCGGGCGGACGCGGCGGCCAGCCTCGACGCGTATCGCGCAGTGATGCGCCGCAGAAACTCGTCCGCTGCGCCACCTGCGGGACGTGGCTTCCGGCCGCGCGCGCCGTCTCCCTGCGTTCGTCGCCGAACGTCTCCTACTGCTCGCACGAGTGCCTTGAGCGCGCGGCCGACGCGTCGCACGAGACGCGTCGCTCGGCCTCTTAAGCGCGCGCCGCCTCTTCCGGCGTCGCGTTACCGGCCTCGTGTATCGCGCGGTCTGTATCCGTCAAAAGCACGATGACTAAGCCGACGACGAAGAAGAAGATAAGCGAGAGTATCGCGTTGCGATAAGAGCCTGTACTTGCCACGACGACCCCGAAGACGAGCGGCCCCATCCATGAAGTCCCGCGCTCGGAGATTTCGTAGATGCTGAAGAAAGAGGCCTCGCGCCCGGCCGGAATCATCTGCGAGAAGAGCGCACGCGAGAGCGCCTGCGACCCGCCGAGGACGATGGCAATCACCGACGCCATCACCCACGCCTGAGTCTCCGTCCTGAAGAACGCGTAAGCGTAAATGACAATCCCCGACCAGACGACGAGCGAGAGCAGTATCGCGCGCTTCGTGCCAACCAACGCGGCGATGCGCTCGAACAACAACGCGCCCGCGAAGGCGACGAACTGCACGAGCAGAAAGATGCCGAGCAGAAAAGACTGCGGCGTCCGCACGCCGCGCGACTCGAACAACTCCTGCGCGAGGAAAATCGAGGCCATGCTGATGACGGTCTGGATGCCGTCGTTGAAGAAGAGATAGCCGAGCAGATAGCGGAGCGTGTGGCGCAGACGCGCGAACTCGCGGAAGGTCGAGACAAGCTCTGTGAAACCGATGGTCAGATAACTCTGACCCGACGGCAGAGGCCGCGCCTGCGAGCGACTCTTCAGCCGTGTAAAGGTCAACAGCGCAAAGCCGCCCCACCAGACCCCCGCCGAGAGCAGCGAGATGCGGACGGCCATCTCCGTCGAGATACCGACGCGCCCTGCGCCGAGCACGAGCGCGAGATTGAGCACGAGCAGCAGTCCGCCGCCGAGATAGCCGAGCGCGAAGCCACGACTGGAAACTTTGTTGCGCTGGTCTTCGGTCGTGATTTCCGGCAGGAACGCGTTGTAGAACACGACGGCCGCGCCAAAGCACAGGTTGGCGATAATAAAGAGCACGCCGCCGAAGAGATAGCGGCTGCCGGTGATGAAGAACATCAGGCAGTTGGCCGTGACGGCGACGTAGCAAAAGAGCGCCATCATGCGCTTCTTCAGGTCGGAGTAGTCGGCGATAGCGCCGAGGATGGGAAGAATCACAGCCTGCGCGATGACGGCCAGCGCGACGCAGAAGGGAAAGAACGATTTGGCCGTCACCGAGCCGAGCGGCCCGAAACTCAGAATCGTTCCGTTTTCTCCGACATCGGCCTGCGCCAGCGTCGTCAGGTATTGACCGAGCAGCGCGCCAACGACCGTCGTCGAGTAGGCCGAGTTCGCCCAGTCGTACATCACCCAACCGAAGATTTCGCGGCGGTCGTTAAGCTGTCCGACTCTGTGAACTTTATCGGTTGGCGGGGCGTCAATCCAAGCCGGTTCGGCACGCGGCGGCGTGGCCTGTGGGGTGACAAATCGCGGCGCTTGCGGGGGAGTTTCTTCTGGCATCAATGTCTTGATTCTTCCGTGCCGGTCAGGATACGGACGATGGTCGGCGTGATGTCTGCGAGTGTGCGGATGCGTCTGCGGACGAGTTCGCGCTCTGCGCCCCAGACGAGCGTCGGCACGAGGTTGAGCGTGTGATTCTTGAGCGACAGGTCTTCGACGTTTCCATGGTCGCTGGTCAGGATGACGGTCGTGCGCTCAAGGTCAATGTGAGCGAGGACGGCGCGCACGAAGCGCGCGAGGTTGGCGAGGATGGCGAGCGCCGCCTCGCGGTTCTGTTCATGACCGACGCGGTCTGTCAGGAAATGTTCGTAGAGCGTGAAGCGGTGCTCGGTCGAGAGACGTGCGAGGATGGCTGCCGCCTCTTCCGGCGTACGCAGTGGAACGTCTGCGCCGCCCTCGACGGCCAGCCGGTTCGTGAAGTCGTGGAAGACGGCGCGCCCGCGCCGGAGGTCTTCGAGGTTGCGAAACTCCATCCCGGCCGCTTCGACGGCGACGGTCGTCGCCGACACCCAGCGCGGACGCTCCTTGAAGAAGCGAGGCGTGTAGGCGTTGGCGAAGACGTTCGGCCCAACCTCTGCGCGCGCCAGTTGCAGGAAGAGCGAATGCTCGCGCAGGATGGCGCGCATCGCTTCGTTGGGAAAGCCCTGCTTGTGATAGCCGAGCGTGGCTGGTGCGTTAATGCCCGTCAGAATCGTCGTCTGTCCCGACGCGCTCTGCGGTCGGCCTTCGACGCCGAGGCACGCGTCGGTACGCACCAGCACGCCGCCCAAAAGGATTTCAGGCTCTTCGTCCTGAAAGACGGCGAGCGGAGCGGCCTCGACGCCGAGCGCGTCGAGCGGGTTGTGCGCCCCGCGCGTGCCGATGCCGAGGCCGTCAACGAAGATGAGCAGTACCGACATGCCGCCCTGTTGTGTAGCACCCTTAGCGCGCCGCGCGCAAGGAAGGCGGATACGAATTTTCGTAGATTGACGAGAGCAGGGATGCGGCCGCGTGGTGCGTGCGGAAACTCGACACGCGCGACGCTTTGTCTGCTATATTGAAAGTCTCCGCAAGACTATTTTTTCTTAACTCAAAGCAGTAGTTCCTGCCCGCGTCGGATGTAGCATCAGGCTGCGACGGCGCAACCCTGACGGAGGTTTGAATGTTCATTCGACAAATGAGGCGCACGCTCTCGCTCGCGCTCACAGTCGTCTTCGCGTCCGCTTCGTTCGCACACTTTGTCGCTGCCGAGACGACGGCGCAGACGGTAAACAGGCCCGCCATCTCGCCGCAGGCGTACTTCAGCGACCCGGCCATCTCGCCCGACCGCTCCGAGATTGCCTTCGTCTCCGGCGGCGACATCTGGACTGTGGCGGCCTCCGGCGGCGAGGCACGCCTGCTCGTGGCGCACGCGGCCAACGAGTACCGACCCGTCTATTCGCCCGACGGACGTCGCCTCGCCTTCGGCTCGACACGCACGGGCGCGGGCGACATCTACGTGCTCACCTTCGAGACCGGCGACCTCCAACGTCTGACCTTCGACGACGCCTTCGAGCAACTCGATTCATGGTCGCGCGATGGTCGCTGGCTCTATTTCTCGGCGACCGTCCGCGACCTCGGCGGGATGAACGACATCTACCGCGTGAGTCCGACGGGCGGCACTCCGATGCAGGTCAGCGCCGACCGTTACTTCAACGAGTTCGGTGCTGCTGCTTCGCCCGACGGCCAGCATCTCGCCTTCGTCGCGCGCGGCTTCGGGCAATGGTGGCGCAGGGGCAACAGCCACATGGACGAGTCGGAAATCTGGCTCATGCGCGGCCACTCGACTTCCGCTTACGAGCGCCTGACCGAAGGCGGCGCGCGCGAACAGTGGCCGATGTGGAGCGAGGACGGCCGCAGCCTCTTCTACGTTTCGGACAGGGGCGGCGCGCCCAACGTCTGGACGCGCCCCGTCGGCTCGCAGCAGGCGCGACAGTTGACGAAGTTTCGCGAC
>DASZCR010000274.1:0-17264 GCA_035942915.1 Pyrinomonadaceae bacterium | reverse complement strand
GTCATGGGCAAGCAGCCCGGGCGGCTCACGCCGCATCAACGATTCTTTCGGAGCAAGAATGGTCACGAGCTACGGGGTACAACAGAGAAGACTCATGGCTGTCTGCGCGGCGACGGTCGTCTGGTGTCTGTCGCTGACGTTGGCGGCGCAGCAGCAGCAGGCCAGCCCGCCGCCGAAGCAGGCAGCAGCGGCGACAACGCGGACGATTAGTTGGAGCGAGAGTCTCAAGCAAAGCCCCGAATGGTACGCCAGCGACGAGGCCGTGCGCGTCGCCGACAACGTGCTCCTCTACCAGCACGACGAGGGCGGTTGGTCGAAGAACATCGACATGGCTCGCCTGCTCACAGAGCGCGAGCAAGCAGACCTGCTCAAGCTGAAGTCTGAAACCGGCTCCAACATCGACAACGGCGCAACCTACACACAACTCGTCTATCTCGCGCGCGTCTACACGGCACGCCAGCAAGAGCGGCACAAAGAGGCCTTCCTGCGCGGCCTCGATTACCTGCTCGCGGCGCAGTACACCAACGGAGGCTGGCCGCAATACTATCCGCTGCGCAAAGGCTATTACACGCACATCACCTTCAACGACAGCGCGATGATTAACGTCATGCGGCTGCTGCGCGACGTGGCGCGCAAGCGTTCGGCCTATCGCTTCGTTGACGAAGCGCGTCGGCTGCGCGCCGAGAAGGCGGTCGAGAAAGGCGTCGAACTGATTCTCAAGGCGCAGGTCGTCGTCGGCGGTCGTCGCACGGTCTGGGGAGCGCAGCACGACGAGGTGACGCTTGCGCCCGCGCCCGCGCGCAAGTTCGAGCCTGCCGCCTTGAGCGCCGGAGAGAGCGTCGGCATCGTCCGTTTCCTGATGAGTGTCGAAGCGCCGGATGCGCGCATCGTCGAAGCCATCGAAGCGGCCGTCGAGTGGTTCAGGAAGACGCGTCTGAGCGGCGTGCGCTGGGTTGAGCGCCGCGACGCGTCGAAGCCGGGTGGCTACGTGCGCGAGGCCGTCGCCGACCCGCAAGCCCCGCCCATCTGGGCGCGCTTCTACGAAATCGGCACAGACCGCCCCGTCTTCGCCGGACGCGACGGCGTCGTTCGCTACAACATCGCGGAGATAGACGAAGAACGGCGCAACGGCTACGGCTGGTATGTCGAAGAACCGGCCGAACTGCTCGACAAAGACTATCCGGCGTGGCGCAAGAAGTGGCGTCCGTAGTTGAAATCTCCGACCGCAGCCGTCACAGCAATCAACAGGGGTGAAACATGACCGACCGACGCGACTTCCTTAAACACATCTTGACCGCCGGGGCAGCCGCGCTCTTCGCGCCCGCCCTGTCCCACGCAGACGAAGCCTTCGCCGCCATCTTGCCCGCGCCGCGTAGGACAGACGCCGACGCGTGGGCGCAAGTGCCGCAGATTCTCAAGCGCGTCCGGCCGCCCCGTTTCCCGCAGCGCGATTTCCCTATCACGAAATACGGCGCGGTCGCAGGCGCGACGACCGACAGCACGGAGGCTATCCGCAAGGCCATTGCCGCGTGTCACGATGCGGGCGGCGGTCGCGTCGTCGTTCCTGCGGGCACGTTCCTGACCGGCGCGATTCATCTCAAGAGCAACGTCAACCTGCACGTCTCCGAAGGCGCGACGCTCGCCTTCAGCCGCAACCCGAAAGATTATCTGCCGCTCGTCTTCTCGCGTTGGGAAGGGATGGAGTTGATGAACTACTCGCCGTTCATCTACGCCTTCGGACAGAAGAACATCGCCATCACTGGACGCGGCACGCTCGACGGGCAGGGCGATAACGCGCATTGGTGGCCTTGGAAGGGACAGGAGCGTTACGGCTGGCGCAAAGGCGACCCAGACCAGCGCAAGGCGCGCAAGGCGCTCGAAGAGATGACCGAGCGCGGCGTGCCCGTCGCCGAAAGGGTCTTCGGCGAAGGCCACTACCTGCGCCCGCAGTTCATCCAGCCCTATCACTGCCAGAACGTGCTCATCGAGGGCGTCACGATTAAGAACTCGCCGATGTGGGAGATTCACCCCGTCCTTTGCCGGAACGTCACGGTGCGCGGCGTCCACATCAGCACGCACGGGCCGAACAACGACGGCTGCGACCCTGAGTCCTGCGCCGACGTGCTCATCGAAGACTGCTACTTCGACACGGGCGACGACTGCATCGCCATCAAGTCCGGGCGCAACGCCGACGGACGCCGCCTGAACGTTCCCTCCGAGAACATCATCATCCGCAACTGCACGATGAAGGAGGGACACGGCGGCGTTACCATCGGCAGCGAAATATCGGGCGGCGTGCGCAACGTCTTCGCAGAGAACTGCCGTCTCGACAGCCCCAATCTCGACCACGCCCTGCGCGTCAAGAACAATCGCATGCGCGGCGGACTCCTTGAGAACCTCTACTTTCGCAACATACAGGTCGGGCAGGTGGCGCACGCCGTGATTACCATCGACTTCAACTACGAGGAGGGCGAGCGCGGCAAGCACACGCCGGTTGTCCGCAACTTCGTCGTCGAAAATTTGAAGAGCGGGCGGAGCAAGTATGCGCTCGACGTGCAGGGGTTCGGCAGCGCTCCCATCTACGGGCTGCGACTGAAGGATTGCACCTTTGAGAACGTCGCCAGCGGAAGCGTCGCCACGAACCTTCGAGACACGAGGCTCGAAAACGTCCGCATCAACGGCAAAGTCATTCAGGGTCTCAGCGAAAAAGAATCATGAGAATCAGCGTCGCACCCGTCCTGCTCCTGCTCCTGATGCTGCTCTGTCCCTTCGCGCACGGACAGCCGGAGCCTCTCACAGTCTTCCTCGCAGGCGATTCGACGATGGCTGCAAAACGGCCTGAGAAGCGGCCTGAGACGGGTTGGGGCGAGTTTCTCCAACAGCACCTCGACGAGCGGCGCGTGCGCATCGACAACCACGCGCAGAACGGACGAAGCACGCGCACGTTCATCTCCGAGAACCGCTGGCAGGCCATCATCGACAAGCTCAAGGCGGGCGACTACGTCTTCATCCAGTTCGGCCACAACGACGCGTCGAAAGAGAAGGTTGACCGCTACACGCCGCCCGAAGATTATCGCGCCAACCTCATTCGCTTCGTCCGCGAAGTGCGCGCCAAGCGTGCCACGCCCGTGCTGCTGACGCCCGTCATGCGCCGCCGCTTCGACGAGAAAGGCGTCTTCTACGACGCGCACGGCGAGTATCCAGACATCGTTCGCCGCGTCGCCGCCGAAGAGAAGGTGGCGCTTATCGACATGCACCGCAAGAGCGAGAAGCTGATTGTCCGCTACGGCGTCGAAGAGTCGAAGAAGCTCTTCCTGCAACTCGCAGCGGGCGAGCATCCCAACTATCCGCAGGGCGTCAACGACAACACGCACTTCTCGCCGCGCGGAGCAGAGTTGATGGCCGCGCTCGCCGTCGAAGGCATCCGCGAGAGCAAGCTCGGACTCGCGAAGTTCATCAAGTAAACCCCGATTGACCTTCAGAAGAATGATGTCGGATTCAAATCTTTTGCACCGCAGAGAGTTCGTCAAATCTGCCGGGACGGCCGCCGCCGGGTCGCTCCTGTTGGGCAGCACGCCGCTTGCCGGGACGCAACGGCGTCGCTACGCGATGGTCGGCACAGGCCATCGCGGCACAGGGATGTGGGGAGCAGACCTCGCCAAGCGTTACGCAGACGTGCTGGAATTCGTCGGCCTCTGCGACACCAACCGGAAGCGCCTCGCCGCCGGTCGTGAACTCATCGGCGTCGATTGTCCGACCTTCGAGAGTTTCGACGAGATGCTCGACCGTGCGCGGCCTGAACTGCTGATGGTCACCACCGTCGACGCCACACACGTCGCGCAAATCACACGCGCGCTCGACCGGGGCATCGACGTTATCACCGAGAAGCCGATGGTCACGGACGAGCGACAGTGTCAGGCCGTGCTCGACGCCGAGCGGAGGAACCGGCGCAAAATCGTCGTCGCCTTCAACTACCGTTACGCGCCGAAGCACCAGAAGATTAAAGAGATTCTGATGTCCGGCGAAATCGGGCGCGTCACTTCCGTCGATTTCAGTTGGTATCTCGACGTGCAGCACGGCGCGGACTATTTCCGCCGCTGGCATCGCCTCAAGTCGCGCGGCGGGAGCCTCTGGGTACACAAGGCGACGCACCACTTCGACCTTATCAATTGGTGGCTCGACGCAGACCCCGTCGAGGTTTCGGCCTACGGCGAGTTGAACGTCTACGGCAAGCGCGGCCCCTTCCGCCACACACACTGTCGCCCCTGCCCGCACAAGGCGCGCTGCCCCTTCTACTTCGACCTCACACAGAACGCGCGCCTGATGAAACTCTACGCGGCCGCAGAGGACGTGGACGGCTACCACCGCGACGGCTGCGTCTTCCGCGAGGACGTGGACATCTACGACACGATGTCGGCTCTGGTCAAATACTCGAACGGCGTGCAGATGAACTACTCGCTCAACGCCGCCATGCCCTTCGAGGGTTATCGCCTCGCCTTCAACGGCGAGCGCGGACGCCTCGAAGTCCGCGACTACGAGCGCCAGCCCTGGCCGGAGGAGCAGGACTCGGAAACCTACCTCACGAAGAACTTCGGCAAGCGCGAGAAGATTCCCATGCCCCACATCAAAGGCGGCCACGCGGGCGGCGACGACCGTCTCCGCGAAGTCATCTTCCGCAACGCTCCCGTACCGGAACACATGCGTCTACCGGATTCGCGCGCGGGCGCGATGTCCTGTCTGACGGGCATCGCCGCGCGCAAGAGCGTCGAGCAGCGTCGTCCGGTCAAGATTGCAGAACTCGTCCGCCTGTAGGATAGTCCTCCTTCACGAAGTACGAATCACCGCTGACGCATCTGCGGGGGGATGGCGATGAGCAAAGTCACGAGGAAGCGCAAGCGGCCGCATCAGGTTCATCTCGGCGAACTCGGCATCTACATCTTCGAGAGCCGCCACAGCCCTGATTTCACGATGGAGATGCTCGCGCGCGACTTTCATCAACTGTACGTGGTGCGCGAGGGGCAGGGCTTCGTCGAGACCGAACAGGGCAGGACGCCGATTAGCGAGAACCAGATGTTCTACGCCCCGGCGCATCTTTCGCATCGCCTCGTGGACGACCCCAACGACCCGCTGACAGTCGTCGTCATCTGCTTCTACGAACGCGTCTTCGGCAACTGCACGGCCGCCGTCGATAGCCTTTCGCTGTTTCGTCAGCGCATCCCCGTCCTCACGCCCTTCAGGATTGCCGACAACTACACGCGGCTACAAATCAGAAACCGTCTCAAGGCGCTCTTCGTCGAGCAGTTGCAAAGAAGAGAGGGCAGCGACGCCGTTGTCCTCTCGCAACTCATCGAGTTGCTTATCTTCGTCACGCGCATCCATGGCGAGCATCAGAAGTTGTCTCCCTCCGACCCCAGCGGGGCGGCCTTCGCAGGCAGCCTTCATTATCTCGACGACAACTTCTTCCGCCCGATTAAGGTCGAGGAGTTGGCCTCGCTCGCCAACATGTCTTATCGCAGCTACACGGAGCAGTTCAAACGCCGGACGGGTCGCACCGTCACGCAATATCTGACCGAGCGCCGTGTCGAATATGCCAAGCGCCTCATGCTTGAGACCGACGATATCCTCTTCGCGGCGGTCGAGGCGGGCTTCGGCGACCTGACGCACTTCTACCGCGTCTTCAAAAAAATCGCAGGCTCGACACCCAAACAGTTCATCGCCAGCCAGAAGCCACTCCTGCACAAACACGAGGCGGCCTGAATCGTCCGCCTCAATCGTCCGCTCAAACACGTCTCGGAATAACGCTCCTCCACACTTACGGTCGAAGTGTGCCGCAAACCCTGTCTGCCGAATGTGCCTGTCCTGCCGAATCCGCAAAAAAGACCTCTCCGAATTGTCCAATGGTCAATTTTCCCTTGATTTTCGCACATTTTATAATAATCCCCGCCCCGTGCCTGAAAAGCTATTTGCCTAATCTGCAAATCAAAAATAGTCCGTATCAGCCAAGACCCGGACGGCCTTTTGAGAGAGAATACGTCCACTGAACAGCTAACTTAAATCTTAACCAAGTAGGGACTGATACAGAAAAATGAAAGCACTGCGAAAGTTGAGCAACCTCAAAACTCAAGTGACCTTCGCCCTCATTCTGGCACTGCTTCTGCCGACTGTTGCGGGAGCGGCCACCGTCGTTAACGACACTTTCGCCGACGGCGAGAGCCTGACGCAGAACCTCTCGGCCAACTCCGTCCGCATCTTCAACGGACGCGCCGGTACGGTGCGGACAGACGCGGCCGGGTCGGTCAATTTCAACATCAGCGCCGCCGGAGGCTCGGAAGGCTTCTGGGGCTTCTTCACTGACAGCGGCCAGCCCATCACGCTCGGCGTCGGCGACAGGCTGACGGTCTCGGCGCGTTTCACCGTCCAGAACATCGGCGCGAACGCGGGCGCAGACCTCCGCTTCGGCCTCTTCGACTCGAAGGGCACGCGCACGACGGCGAACACTACGGGCGGCCTCAACAGTCCTTCCTTCTCCGACGACCCCGGCTACGCCACGCGACTCGCCGGGACGGCCGCTTCGGCCACGCCTCCGTTTACGCTTCACCGTCGCAGCACGCCGAGCGCCACAGACCCGCTCGCCAACGTGATTAGTACGACGGTCGCCGAGTACACGGCGCTGAGCGTTACGGGCGGTTCGGCGCGCGCACCGCTCTCGAACAATACGCCTTACACGCTGGCCTTCACGGTCGAACGCGTCTCCGCGACCGACACGAAGGTTTCCGTCTCCGTGACGGACGGCGGCTCGTTTAACCTCAACTCGACGGCGACCGAGTCGAGCCAGACGCCCGCGACGACCTTCGATTGGTTCGGTTTCCGCGTGCCTAACGGCTTCGCCTCCGACATCGCTTTCACGCGCTGGTCGGCCGACTATACGCCTGCCGCTCCTGTCATTACCGCGCACCCGCAGCCCTCGAACCTGACCGTCTCCGTCGGCAGCAACGTCACGATGTCTGTCGCCGCCGCTGGCAATGGTCTCTCTTATCAATGGCTGAAGAACGGTGCGCCGGTCGCCAATGGCTCGGCCACGACGCCGACGCTCAGCATCACGAACGCGCAGCTTTCAGATACGGGCAGCTACACGGCCGTTGTCAGCAACGCTGGCGGCAGCGTCAGCAGCAACCCCGTCAGCCTGACGGTCGCGGACGGGCCTGTCGCGCCGCCGCCCACCATCACGGCCGAACCTGCGGCGACGACCGTCACGGTTGGCACGCCCACGAGCCTCTCGGTCGCGGCCGAAGGCGAATCGCTCTTCTATCAGTGGTACAAGAACGGCGCGCTCATTCCCGGCGCTAACAATGCCTCGCTCGACTTCGCTGCGGCGCAGGTGGCCGACGCGGGCAACTATCACGTCGTCGTCAGCAATTCGGGCGGCAACGTCACCAGCGCGACGGCGCGCCTCCTCGTCGTCTCCTCGATGACGGCCAACGGCTTCTCGCCCGCGTTCGGCGCTTCCGGCGTCAACATCGACGCGCTGCCGTCCATCACCTTCGACCAGACGCCGAAGGTCGGCACGAGCGGCAAGGTTCACATCTTCAGAGCGTCGGACAACGCGCTCGTCGATACCATCGACCTCGGCGTTGATACCAACACGGGGATTCACGCGCCCGGCCCGCAGTCTGCGCGACAGATTGGCGGTTCGTCCTTCAACTTCAACTATCACCCCGTCATCATCGACGGCAACACGGCGACCATCTATCCGAAGGTCAAGCTGGCTTACGGACAGACCTACTACGTCATGTTGGAGCCGGGCGTCGTCACAGACGCGGCCGGTGCGCCCTTCGTCGGCGTCTCCGACGCTTCGACGTGGACGTTCTCGACGAAAGACGCGGGGCCTGCCGCCGGGACGACCGAACTGACTGTGGCCGCCGACGGGACGGGCGACTTCTCGACCGTGCAGGGCGCTATCGACTTCGTTCCGACGAACAACACGCAGCCCGTCACGATTAACGTCCGGCGCGGCACGTACACGGAAATCGTCTACATCCGTTCGAGCAAGCCCTTCATCACCGTGCGCGGCGAAGACCGCAACGAGAGCATCATTCGCTACTCGAACAACGAGAACCTCAACACGGGGTCAAGCCCGCGTGCGGTCTTCGGCGTTGATGCGACGGACTTCACGCTTGAGAACATCACGATTCACAACACGACGACGCGCTTTAACAGCGAGAACCGCACGCGGCAGTCGGAAGCTTTCCGTGGCAACAACCACCGCATCCTGCTCAATCGCGTCAACCTCAAGAGCTTTCAGGACACGCTCCTGTTGCAGAACCAGAGCGGCTCGAATCAGGGCGGCTTCGTCAACGAGAGCTACATCGAAGGCGACATCGACTTCCTCTGGGGCACGGGTGTCGTCTACTTCCGCAACAGCGAGTTCAAGATGGTTTCGTCGAACGCTTACTACACGCAGATACGCAACGACGCGACCAAGAACGGCTACGTCTTCGTCAACTCAAGGCTGACGGCCGCGCCCGGCGTCACCGGCGCGTATCTCTCGCGCATCGACCCGAACGTCTTCCCCTACAGTCAGGTCGTCTTCATCGACTCGGTGATGGGCGGGCACATTCGCCCCGAAGCGTGGAGACTCGACAACGCCGTCGCCAACGCGACCTCGACCAACTATCCGAACCTCAAGTTCTGGGAGTACAACACGCGCGACGAGAACGGCAACCCTGTTGACGTGAGCCAGCGTCATCCCGTCTCCCGCCAGATTACGACTGAGGAAGCGGACTTCTGGCGCAACCCTGCGAACGTGCTCGGCGGCTGGGTTCCCGAACTCGGCACGTCGGCCACCATCTCGCTCGCCGGTCTGAATCAGACCTACACTGGCTCGCCTCTCGGCGTCTCGGTCATCACCGAACCGGCTGGCATCGCCGTCCAGTTGACCTACAACGGAAGCGACGTGCAGCCGACTGAAGTCGGTTCTTACGAAGTCGTCGCGACCATCACCGAACCCGGCTACGCGGGCACGGCCACCGGCACGCTCGTCATCGGCAAGGCGACGGCCGCCGTCACACTCGGCGACCTCGCGCAGACCCACGACGGCTCGCCCAAAGCTGTCTCGGTCGTGACCGAACCGGCCGGTCTTAACGTCGAAGTGACTTACAATGGTTCGCCGAGCGTGCCGTCTGAACCCGGCACTTACACGGTCACGGCGACCATCAACGACGCCAACTACGAAGGCAGCGCGACGGGCACCCTGACCATCAACAGCGCGCCCAACACGCAGCCCGTGCTCAACCTCCCGACCGACCTGACGGTTGAGGCAACCGGCCCCGAAGGCGCGGCGGCCACGTTCGCGGCCACAGCGACCGACGCTGAAGATGGCGAGATTGCCGTCATGCTCAGCCACGAGTCCGGCAGCACGTTCCCTCTGGGCACGACGACTGTGACGGCCAATGCGACCGACGCCGCAGGTGCGACCGTTAGCGGGAGCTTTAAAGTCAACGTGATTGACACGACCGCGCCGGTCATCTCGACCCCGGCCAACATCGTGCTCGAAGCGACGAGTCCGGAAGGTGCTGTGGCCGTCTTCGGAGCCAGCGCGACCGATACGGTCGGCGGCGAGATTGCGGTCAGCTTCAGCCACCAATCCGGCAGCACGTTCCCTGTCGGTACGACGACTGTGACGGTCACGGGCGTGGATGCCTCCGGCAACACGGCGACGGCCACCTTCACCGTCACCGTTCGCGCAATGAACACGCCGCCGGTTCTCAACCTCCCGGCCAACATCGTCGCGGAGGCGACCAGCGGCGCGGGAGCGGCCGTCAACTTCGCGGCTACGGCCGTCGATGCGGAAGACGGACAACTGCCCGTCACGCTGAGCCTTCAGTCCGGCAGCACGTTCGCTCTGGGTACGACGACCGTGACGGCGACGGCGCGCGACTCGAAGGGATTGACGACGACCGGCACGTTCAACGTCACCGTGCGAGACACGACGGCTCCCGTCTTCCAGAGCCTGACGGCTTCGCCCGCCATCATCACGAAGGCGAACAACAAGATGGTTCCCGTCGTGATTAGCGCGAACGTGTCTGACGCCGTCGATTCGACGCTCACGACGCGCATCCTCTCGGTCACGGGCAGCGAAGACGTGAGCGGAGACTGGCAAGTCACCGGCAACCTCACGCTCAACGTCCGCGCCGAGCGCAGTGGCAAGACGAGCCGCGTCTATCACATCACCGTCGAGAGCCGCGACGATTCCGGCAACGCCTCGACGGGAACGGTCACCGTCACCGTTCGCTAAACAATCAAACCGAGTCTGGACGGACGACGCACAGACTCGCCAACCGTCATCACAGAGGAGCCTGTCTCAACACGGCTCCTCTTTTTCTTCCCTCCGCAGCGTCTCACACCGCGCGGACGCCAAAACTCGCTTGAGACTTCACGTTGCAGAAATTAAACTCTCGCACATGCTCAAAAACAGACTGTCCCTGCTGCTCTTCTGCGCGCTCTGCTTTTCCGCCTGCGCCTCCGCTCCGCGTCACAATACCGGCGCACAACCCTCCCCCGCCGCGACGCGCACGCCGACCGTCGTCCAGCAGACGCAGCCCGTGACGGCCACTGTCGAAGAGGTGCGACTGACAGCCACTGAGCCAGCCGAAGCCGTGATTCACCTCGACATCTCCGAAGGCTGGTACGTCAACGCCAATCCGCAGACCGACAAGGCTTACACCGCGACTGAGGTTCAGGCCGAGCCGCAGGAAGGCATCACGCCGGGCGCGCCTCTCTACCCGGACGCGCAAACCCGGAGACTGCCCTTCAGCGAGAGACCACTTGCTCTCTATCAGGGCGCGGTCGTCATTCGTCTGCCGCTGCGCGCAGACGCCTCGACTCCGAAGGGACGCCACACCTTCCGCGCACGGATTCGCTACCAGCCCGGCAACGAACGCGAGTTCCAGCAACCACGCACGATAGAGGCATACATCCCCGTCACGGTCGATTGAAACTTCCGATGAAGGTCGCTGCTTATCAAGCTCCGCTGCATGCTCTCGGCACGATGCAGGCGCTCGGCTTGATGCGCCGACAGGTTGATTGGTGTGAATCGCAGGGCGTGGAGATTTTATGTTGCCCGGAGGCTGTCTTGGGCGGCCTCGCAGACTACGCAAGTCGGCCTACAGATATCGCGGTCGATGTCGAGCGAGGTCAACTGGACGCGCTGCTGTCAACGCTTACGAGCGACCGGGTTGCAACCATTCTGGGGTTCACGGAGATTGACCGCAGCGGCCGTCTCTACAACTCTGCGGCGCTCTTTCACAGGGGGTCTGTCGTCGGCATCTATCGCAAGCTGCACCCGGCCATCAACAAGTCTGTCTACACGGCCGGAGACAGGATGCCTGTCTTCACCATTGGCGGTCTCACGTTCGGCATCATCATCTGCAACGACTCCAACTATGCCGAACCCGCCAAAATCATGGCGTCGCAAGGGGCGACAGCCCTCTTTGTGCCCACCAACAACGGCCTCCCTCCGACGAAGACGTGGCCGGGACTCGTCGCCGAAACCAGAAACGTTGACATCACACGTGCGACTGAGAACAGCGTTTTTGTCATCCGTGCAGACGTTGCGGGGCAGACTGAAAGATTGGTCTCCGACGGAGCATCGGGTATCGTCAGCCCCGACGGCACGGTGCTTCAGTCAGCGCGCCGGCTTGTCCCCGACATTCTCGTGGCCGACATCGAAACTGCCCCTCCGCCGACGCGAGATATACGCCCCTCAGACGCCACTCATGAAACGACGAGGCGGCGACTTCAATGACAGGAAAAGACACGATTGCTCCATTCCACGCGCTGCTCGTCGAAGGCATTCCCGGCATCGGTAAATCCACCCTCATCGACGCCTTGATTCGTCGCCACGTCGGCTCGGCCGAGACGAGACGCATCCGAACCCTCGTCCATCTCAGTCAGGCTCATACATATGGCCCTCTGGCCTCCGGCGAAGACGCCGGGACGCTGACGGTTGAAGAGAACATCAGCCATTTGGAGCGCGTCGTCGGCCATCTCGAATGGCTATATGCGTCGGTCGCAGACCACCTGCGGCCGTCGTGCTTCGTCATCATCGACACGCTGCACCTGACGCATTGTCTTCGGCCCGGCGTCATCTCGTGGGCGGACGCCGCGACGTTCGACCGCCGGCTGGCCGCCGTCGGATGCAAGCTGCTGCTCCTTCAGGCTTCTGCGGAGGTGGTGTGGGAACGCTCCATCGAGGCCAGAACTGATTGGCCTTTCTTGCGCGAGTACGCGGCCAAGTTCGGTCGCACCGACGAAGAGTTGCACCGTTATTTCCTCAGCGAACAAGAGCAATTTGCAGACATGTTTCGACAATCAACCTTGCCGAAACTCCTGCTGCCGAACGACGGCGACTTGGAGAGCGTGCTCGACGCGGCGTACATTTTCTGGCGGGAGCAGCCTTCATAATTCGTGAGGTCGGAGAATAGCTTTAAGACTTCATGGAGCGAGAGCGATGTCAGACAGAATCAAGCAAGCGTTTAATGAAGAGTTCAAGTCATGGAACATCGTCTTACCTGAAGATGATTTAAAGGAACGCCGGAGAGGCTCGATTACAAAGGCCGGGTGGTCTATCAACTATAGATTCGGCCGCGAAGGCGGGCTTGAATATCTCGAATACTTCGCCACGCATCGCATGACAAACGATACACTTAATAGAATCTATGAAAACGGCAGCCGAGAGGTTGTCGGCTACGTGCAGGAGTTCTACGCGGCAGACGACCCGCAAGCCGAGCGCGATTACTTTGCACACAACACGAAGTTCTACGAAGAAGTAAAAAGCAGAGGGCTACTTGAGCCTTGAAGCAGCCGGACAGGTACAGCTTTTAGCCGTTGCCATCGGCAGACGGCTCTTCAGCCCAGAATGTCCATGCCACACCGTTGTCGTGCGTCTCGGCCGGCCGCAAGGCTCCGCGCTCCTCTAACTGCTCGCGCGCGCTGCGCTGCACGCGTGCATAGAGATACTGTGTGAGGTCTGCAAACTCCCAACCCCTCTGAGCCAAGCCCGTCGCGGAGAAGATGCGCTCCAAGTGTTTGAGGCGCTTCTCGAACAGGTCTGCGAAACGCGCGGCCGTCTCCCTGCACAACTCTTCGAACTGTTCCCGCTCCTCCGCGCGCACGATGGGAAAGTTAGGCTCGTAGAAACGCTCGGCCGGGTATCGTCTTTCCATCTCCTCTGACTCACGCAACAACTCGCTCTCCATCATCGCCTGCACATGTGTCAGCACGCTCGGCGAGCTGAGACCGAGTTCCTTCGCCATTTGCGCGACGGTCAGCGGGCCGCCCGCGACGAGGTTGAGAATCTCCTCTTTGGTGCCGTCCGGCAGCAGTTTGTGTTGTGCGACGGCAGCCCAAGGGTCGCACCTGTCAGACTGGCGCGACGAGACGCATTGACAGGCAAAACGCAGCCCCTTGAAACCCTCTGGAACAGTCATCGACCCCGACCCCCTTTACACAAGATTGACGGACGAGTATGCTATGACTATCTTTATTAGGACAGTTCCTAATAACTTGTTAGGACTTACACTATCAGTCCTGACCCGTTAAATCAATCCCCCGAAATTTACCCGGACGGGCGGCACGTAAGTTGACACACGCGGCACGAATGGCGGCCTCGTGCGGGACGTTTTGCGGAGGCGGCCGGAATGTGTCGGTGCGCTTCAGGCATCTGCGTTCTGCGTTTTCCGTCCGCCGCGCAAAATCCGGCGCGTCGTAGTTCCGCGCCGCGAATCGTTGCTTGCGTGAGCCGCTCTTCAACTCTCAGGCGACAGGGGGAAAGTAATGGCACAGACGGCAGCCGACGTGCTCGTCGAAGGCATCATCGATTGGGGCGTAGACACAGTCTTCGGTATTCCGGGCGACGGTATCAACGGCATCATGGAGGCGTTGCGCACGCGCCAAGACCGCGTGCGCTTCGTACAGGTGCGCCATGAGGAGGCGGCGGCCTTCATGGCCTGCGCTTACGCCAAGTACACGGGACGGCTCGGATGCTGCCTCGCGACATCCGGCCCCGGCGGCATACATCTTCTCAACGGCCTCTACGACGCGAAACTAGACCAAGCGCCAGTCATCGCCATCACGGGGCAGACCTACTCAGACCTCAAGGGCAGCAACTATCAGCAGGAAATCAACATGACCCTGCTGTTCGAGGACGTGTCCGTTTATAATCAGGAGGTCATCAATCCGAATCAGGTAGCGATGCTCGTGGACGAGGCGTGCCGCCATGCGCTCAACCATCGCGGAGTCGCACACATCACCTTTCCTGTCGATTATCAGGAGAAGGAGACGACGGGCGAGACTTCGATGCACAAGCGCGCGGGGCACACGTCGAGCCGCTGGTCGCCGCCGCTTGCGCTGCCGCGCGAGGAAGAGCTGCGCCTCGCAGGTTTCATCCTCAACGAGTCGCAGAAGCCGGTCATCCTCGTCGGGCAGGGCGCTTTGGGCGCGGGCGAGGAGGTCGCAGAGTTGGCCGACAAACTCGGCGCGCCCATCGTTAAAGCCCTGCTCGGCAAGGGGGTCGTCCCGGACGACCATCCACTGACGACCGGCGGACTCGGTCTACTCGGCACGAGACCCTCGCAGGAAGCGATGGAGCAATGCGACGCGCTGCTGATTGTCGGCTCATCCTTTCCTTACATGGAATATCTGCCGAAGCCGGGACAGGCGAGGGGCGTGCAGATTGATGACAAGGCTGACCGCATCGGCCTGCGCTACCCCGTAGAGGTCGGCCTTGTCGGCGACGCCAAGCCGACCGTCTCCGCTCTCTCGCGCTTCGTCGAGCGCAAAACCGACAGGAGTTTCTTAGAGCAGGCGCAGGCCGGGATGCGCGAGTGGTGGGAGTTGATGCGTGCGCGTGCGTTGCGCGACGATGTGCCCATCAAGCCGCAGCGCGTCGCATGGGAGCTATCGGAATTGGTTTCCGACGATGCCATCGTCTCGACCGACTCAGGCACGATTACCACATGGATTGCGCGGCAGTTCAGAATTCGCGGGGGACAGAAGTTCAGTTGCTCCGGCACGCTCTCGACGATGGCCTGCGCGCTGCCTTACAGCATCGCTGCCAAGCTGGCCTATCCTGAGAGACAGTCCGTCTGCTTCATCGGCGACGGCGGTTTTGCGATGCTCATGGCAGAGTTTTTGACGGCGGTGAAGTACGAGTTGCCGGTCGTGGTGGTCGTCATTAAGAACAACGTGCTCGGCCAGATTAAATGGGAGCAGATTGTCTTTCTCGGCAACCCGGAATACGGAGTAGATTTGCACAACCCGAACTTCGCACGGTTCGCCGAACTGTGCGGCGGTGTCGGGTGGACGGTCGAGCGACCGGAGGAGATACGCCCCGCGCTGGAAGCCGCGCTGGCTTCCAACAAGCCCGCGCTCGTCGAGGTGGTTGTAGACCCTTACGAGCCGCCGATGCCGCCGAAGATAGAGGTCGGTCAAGCGTTGCGTCTGGCCGAGGCGCTGGCGAAGGGGCAACCGGCGGGCGGCAAAATCGCATTGACGCTCTTCCGCGATAAGCTGGATGAACTGTTCTGAAGACTAACGAAGAGACTGAAAGGGTGAACTCATCATGGATTACGTCGAACTCGGCGACGTGGATAAAGGCAGCGAGCTTCCGGGCAGACCCGTCTCGCTCTGGCTCGCCACCACGCCCGAAACCAACTACACGACGATGACAGGCGACGTGACGGTAGATGTGGCGGTGCTCGGCGGAGGGATAACCGGCATCGCCACCGCTTATCAGTTGAAACAGTCCGGCATGACGGTCGCCGTCCTCGACGCCGGTCGTATCGTCGAAAGCGTCACCGGCAATACGACGGCGAAGGTCACGTCGCTGCACGGGCTGATATACGACAAACTCATTTCAGACTTCGGCGAAGAGCAGGCGCGGCTCTACGGCGAGGCGCAGGAAGCGGCCAAGGAGAAGATAGCTTCGCTCGTCGCGCGGCTCGGCATCGACTGTGATTTCCGCCGCGCCTCTGCCTACACCTATACGCTCGACGAAGGGGAAAGAGAGCAGATAGAGCGGGAGGTGAACGCGGCGAAGCGACTCGGCCTGCCCGCCTCCTATACGGAGCAGACAGACCTGCCGTTTGCCGTCAGGGCAGCCATCAGGTTCGATAATCAGGCGCAGTTTCACCCGCGCAAATATCTCCTCGCGCTGGCCGAGCTTATCCCCGGCGACGGAAGCCACATCTTCGAGCAGACACGCGCGCTCGACATCGAAGAGGGCGAACCCTGCGTGGTTAAGACCAGCGGCGGCACCGTGCGGGCGAGGTCTGTCGTCCTCGCGACCCACTTTCCCTATCACGACCCGAACATCTACTTCGCTTCGATGTATCCGACGCGCTCCTACGTTCTCGGCTGTCGCCTGAACGGCCCCGTCCCGCAGGGGATGTACGTGAGCACAGGCACGCCGCACAACTCGATTCGCAACAACCCTTACGACGGCGGCGAGATTGTCATGCTCGGCGGCGAGCATCACAAGACCGGACAGGGCGGAGACACGCGCGAGCGTTATCAGCGGCTCGAAGAATGGGCGCGCGCCAACTTCGACATTCAATCAATCGAGTTTCGCTGGTCGACGCAGGACAACAACACGGTGGACGGCGTTCCCTACATCGGCAAGCTCAGCGCCGGCTCTAACCATCTCTACGTCGCCACGGGCTTCAAGGGTTGGGGCATGACGAACAGCCACGTCGCCGCCATGCTGTTGAGCGACCTGATTGCGGGACGCGAGAACCGCTGGGCGGAGGTCTTTGCCCCTTCGCGTTTCAAGCCGGTCACTTCGGCGCGAGACTTCATCCGCGAGAACATGAACGTCGTCAAGGAGTTCATGGGCGACCGCATCTCTGCGCCGGAGTTGGACGACACGGCGAAGATACCGAAGGGCGGCGGGCAGGTCGTCAAGCACAACGGCGAGCACGTCGCCGTCTACAAAGACGACAGCGAGAATCTCTACGCTTGCTCGGCCGTCTGCACGCACATGGGCTGCATCGTTCACTGGAACAGCGCCGAGCGCAGTTGGGACTGTCCCTGTCACGGCTCGCGGTTCAACTACGACGGCAAGGTGATTCAAGGCCCGGCCAACAAAGACCTTGAGCCGAAGCAGTTGAGCGCGGAGCAAAGTTAGGCGCAGGCGAAGCGGCCTTGCGCCGCGCGCGAGAAGCGGCCGGTCACAACACGACGCCAAACAGTTCAGCGCGGACGCTCAT
>DASZCR010000273.1:0-24865 GCA_035942915.1 Pyrinomonadaceae bacterium | reverse complement strand
ACGACGCAGCATCCGCGCTCGGTTGCAGAGAGAAGACGTTGCCCGGTATCCATTCGAGCTCTTCTTCTTTCCTCCGCCCGCCGGTGTTCGCCTTTGCGTTGACGGTCTCGACGGTCGCCGTGACGCTTGTGCCGCCGGTCTGGATGGCGTCGCCTGCGCCCCTGAAGCGGCTGTAGGTCTTGCCCGTGACGGTGACGTTGCATCGCGGCGGAGTGCCTGCGAAGGGGGAGACGCTGACGGTGCGTCCGGGCGCGAGTTGGACGAAGTCTGCGAGCACGACGCGCGAGAGGTGGACGCCCGCGATTGAGTTCGGCTGGTAGCGCGCCAGCGCCAGACGGACGAAGGGGAAGTAGGAATCGCCGGGGTTAATCTCGATGTCGCAGTACCAGAGCCGCCGCACCTCGTCGTAGCCGACGGCGTGCGGCGCGACCGAGACCGGAGAGCCACCGGGCAACTCGTCGAGGCTGAGTCCCGTCGTCTGGAAACTCCCGCCCGAAGGGTTGGCCTTGAGCGCGTTCGTGAAATGCTCAGGCGCGAGCAGGCCGTTGGTTCCGGCCGAGGCGCGCAGCGGGTCTGCGCCCCATTGCGAGACGAACGGCTTGAGCGGGTGTTTGTCGTCGAGGATGACGGGCGGACTCGAAGCGGAGGCGTCGGAACTGAGAACCACGCCGAGCAACTCGCCGTCGCCCGATGAATACCAGCCGCGCTCCATGTAGACGCGCAGTCCGCCGCCGTGTCGTTGGCTGCTGGCTGCGCTCTTCGTCCAGCGGAAGGCCGGGATGATGTAGAGCACCTTCGGCGCTTCGGGACGCGCGCTGCTGTTGATGCGCAGCGAGAGCTTCGCCGACGTGCGCGTGTGCAACTGACGCTCCTTCTCCTTTTCCGCCTCAGTCTCCAACTTCGACGGCGGGAAGTACTCGCGAAAGCGCGTCGTCGCCACCGCCGAGTAGTTGACGAGGCGCGACTTCGTATCGCCAAACTCGTGGCGCAGGTCTGCATTCGTCAGCGTGACGATGCCCTCTGCCAAGTTGAAAGTTCCTATCTGCTGACCGGCGTGCGCGAGCGCGAGTTCGTTCAAGACGTCCTGATTGAAGGGAATCTCAGGCAGGTTGATGGGGATTTCGAGGACGTGCGCCTGGCCGGTCACAGGGTCTGACATGCCGGAGGCGGGCGGCTTCGATGGCGCATGTGGTTGCGGCTCGTGCGGGTCGTCGCGCGGCTCTTCCCAGTCGGCCAGCACGTCGAGCTTGCCCGTGCTTTTTCCGTCGCAGACCATCTGACCGCCGAGCCGCGCGAAGGTCATGGCCGTCGCGTCCTTCGTCGCCGTCAGGCCGACCGTCGGCTCTGTGAGGGGACGGCCGACGGCGTGCACCAGAACAAGTTCACGGTACGGCGTGACCATCCAGTGTAGCCCTGTGAGTGTGATGAGGCGCGCAAGGTGCAGCCAGTTTTCGACCTCCGACGGGTTTGCGCCCTGTGTCGTCACCCACTCTTCCATCCAAGGCCACAGCCCCAACTGATTGAGCACGCGCCCGCCCGCCGCCAGCACCTTCTTCGGTTCGTCGTAGTCTTCTGAATCGATGTCGGTCAGGTACGTGCTCAGACGAACGCGGACGACCTCCGCCTGCGGCAGAGAGACCGACAGCACGCGCGCGCCGTCCTGTTCGGAGAAGTCCGGCGGCTCGACCGCAGACGAGTCCGGCACGCCGACGACGCGTAAACGGAACGGCTTTAAGTCCGGCCACTGCGTATCTCCGGGACGAAAGGAGACCTGTACGAGGTCTTGGCCGGGGAGTCCGAGGAAGGTTGCGCCGAACGCGAGAGGGTCGGGCAGATAGGGGAGCGTGAGTTGCGCGGCAGGCTCGACCTCTGCGAGCGCGCCGTTCTTGCCCGCAATCGTCTTGAAGCAATTTTTATCGAGACCCGTGCCGTCGGCCTTGTCGAACATGCCGTGAATTTCGGCCACTTCAGAGTTGCTGCGCGCGGGAACGATGTGGCGCTCGCTGGTCTCGTTGGCCTTGAGTGTGGGCGTCTCGAAGTCGCTGCGGACGACGAGGCGATGGACTGACTCGCCCTCTTTGCCCGGAATCGGCTGGCTGCCCGACACCGCTTCGCGCAGCAGCACCAGAGGCCAGTTAACCGGCTCGAACCTTCCGTAAGTGATGGCGCGTTTCGTGGTGATGGCGGCCGTCTCCTGCGGCGGCAGACTGTTGCCCGCAAGGTCAACCGTGCGGACGCGCATCTGATACCTGTTGCCGAAGCGCAGGCGCGGGAGCAACTTGTCTTCACCTGCCGCGAGGTCGAAGCTCGCCCTGAAGTTGAAGGAGTTCTGCGCCGTGTTCGGCGCGAGCGAGAGCGGGTCGCCGGGACAGAGAGGCTTCGGCACTGAGAGACTCCATCCCGCCCAACGGAACATCGACTCGTGCAACTTGAGGTCGGGCGACGCACCGCCAGAGAGGCCGCACGTTGACTCCGTCGCCGCGATATCGACGATGCCTTCGTCGTCAATCTTCAACTGCGGCAACGCAGGGTCGTTCAGGAATCTATAAGTGCCGCTGCGCCAGCACAGCGAGCGCCACGGTGCGTCGGCCGCATCGGCCTTCGCCTCGCGCACGTCGACGCGATAGCCGCGCACCAACTGCTCGGCGCTGAGCGTAATCTCCGGCTGGCCTGACTCGACGAGCTTCGCATCGTTCTGTGCAGAGATGTCGAAGGTCTGCACGAGGTCGAAGGCGTGGTCGGTTTTGACGAGCGAGATGCCTGCGGAGCGCAACGCGGGCAGGGCTGACTTCTGCGGCGTGCCGGTCGAGGGATGGCTCATGGCCTGCTCGGCCTGTTCGACATAGTTGAGAAGCTTGATAGCCGCCCCGTCAACATCCACCTGAACGAGTCCGTACAGCGACTCGTCGTCGAGCCTCAGCATCCCGTCGCGCAGCACTGAAGTCTGCGCCTCTTTCGGCGCGGCGGCGAAGCGTCGGCGCGCGGCGTCAAACTCGAACATGGTCAACGGCGTGACGGTCGTCCCTTGCAGCGCAGAGCCGTCGAGCAGACTGACGCCGACGCGCCCGCTCGGAGGGACGTTTTCGGCTGTGACCGCAAGGTCAATGACGAGGCCAAGCCGCCGCATGACGTGCGGATAGTCGCCGAGCGACGAGACCATCTGGTGAAAGTCGAAGACCGGCACCTTCGGCGGCTCGGACTGCTGCGGCGGTGCGTCCGTCGCCTTGTCCTTCGTGTAGTGCGTGCCCTCGTGGAAGCACGCGAGCAGGGCGAAGGCGAAAGCGAGGTTGGGAATCTGTGCCGTGATGAATGCCTTGTTCGTCTGAAGCTGTTTCTCCACCGCGCCCTTCGCCTCTGCGAGACTCTGCGGGGTGAGCGCGCCGAACGTGGTCGGGCTGAACAGACTGCCGGTGACGGGATACTCCATCTTCGGCAGCAGACGCGGCGTGCAGCGCGTCGGCGCGGCGCGTTCGGCGGCGACCGTCCCGTAACGCTCCTTAAGGAATGTCTCGATGGGCTTGACGGGGAACGAGCGCACGGCGCGGTCTGTGAATTTGTCGAAGACGTAAGAGCGGACGAGCGTCGAGGAGGAGAAGAGCGCCTTCCAGAGTTCGGAGCGGGGCGCGTCATCGCCGCCTGCGCGCTCGACGCGGGCTGGCTCGTCGAAACTCTGACCGGCGAGCGCCACCTTGAAGCGCAGCTTCGAGAGCGTCAGAGGCCAGTCGAGGAAGTCCTTGTACTTGTCGAGCACGGTCTCGCCATCGGGCAGATTCTCGTCCGAGGTCGCCGTCAGTCGCGGCGAGACGAAGACGGAGAGGAGCAGGCGGGTCTGTCCGGCTGCGTCCACTTCGACGCCGCGCGGCAGCGTCGTCAAGATGACTTTTTGTGCAAAGCTCATCGGGTTCGCTCCCTACACTTCACGTTGCGTCTTCGCAGATGTCGCCTCTCAGGCGAAGGCCGCGCAGTATCTCTCCCATGCGTCTTCGTGCGACAGGTGCGCGAGCGTCGTCTCCACTTCGCCCTGAAGTTGTCCGACGGGGGGCGCGACCGGCGGCTCGAATTCGCGCTCGACCCTGATGGTCACCTTCTTGCTGAAGAAGAGGACTTTGACGCGCACCGTCATCGAAGCTTCGCCGCGAAGCTTCTTCGAGCCGAAGTCGTAACCGAGTTGGAGGAAGAATTCGACCGAGACCGTGACCAGACCGAGCACGCTCACCGCGCCGCTCAGGCGGACGTAGCCTGCGAGAAAGACCTGATTCTGATTCGCCCCGGAAGTCTCCAATGTCATGTAGATACCAATCATGACGGCGAGCGCACCGCTCGCCACGCCGAGGTTGAGACCGAGGCTCCCGCCAAGCTCGAACGCCGCTTCGACCGTTTCGATGCCGCCGAGTCCGACGTGCAGTGCGAAGAAGCCGCCGCCCGTGACGCCGTAGACGATGACCTGAAACGGATTCTGCCGCTCGCCGAAAGCGAAGCGCAGACGCGCCGGGTCGCCCGTGAAGGGGACGGTCAGACCGGCCGACACCGACAGGTCGCGGAATCCCCATGCGCCGGCCTCGATGGAAGGCAGCGCGAGCGTGTAGCCGACGGTGACGCCGCCGGGGCTGATGTCGAGGCTCGGCGGGTCGCTGAAACCGTCGGCAGGGAGGACGGCGGCCAGCACGTTGAGGAAGGAGAGCGGCCCGCCGAACGTGACCGCGCCGGGGTTTTCGAGAATGACGCTCACGTCGAGCTTCTTCCCGCTGCGTGCGATGAACTCGAAACTCTCGAAGTTGATAAGCACGAGGTCGAAGAAGCTCAGGCGAAAATCCTTCATGCTCCCGGTCGCCGCGTAGGTCGGCTCTCTGCCGTCGAGCGGCGTCACGAGCGTCGCCTGTAGCCGTAAGCGTCCGTTGGCCTGCGGCTGGAAAAAATTGAGGGGGTCACTCTGCACGGGCGGCTCCCAGAGAAGCTCTGTCTGGTTCGCCGTCGGCACGCCCCCAACGTCGCGGACGACCGTGTTGAGCAACTTCGGAATCTTGGCGTCTCCGAAGCCGGACGCGATGATTTCGTGCAGGCCGATGCCGCCGAGCAGCTTGGCGCGGCTCGTGTCAAAGAAGGTAGCCGGGTTGAACTGTCCGACTGCGAGCGCGTCTGCGTTGGCGATGGGGCCGAACTTGCGCGACAGCCCGTCGATGTTGAGGTTCGGCGTGGCGAGGCCGCCCGCCCTGTCCGACTTGCTCGCAAAGTCGAGCGGCACGCCGCCGCCCGACAGCTTGACGAAGACCTCGCCCGCGTTGCTTGCCGAGAACCCTTCGCGCAGGTAGATGTCCTGATAGCGGATGGCCGTCTGCGCGCCGCCGCCGACGAGTTGCTCGACCGACTGAAGGCGGACGCCCGACTCTGTGACGACGGGAACGAAGGCCGGTTCGTCCATATTCGGTATCGCGGCCTGCTGCGAGACGAAGCCGTCGAACGTGATGGTGCTCGTCTCGAAGGAGGTCGCGCCCTGCCCGTCCGTGCTCTGGGCGAAGGCGACCTTCTGCCCGTTCAGCGGCCGCCGACGCGCGTCGCCGCTGCCTTCGTACTTGCTCTGCGCCTTGCTCGCGCCGGAGGCCGAAAGGGCGTCGCTATTAGGGACGAAGATGAGCGGCGCGGTGAACTCGACGGCTCGCCCCTCAAGGTCTTCGGCAATCATGTGAAACTGAAAAGGCTGACCGCCCTGCTCCTTAACGCGGATGAACTCATTCTCGACGGGCACTTCGAGTTCAGGCGTTATCAATGTCGTGAGGCGCACGCTCCTGAAGGGGAACATGCGTTGGACAACCTCTTCGCCAGCGAAATTCGTGCTCTTGTCTCCGAACTTTCCCGACGAAGCCTTGAGCACTCTGTCGCCGTACCGCTTCAAGGGTTGCCGCACGACGATGAAGGTGTGTTTGAAGAGAAAGGCGCCGACCTGTCCGGCCTGTTCGCCGCCTCCTATCTGTCGGAACTTGCGTTCGGTGATGGTGATGCTCGAAGCGCGATGGCCGAAGGGAAAGAGAAAGCCCTTCGTGACGACGCGCACGTAATGGTCGCGTCCCAACGTGGCGCGATGAATCCACTCCTCGACGTTGAACCCTTCCGGCGGCTCTGCCGCGTAGTGCGTATCCATCCACGCGCCGAGCGTCGTCAACATCAGCCGCCGCGCGCGGATGTAACGCGCGCGTGAGTTCTCCGTGTTGATGGTCAGTGAAACCATCTCGGCGCGCTGCTCCGGCGTCAGCGGGAGAGAAAACGGGTCGTCCTTGCTAAAGGCCAGAATGGCGCGCAGAGTCCGGTAGTAATCATTGCGCTCATCAACCGCGTCAGGGTGGTCTGCGGCCTCCGCCTGTCCGTCAGTGCCCCGGACGCCGAGCCGCGTGTGCCACAACTCCGTGCGCTCGCCGTGCGTGACGGCCTTGCGCGCGTGCGCCCACGCGGCGGCCTCGTTCGGCGAGAGAAAGAGCTTGTAGGGCGCTTCGATGACGGTGTACGGGCTGTCTTTAAGCAGGTTGAGAGCGAGTGGCTCTGTCGGCGCACCGGCGGGGAAGGGCTGTCCCTCGATGGTCGAAAGGATTTCCGCAATCCCTAGTTCGGGCGGAGGCGGCGGCGGCAGCAGCGCCTTCGGATGGATGCGAGGCTCGAAGCGTTCCCAGTCGAGCAGAGATGCGAGCGTGTAGGGAATCTCCTGCACGTTGTCTGGGACGCGGAAGGCAAGCTGGCTCTCGCCTGCGACCCGTCCCCTAATCGGAATTTCCAGCCCGCCTTTATCACTCTGGAAGCGTGCGACGATGAATCTCGGCAAGGCGTGCCGCCCGATAATCGGGCCTAGCGGCACCGCCTCGCCGAAGACCTCCTCCGCGATGTGCTGCGGCGGGAAACGGACGATGATGAAGGCCGTCTCATCCGGCTTGGTTCGCTGAAGCTTGCGACCGGCACTCGCGGACTCAACGAGCGAGAGGTTTCTAAATTCAAAGGTCAGCGCGAGGAGGTCTTCGGCGCGCAACACGGAGATGGGAACGCCTGCGAGGTCTTGAATCAGATTGTCGGACTGCTCCTCGCTTCGCGCGCCGAAGTGAAGTCGGCCTCTCGGAGTTATGGCCTCCGGCGCGCGACGCTCGCGCGCGCGGCCAACGCCGCCCAACTCGAATGAAAAAAGGCTGCCCTCTGCGGCCTGCGTCGGTTCGACCGCCGCACCCTGAAGCGGCGCGGCAAAGCTCAACAGCGCAGGCGAACATCTCAGGCTTTCGACCCGTTCGCCGCGACACGTCAATTCAAACGGCGGGACTTCCGGCGCATCGCCCAACTGCAAGCTGATGCCTCGATGACGAAGCCGAACCGGCTCGTCGTCGAACCTTGCGACGAGCGCCGTCTGGTCGCCCGCCGGGTCGAACGCGACAGCGTAACGCGGCGCGCGCAGACGGAGCGCAAACGGCTCGCCGTCCGCGTCCGTCAGGTCTGCGGAAGGATGAAAGGTGAGTGTGCCGACGCCTTCCTGCGACTCTGCGAGGAGCGCCGCCGCGCGCAGGCCGTCAGCAGACTCGCCCGCCTCAAGATGAATCACGTCAAACGAGCGGTCTGTCGTCGTCAGCTTCCAGCCATCGGCCGCCTTCATCGCCGGTTCAAGCGGCCAACTCCGCCCGACGCGCTTGAGAGAGATGAGCGTGCGCTTGGCTGCGGGACGGCTCATCAGGCTTGCCTGTGCCGGCGCGAGGAGCGACACCGACACCGCGTCCGAAAGAATCTCTGCGCCGAGTCCGGACACGCGACCGACGCCCGACCCGGACAGCGTCAACAACCATGCGGGGGAAAACTCCGCTCTCGCTGCCCCCGCGATGTCGAAGCTTCCGCGCTCGCCCAACTCGCACGCGTGCGCGTCCAGACGCACCTGCGCGCGCGCCGTCGCCGCGCCGTTGAGCCACTCATCAAACGGCACTTCGCACGCGAACTCGCCCGTCGCCAGTCGCAACTTCATGTGCCACCCGCCGAGCCGCCTGTGTATCTCGCAAGCCATGTCGGCCGAAAGCGACGTGCCGGGAAACAACGCATCCGCTAATTCGAGACGAATCAGGTGCGCGTCGCGTTCGACCTTGAGGCGCGGCCTGCCGCCGAACCGAGCGACATCTATCACCCATCTTTCCTGCCCGCCGAGTTTGAAGATGGCGTGCCCGTCTCCGTTCACAAATTCAAACGGCCCCTGCAACGCCGCGCCGAGCGCGCCCGTCGCGGGCGAGAGGACGGAGAAGACCGCGCCGCTCGCCTTCAGTAAGTCGCGACGCGAGATGAGATTAGTCTGCGCCACGCGCGGCACGCGCAGGACGGACATATTTAGTTTGCTTCGTCCCATTATCTGAACCCCCGGCGGTCTGAAAGCGTGATGAGGCCAAACCGTGTGAATAACCCAGGGTCGTCGTGTCGGCCGACGGTCAGGCAGGTGTCGGCGTCGGGTCGGGGTTGAGTGTCAGGCGGAAAAGAGCAAGTGCAAAGGTCTGTGAAGCAAAAGCTATCTTGACCGGGCGTCTGTCAATGAAGCGGCAAAAAACTGACTTCGCTTGTGTGGGGCGCTACTTTATGCCTGTGACGAATCGCTGTCAATACTATTGAAACGGCCAAACTCGCAAGCCTGCTGTTACATGTCGAGCGCGCTCGTCTGACTGAGTTCGGATAGATTTCGCTGGCTGCGCCTGAAAGTGAAGCTGTCTTTAACTATCTGCTCGATGTCGTTTGCCCAGGGCAGATAGAGCGGGCGGAGGATGGTGCTCTGCAAATAGCTCCAAATATAATAAGGCAATCCTTTCAACGCGCTGACGTTCTCATAGTTCTTCAACAGCCAGCGGATGGCGGCCAGCGATTCATCTTCAGCCCGCTTGGTGGCCTGTTCCTTCAAACGCGAAAGCGTCTCCTCGTCAAACCTGAGATAGTTTGCCAGATAGAGAGTCAGCGCAAATTCCAGATTGGTCGAATGTTTACTTACGTCATTTAAGAGAAACTCTTTGAATGTCTCCGACTGAGTATCGACCAAGACCGGAAACGTTCTCTCTTGCTCTGCATAGATGGCGTTGAATAAGAGAGCGGCCAGACCCAGCGTCCACGCGTTCGCTTCGAGCCATTCGATTTTTTCGGCAGTTTCGTAGATAGCATCGGCGGGCGCTTCGGAAAGTATCAAAGCTATCAGCTTGACGGTGGAATCAGGGCTTTCGATGGCGGCCTGAACAATCGTCGGTTGCTCGGCGAGAACCCTCGCTCTGAGAGGGGCAAGCGAGGGAATCCGGGTGACTTTGAAGAGGTGATAAGCGAAGCCGGAAAGAACCTCCTGCCCGCGCGGGGCGAGCAGTATCGAGAACTGCGCATCGTCCATATATCTGGTCAGTTCGAGAGTGAAGTTGTTGACGCTGCCTTTCTGTTCGATGTAGATAGCCTTATTCATTAACACGAGCCAATCATTTAGATTGCGCACCGTATGCATCAGAGGAGCTTCGGCCAGAATGTGCTCGCAGACCTCTCGCGCCTCCTGATAAGCTTCGAGTTCCAGCAGCGTCTGTGCCGATTCCAGCAGATGCCAGAGATGCGAGTCGTATTTGACGGCTTCTTTGAGCGAGGCAATCAGGGGCGGGGCATAGGCTTGGATGAAATCCGCGCCCGCTTGGGCAAGGACTCTCAGCCAATTGGCAATCAACAGGGTATTGACCTCATACCTGAGCGATTGGGTGATTTCAAGCGCATAGTTCTTAAATAAGAATTTGACGAAGGCGGCCGACCTCGCGGCGCTCGCTCTATTCAGTGCGCGGATAAAGTGAATCAGGTTCTCCAGCTCTTCGTTCTCTTCGACAATCTTTTGCCACTGGCTCTCCTTGGAGATGCCGTCGATGACGATGAGCGAGTAATGTCTCGATGATTGTTGAAGACCCGTGAGGAAGACCGTCAGCCTGCCGGAATGAGACTCTTTAATCGCCGTCTCTATCACTTCAGGCCGTTTCCGCTCGTCGGCTCTGACACTCCGGCCGGGATTGTCCGCAGCAAACTTGCGCTTGAGCAATCTTCTCGCATCGGTCGAGTTGATGGCTGAGGCAATCTGCAAGAGACAGCCCAACTCGACGATGTTCTTGTTATCAATAAACTCGTCGGCCTGTTGCTCGCTGCGCGCGACCTGTCCCGTGCGCGCTCTGTCGGCCGTTCCGTTGCTCCCCTGACGGTCTACTCTTTCGACATACTGCCGGAGCACCTTCCTTGCCAGAAAAGGATTGTACTGAGCAACGCCGTAAAGCCCGTTGGTGATGTGCAGTATCGAATCGGACGAGGCGAATCTTCTTTCGATATCTTCGATAAACTCAGACAGATTATTGAATCCGAGCAGGCGTCGCATCTCGCTCTTGGACAAGTTGCTGTCCATCAACGCCGTCAGACAAAACCCGATGTCGGAGAGATGCTCGGCTCTCTCCCAACGCGACTTGAAGACACGGATGAGTGTCGCATCAGCGAGCATCTTCTGCTTCAGTTGGTTAACGCGCTGGAAAGAGACCGCCACTTGAAAACCCCTGATGAGGATGACGATATCCCTCAGTCTGGGGATGCGCGCGACGCGCAGGAAGTACTGATAATCGAGCCGCTCCTCGAACCACGCGGCGGTCGCATCCGAAGCCCTGCTCAGGAAAAAAAGAAATCTCCCAACCTTATCGACATAACGCTTTTCGGCGCGCACGAGGTCGAGCACCTTGTCCTTGTCCATCGCCTGACAGAGACGGCGCGCCAAATTTCTCGAAGTGTGTTTCCAGACGCTCTCAATGGTGGAACTGATAATTGAAGACTTGTTCTCGTTTCTAAATAAGAAGACGAGACGGTCGAAGACTTCGTTGGCGATTTGAATCGTGACAATCTTATTAATCCGCGAGAAGGCGTAGAAGTCCTGCGTCAACGTGTCCAGATACTTTTCGCGTCGGAACAGCGTTTCAATCTGTCCCTGATGATTGAGCCAGAGGTCTGAGACGAGGTCTGCGGCCAGACGCGGCTGAAGGCGATGCAGGTGGAGGAGAAACACGGAGAGCGTGTTGATGCCGCTCGCGTGAGCGAGAGTGGCCTGAATGATTCTCTCCGGCGATAAGAACAGGCCGAGCCAGCGATAGGATTCCTCGCGGTCGAACCGCTTCACCTCTTCACAGAATCGCAGCAACACGGAAAGGCCATCGCCCGCCGCCGCGGACTCTGTTACCTTCGCCTGAAACTCTGCCGACGCGGTGAAGTCCTTGTATAGCTGGTCGGCGAATATCTTGTAATAAAGTCGCAGCGCATGAATGCAGGCAGCGGCGTCATCCAGACGGCAGGCGTCGTCTTTCAACAGCGAGAGGATTTTCCGGCTCTCGTCCTGCATCAATTGCGCGGCGGCCATCTCCGGCAGGATTTGCAACTCTTTGTCGATTCGCTCGATGAGCCTGAGGAATCCGGTCAACTCCCGCGCGCTTCGCGCCATCGCCACCGCATCGATGAAGAAATAGTCGTTGGCTTGATTGGACGGAGATGCCCACCTCTGAAAGATTCTCGTCGAAGTCCTGCGCGCAGAACTGCGGATTGCCTGTAAGACCTTCATCCTGTCGGTCAGTGTGGGCGGACAGGCGAGCGCGCTGATGTAGCCGACAATCAACTCACGTTTGGCGTCGGTGAGTTGCTGTAAGGTTCTCTGGCTCTCTTTCCATTCGCCGACTCTGGTGAGGGTTTGCGGCAGCCATTGCGGGTATCGGGAGATGTACTCCTGAAGGATATCGAAATAGGCATGCTTATATTGGGCTTGCAACATGAAGGCGAGATTGATGTCTGCCGCGCGATACAGGTGATAGCTTTCCTCGAATCCATAAGGCTCCAAAAATCCGGCACGACTAAGCGCCGGGATGATGGAGGGCGAATACTCTTCGGGAATCGGCAGACCGAACGCGCTGATGACAAACAGCGGAACGACCTTGTCTTCAAAGTCTCTCGTCTCTTTCAAGTCCGGGAGATAGCTCAGTATCCAGCGCGCGATTTTCGATTTCAGATTCTGCGCGGTGAGAATGTCTTCCAGCGTCGAATTGCCTGACAGGCTGCGTACGCAACGTGTAATCAGCAGCGCGACGCCGAGCACTCCATCACTCAAGTCCGCTATTTCTCTATTTGAAAGCGGCGTCTCAAGGTTCGTCCGCTGCTTTATCTGTGAAAGCAGGTGCTCGACCGTCTCTCTTGAGTTGAGCGGCAGGTTGATTTGAATCGCGTTCCGCAGCAGGTTGGTATTGTGGCCTTCGCCTAAAGCCCCTGCCCGCCCGTAGTTTGTTTTTGAACTGATGACTAAACGCGCCTCTGCATTTCCTGAAGTCTTGTAACCCCAAAACTTCTGTATTAAGGAAAAGACCTCCGCCTCTGCGAGATGTTCGTCATCGACGATGAAGAGCGCATCGGTTTGAATATTTTGTTCGAGGAAATCAATCTCGTCAGTTAGCTCAATCCCGGCCAGCGCGCTCAAGTAATAAGCGCGTCGCTGCGGAGCGCCGCTCAGGAATTGGTACATCAGGTATTTACAAAGCGTCGATTTGCCGGAGCCGACCGAGCCTGAAATCACGACGAGCGCGCCCCGGTCTTTAACCGCATCAAATGCCAGCCCCAACTCCTCATAGTAGGCGAAGTTCTTATTCTCAAAATCGTACCACCGCAGAGGGTCTCCGCGATTGATGTCGGCCTGACGCTCGACCCCTTTTTCGAGCACTTCGGCAGCGCCTTGCCAGAGACCCTGCTCCATCCTCCCCGCGCTGATTATCTCGGCGATTTGGCGGCCTTTGATGTTGCCCTGAATCTGACTGGCCTCGACAATCAGCTTGAGCAGGTCGTTCAGAACGCCGTCGGCTTTATGTCTACTGACGCCGAACAGGTCGGGCGTCGTCAGCATACGCCAGCACATCGTCTCCAACTCTTTAGGCGAGCCGGTCGAGATGACGCGCACACGGTTCAAACTCTCTGCCGTGATAATTTTCTGGCTGTTCTTGTTGTGAAGTTTGAGTGATTTACCCGCATGTGAATAGGCCACTGGAAACTTCTCGTTGAAATCAGGCGGCGGGTACAGTATCGGAAGGAGGTCTCGCAGACCTGCCGGGATGAAAGGCTCTAGCTTCGCGTGGAAATAGCCGAAAATCAGTGCTGTATAGAAAGCGTCAGGGTTGGAGTTGAGCAGGTTGGCTGTTATCAAACCTTCGCGCTCGGTGACCAGCCAGTCCTCAAGTTCGCGGACGTAAAACATGCCTTTGGCCCAACGGTCTCGACTGTTGACCCCCGCATGAACCTGTCCATCGTCCTTCTGCTCGTGCTTCTTGCATTGAACGTACTCCGTCGTGACGGTCTCTGAATCATTGCTTCTGTAGATGATGGTAGCGTCTTCGACGGATTCGACTTCAATCTCCAAGTCAGGATACGCGCTCAGACGCGAGAGGATATAAAACAACAGACTGTAGTCCTGAAACGCTGCTCCCCGACGCTGTTCCGAACCCCCGCTTCTACGTTCCGGCATCACTAGTCCTCATGAGGCAATAGTTGGAATGTTCTGAGAAACTCACAGCTCTAATCTCATTTAATCATGTCGCAGACTTGCCGTCGATAAGAGTGTTGAAGAGCTCGTCGAATCTCTCGATAGCGATGGAGAACATGGCAAGCTGCCGGTGAGGGGAATCATAGTGAATCGGGAGCATTGAGAGGAAGAGCAAACCCTCTATCAGCTTCACCTGTGTAAGAAGCGTCGGGGAGCTTAATTCCGCGCCCAGTTGCTCGATTTTCGTGTCGAGTAATTGAGCCACCTTCTGTTGGACGCTGAGCCGCTTGACCCCTGCGTTTAAGAGATGCGGTCTATCAAGATTGATTCGGATGTCCCCTGAAATCCCGGTGGTCTCGACTGTGAAGAGGTCATTGACGACGTAGTTGTACCCCCCGCAGATAGAATGGCGCAGTTTGGCGAGGTCGTATTTCAAATCGCCGTACATCGTAGATGAGCCGAAGTTGCCTCGCGGGTCAATCAGCTTCACGAGTCTGGTGTTCAGGTCGTAGAGGATGTTGCCGAGGTGAAAATCTCCGTGAATGAGGCAGACGTGATTTTCATGATACAAGTCTCCGCACGCGCGCCAGACGGTCTCCTCCATTCTGCTCCATCCTAAAACCTGCCTTCCATTTATAAACAGCTTCTCCTTGTCTAAGAGTTCGTCCCACGTCGGATATCCGTCGGGAGCGGCTTGAGACCGTAGTTTCTCAAGTCTCTTTTTGGTCTTCGCCTGATACATCGCATGGAAGTCGTCCGGCTCCAGATGCGCGGGAAATTCATGGAACTTGCTCAGTATTTCGATGAGGTGATTCATCACCGACTCCCAGACATCGAAGGGGAGTTCTTTATACATCCACGCCTCTTCGAGTGTGGAATAGGCGTAATACTCCATCGTTATCTTCGATTGCGATGAGCTTGCGTCCGCCGGCTTGAAGTCGTGTATTCGGGGCGTGATGGGCTTTATCTCTCTGGGAGCGCCGACGTACCACAGATACTGTTGAAATATTTCTACAGACTTGGAGGTGCGCTTGGTGAGCGTGCCTATCTTTTCGTCGAGGTCAATCGAGTTTGAGGCTCTGGCGCGAGTGGTGATGAGCGCCTTTCTGGTTTTTTGCATACCGACGATGCTGCCGCAATCGAGCCAGTGCTCCTGATTGACGCGGACGACCTTTATGCGGCGGTTGTCGTTGTAGAGCTTCAGGGCTTCTGCCAGATTGTTATTGTCGGCGTCTTCCAGACAATTCATCAGATGAACTCTGCTCGACAGATGATAGACGCCTATCAAGGCAGGCAACGCGCGATGCTCTGCCGGTGAAGTCGGCTTATCGATGAGGCGCACCAGACGGCCTTCCTCGTCTGCTTCGGCATAGCACCATCGAGTGGCCTCTTCCTGAACGTCGCCGACCATAATCCAGTCGGATGAAAGCTCCGGCGTTTGCTTGAACTCTCCACGATATATCGTGTGGCCTAACACTATCAGCACGTTTTCAGGGGCGTCGTCGCCCTTCAAATCGGGGGACACGAGCAGACCGCGATAAATCGAATGGCCGACGCCTCTCGGAGCGCCCTCCGCCTCGACGGCGACCAGCGAAAACTTCGCCTTGCCTTTGTAACGTGCCGCGCAGTAGTGGTCGAGTTGGTCGTCGCCGAAGATTGAAAGAACCAGAAAACGCTCGAAGCCTTGCTCGATTAAGTGGTCGAGAATCCAGCCGAGAACAGGCTTCCCGCTGACAGGAACCATCGCGGCCGATTTGATTCTGGAAGACAGAGCCAGCACTTGCGGTCTGGGTGAACTGGCGGCAGGAATGATGACAATAGTGCTGTCGGCTTTGACCGTTGTTTGTTGCTCCACGTCCTGCCTCCTCTGACATGGACATCATGTCCGGCTCGGTTGTGACATCGAAGAGTGTGTCGGAAAGGAATGTGAGGTAGATGCGTTTACCTGCCATGACCGGAGCCGGCGCGAATAGACCGAAGCGCGCCGCTATGAAGAGTCGAGAGCGGCGAAATATGCTGTGGCTTGGCTGTGCGAGGCGGGTGTGCCCATGTCCATGACGCTTTCGCACATGGCTGCGCGGAAGGCCAGACCGTCTTCAATCATCTCCTGAACGACGTTGCTCAGATAACACTCTGCGCCGGATGGAGTCTGTTCCAGAGCCGCTTCTGCGTACTTCAAAAAGTTTGCGCCCTGAGAGAAATAATAGAAGCCGACGTTGGCTAATAAAGTGCAACCGGGAACTTCTATCCGCCTTTTTTCGATGATTCGTTTTATCAGAGAGCTTGCATCGACCGCCGAAAAACTCCAACGCTCGCCCTCTGCCGTAAACACCGGAATCGCTCCGGCGACTTCCACGCACGGGTCAAGTAATAGCTCCTCGTAAGCCGCACTCCTGAACCAGATATCGCCATCCATTATCAGGAGGTGTGCGCGATGCGGGATGTAATCTCTCGCAACGAGGGCTGTGCCCGTCGCCCCGCACGGGTTCTCATCGGTGAGAACCGTTATGCCGGGAAAGAGAGTTCTCAACTCTCTGTCTATCTGGTAATCCTCCACGTCCTCCGGTCTAACGACGGCTACAATATTTTCGGGCGGAACAAGAGCGAAGAAGCTGAGCGAGCCTGTCGCACGTCTAATCATCGGCGTACCCGCCACCTCGATAAGAGGCTTGGGCGTCATCACGCCGACCTCCTTAAACCGCTGGCTGCGCCCGGCCAACGGCATCACGACGACTAAATTATCCAGAGCCTTATTCATTAACTACCAATCGTGGAAGTCTGCGAGACAAATCAAAGCCGCCTTCCAGTGATGAGGCCGTGTCAGGTATCTGTCTGCGGTCGGGTTTCACCCGGACGGAGACGGCTACTGCGGCGACGAGAGGGAAGTGGTCGGAGACCGCGACCGTGAAGATTGAAGACGAAAACATCTAAGCGGGTAATGCCGGGTCGAGAACGAAGCGAGGTGCTCAGTCAGCAGAAGTAAGGGCGCTCTGAACGCGGGAAAACATATGCCTAATAAAGGCGGAAGTCAATACGTTTATCGAGCGCCGGATGAGGCGTCAGAGGGGAACTGTCGGGCAGCGTCAAGCCTGTCAAATACGGTGCGCGACTTTATTACTGTCGGTTAGCGCGACCCGGCCGCGCGAAGTCTGCGCGGTAACTTACCTGCGTGATGTCGTTGGCCTTCTGGGGCGGTGATACTGTAGCTGCACTTTAATCAACAACGGTTCGTCGGACTTGACGCCGGGGCGATAGTAGAGAGTTTGCGGGTTGGGCGCGGATGCTTTCAGGAGGCGTGCGGCGCTCGCACCGGCTTCCTTCTCCTCTTTTGTCCAGACCTTGCTCGCTCCGTCGCTCAACTCCATCCGTCCGGTTTGCGTCCCCCAAGACTTTTCCCACTGAGCGACGCGTTCTGCCGAGAGTCTTTGCGGCTGCGCTCCAATCTGTAACTCGTCGAGAGGCGCGGGCGTCACGATAACGCTCAGGAGTTCGCCGACCTGGTCTGCGCGGCTGCGCTTCAGTGTGAAAAAAGGCGGGCTGTCCTCCTGCGCGGGAATGTCAACGAGCCGTCCTGCCTGTACGCGGTTGTCGCCGCCGAGCGTGCGCGTCGTCGGAAAAATCAGGTAAGGCTCGCCGAGCGTGCCGTCCGCATATTGCTCGCGGTTGATGACATACAGGTAGCCTGTGCGCGCGGCTTCGATACTCAGGCGCACACGGTCGCCCTCCGACAGTCCGGCATTGGCGGGCACACGCTCAGGTATCCACGCGACTGCATGAGAGCCTTCGTGGACAATCATCCGCTCGCCCTCGTCCGCCTCTCTGGATGGACGCAGACGCCAGATTGTGACGCCGACGACAGAATCGCCGGAGACGCCTGCGGGAGAGATGCGCGGAGTCGCCACGCGATACGCAGGTCGCGGGCGGTTCCTGCCGGAACGCGCCGCCGACCGCTTCCGTGTGTTGATGAAGGCTGTATCCCAGAGCTTGCGCGTCGCCTCTTCATCCTGCGTCTGTTGCGCCGTCGCCACTAAGCTGCTTGAGCAGAGCGCAAGAGCGCAGAGGCCGACGAGCAAGCATCTCGTCATCCTCATGGGAGACACAGGGACGGCTCTCCGGCGCGGATTAATAGGCTCTCCGTGATGCTGCGCGTTCATTCTCTTACCTCCACTCGCCCTGTTGGACGAAGGCTGCCCAGTAGTAAGGCGACTGCCACTGCTTCTGTTTCCAGAGCGCAAGCTGCGCCGCCCTCAAGGCCGCCGCCGGTCGCAGCCCGTCCTGAATCATCCCTTGATAGAGACGCGCCATTAAATCCGCCGTCCCCTTGTCGCTCACGTTCCACATGCTGACGATGATGCGCGACGCGCCCGCGTACATAAAACCACGCGTCAGGCCGACGAGACCTTCGCCCTTAATCTCTTTCCCCAAGCCCGTTTGACACGCGCTCAAGACCACCAACTCCGCCGGGAGAGACAGGTTGTAAATCTCCTGCGTTCGGAGAAAGCCGTCCTGTTGCTCACCACGCTCGTTGACCAGCGAGAGGACGACGGCCGAGAGTCCCGGCTTCTCGCTGTCGAGGTAGCCGTGCGTGGCGAAGTGGATGTAGCGATACTTGTGCAACTCGCCGCCGAGAACCGTTGCGCGGCTCGCACTGAAATCGAGGGCGCTCAGGTTGGCCTCACCTGCGGCGACCGACAAAATCTGCTTCGCCTCGCTTCGGGTGTAGGAGAGGCGAGCGATGCGCAGCTTGCCCGTCTGCTCCGTTAAGTGTTCGAGAGTGCGCGTGCTCGCACTGTCTCTGCTCTCATCCTGCTCCGGCCTGAGCGCCCCGACAGACTTCGACCGGACACGTGAGTCTGTGCCTTCAAAAACGGGGTCGGCAATGACGGCAATCTTGTTGGGCGCAACCTTGCGCCCGCTCAACTCTTTTCTCTGCACGGCGAGCGCGGAGGCAGAAGGCAGGCTGACAATCTCGTGCTCGACAATCAATGGACGGTAAACACTAAAGGCCGCACGCGCCACGTCAGCTTCGGCTGACGAATTCACAGCGATACTCTCCGGCTTATGATTAACGTCTGGGACGGGGAGCATGGCGAAAGGGATATATTGCAGCGCCCCGTCGGCGACGACCACCAGCCGCTTGCCTTTCAACTCCGTCGCCGACGGCTCAAGTACGAAGCGGCTCAGCTTTGCGGCCACTGCGGGCGTTTGCAAATCGGCCTGCCTGATTCGTTCGCGCCTCTGTGTCGCACTCTCGCCTGCTTTCCTGAGACTGCGGCTGGTTACTAGTTCATAGAGCTGGCGCGCCGTCAGTTCTATCTGCTCGCGTCCCGGCAGTTGATAGCTCTGCAAGCTATCGTGACTGACGACCCAGAGATAGCTGCGCTCCGTACCGAGCGAGTATTCGAGCAGCAGTGTGTCGGCGTCTAATAGCTGCTGTATTTCGCGGAGTCCGAGCGGCGCCGGTTGAGTGATGGCGGCGTAACGAGGGCTGCTCCGTCGAATTTCTCCGCGAACCTGTTGATAATCGGCTTCGAGCGTGTCCATCTCTTTCTTCAAAGCCGCTATCTGCTCCTTCGCGTCCTGCTGTCCGAGGAGCCGCATCAGCCACTCGGCCTTAGCGTTGAGCAGTTGAGACAGCCCGCGCTCGCGCTCAAGCAACTGCGGGTCTACGCCCTGTCGTATATCGACACGGAACTCCGACATCATCTCCAACAGACTACGCGCGCGCGCACGCTCGCTGATGCGGAGCGCCGCCGCGTCGTGTCCCTTCGACGGCTCCTGTCCGTGCATTCGCATCAACAGGTCTATGTAAAACTCGTAAGCGTCCTGACGGGATGCGAAGTAGGAGGTACGCAGTTGCGGGCTGACGACCTGTGCGCGGATGGCCTCGATGATGGAGAGGGCAGCGTCTATCTGGTTTCGTGCCTCGTCGAGGTTGCCGCGCTCGCGTTCGACGGTGGCGATTGCCTGACGTATCCTCGCCTCGAAACGCCGGTCGCCCAATGCCTGAAAGGTCGAGAGCGACTTGCCGTAGTGCTCTAAAGCTTCCTGCGGCCGACCCATGAGGGCACGAATTGTCCCCAGAGAGGCGAGTGCATAGGCCTCTTCGTGACGGTCGCCTATGGCGCGCGTCAGTTCGAGCGCCCGCTGATGTTGCTCAAGGGCTTTCTGAGGCTCAAGCAGGGAAGCATAAGCCTCTCCGATATTGTTCAGCGTGATAGCTTCTCCGCGCCGGTCGCCGACGGTACGCCGGAGCAGCAATGCACGGTTGTAATAGTCGAGTGCTTTGGTCATCTGGCGCAGGGCGGCGTAGGCGACGCCGATGTTGTCGAGCGTGTTGGCCTCGCCCTGCATGTCCTTCGCGGCGCGGCGCAGTTCGAGCGAGTGTTCCAGATGTTCGAGTGCGCGCTGTGGGTCGCCCATCATGGTGTGGACGAGTCCGATGTTGTCGAGCGTGTCGGCCTCTTTGCGACGATTGCTCCCGGCACGCCTGAACGGCAGAGCGCGATTGTAGTAATCGAGCGCGCTCTGGAGGTCGCCGAGCCGGTAGTGAATCACCCCGATATTATTGAGCGCGTCGCCCTGAACGTTATTGTTATTGAGAGCCTGCAAGAGCGGGAGAGCGCGCCCGTAATAGTCGAGTGCTTGCTGCGGCTCACCGAGAATGTCGTAGACGCCGCCGATGTTGTTGAGTAAGAGAGCTACGCTGCGTTGGTCACCGAGAGCTTTGCTGAGGGAGAGCGCCTGATTGTAGTAGCTGAGTGCTGGTTGCAGACGGCCGGAGGTGTGATAGGCCAAGCCTGCCAGTCTCAGCGTGAAGAGCTCCATCGCACGGTCTTCCAGAGAGCGAAAGACCGGCAGGGCGGCTTCAAACTTTTCGAGCGCCTCTCGCTTCGACTGCGCTGTGGGTTGCGAGTTGAGTCGGAGCGCCTCCACGAAAGCCTGCTCGGCGCGCACGCGCGCTCTATCGGAAGCCGTCGGCTCTCGCAGTGCCTCGACGGTCATTTCGTAGAACCCGGCCTGCGCTTTCTTATCGGGCGAGCGCACTTCAATCAGGTGTTCGCCCGATTCTGCGACGACGACCGAGAGCGGTTCCGCGCCGTAGCTCCCGTTGGGGCTATCAACCTCCGATAGGCGTCTTGCGTCGGGGCTTATCAGCGACACGGCCACGTCTATGCCCTGTTGCACGACGACGACGCGCAGGTATTGCCCCTCGCTCAACGCCACGCGAAAGAGGTGTGTTTCGCCTCCCGCCATGCTCATTTTAAGCGTTTGGCCGACGGCAGGCGCGCGAACGCCGGCCTGCTGCTGCTGTGCGAGTCCGCACACGGGGAGTGCGAGAAGACATGTGAGGAGCCGAAGGATGTGACGGCGTGTTGAGCGCATGGTGACGTGAAGAGATAGCGAACGACGAGCAGGAGAGATAATCGCCCCCTTTGAAGTCGGCAGGCGATTATCTCTCCGCTCGATTAAGTGCTTATTGGCGAAGGCTGTGAGGCGCAACTGAGACGCGTTTCTTCAGCAAGGCAGTTTGAGCGTTACGGGCGGTCGCTGTCGTCCTCGCGCGGAGGCGCTTGAGAAGACCAACTGCCCTCGTCCTCAGAGGCATCTTCGCCGCCGCCGACGCCTGTTAAGCTGGCGGATATGATGACACCGGCCATGCGCGGTGCGGCGGTCGGAGTGACGACTCCGAAGAAGGTGAAGAGCTTTTCGTGAAACGATAAGCTGAAAGAGATGACGCCTCCCGTCTCGTAGGCTCCCAAAAAGCCAACCTTCTGCGTCAGCCCTCCCTCGCCCTTGATTTCCGCCTCGCCCGCGAAATCAATCACCCGACCGACGAGGCTCGCCATCGTCGCGCTTGTAATATTAAACAGGGCATCGTTGAAGCGCGCGGCATCGACACCGCACGGTTCGCTTATCTTTTGAATCCATGACGTTACAGGTACGGCATCAGTGGCTCGTATTTTTTGTCTGGCGGCTGCGTTTGTAGACATAGGGGTTTCCTTCTTTCTGAGTTCAGAGTTGACGGAGAAGACCTGTGGCGGAGTCGGAAGCCTCGAAACGGAGGCTATCAAACCGCTGCTGTCTACTAATGCGGGAAAATGAGGACAATCCCCTCAAAGAAGAGGTGTCGGAGTGGAGAATGAATTTCAGTCCCGTCAAAAGTGCGGCAGCGGGCGATTGATGAGGCCATCACCCTTGTGGCGTGAGTTGTTTTTTATCTGACCGTAATAAGCTGTCGGGGCAAATTCAGGGAATCAATGATGCTCAAGCATCAGAAGGTATGTGAGTATAGCACCCTTTGATTTGAGGACAACCTCTTTTCTGTCCGCGTCGCGCTCGGCTGACGGCGGCGGGCTTTGATGTGTGAGGAGGAAATCTCTGACCGCATTGTTCATGTCTGGATTGCTGATTAAGCCTCTATCGCGCGGATTGGCAAAGCTCTTGACGGCTTCCAGCGCAGGGATACTGTCTGCCGACCAGACCAGCCAGATTTTCTCCGTTCCCTGTTCCGCATCGAACTGTAACCAACTCTGCTCAGGAACCTGAATCTGACGGTCTGCCTTTAACAGCGACAGTCCGTCGTTAGAGGTAGGCGAAGGGAAGAGAATCATGAAAGACGACGGCCGGCCGGAGTCTGCGGGGCCTTCGTTCAAGATGTAGAGATGCCCGTCCTGCGGGCTGCGTAGATTCAGACGGACACGATAATCCTTCTCGAAATTTATCTCTGCGCCGAGCCTGAAGGGGCTTTGAAATGGTCTCCCGTTGCGATATTTCTGCACCACCATCCAGTAGGTCAGACTGCGTTCCGGCTCGACCACAGGCGACGGGGCGGCCTGCTTGACAGACTCCGAACGAGAGGCGCGCCACATCCTCGCGCCGATAAACGCAACAGCGGCGAGAAGCAGAACGGACGCGAGCACGAGAGCCGACGTGCTTTTGCTCCGGGCAGCGGACGAGGCTGCGCGCGGCGATGCCTGTGTCGCTATTTCAAACGGCGTCGCTCGTCTTAAACTCCCTCCGGCGTCTAAATCCCGTCGCAGGTTCTCCATGTCGTGCGCCAGTTCTTGGCTCGTCTGATACCGCTTCTCGCGCTCCTTCTGAAGCGCCTTTCCGATGATTCGCTGAAGTTCGTCCGGCACTTCGGACTGCTGCCGGGAGAGCGGCGCGGGTTCGCGCTCAAGAATCGCGGCGAGGACATCGCTTCTGGTCTGTCCGCTGAAGGGCGTCTGCCCTGCGACCATCTCATAGAGCACGACGCCCAGACTCCAGATATCCGTCCGTGCGTCAACCGCCAGTCCGCGCGCCTGCTCCGGCGACATGTACGCGGTCGTGCCTAGCAACATGCCCGGAACGGTGAAGGCATTTTCCGTGACCGAACCGTTGAGGTCGCTCGCGTCCGAAGGCAGCGTGTATTTGGCGAGTCCGAAGTCTAAAACTTTGACGCGTCCTTCGGCGTCGAGCATGATATTTTCCGGCTTGATGTCGCGATGAACAATACCGACGTGATGTGCCCTCGCCAGAGCGCCCGCAATTTGCACGGCAATTTCAAGCGCATCAGTCAACTTCAGTTGTCCACTCTTGATGCGCTGGCGCAGCGTCTCGCCCTCGACAAATTCCGTCGCAATGAAGTATCGCCCGTCCACCTGTTCAATCTCGTAGATGGTCAGGATGTTCGGATGGTTGAGCGCCGAAGCGGCACGCGCCTCTCGTTTGAAGCGTCGGACGCGACTTTCATCATCGGTCAGGTAATCGGGGAGCAGTTTGAGCGCCACCCTCCGACCGAGTCGGGCATCTCTCGCCAGATAGACATCGCCCATCCCGCCTGAGCCGAGCAGCGCCATGATTTGATAATGGCCGAGGCGCTGTCCTTCGAGTGAACCCGACGGCTTCTCTGCCAGCATTTCGGCGGCGAGTTCATAAGCGGGAGCATCCATGAAATCGCCCGACTGCTCGTTAGCGGCAATGAGAGCCTCGACTTTAGTCTGCAAAGCCGTGTCGCCACCGCACGCTTCGGCGAGAAAGGCAGGACGTTCGTCGGCCGGGCGCTCCAGAGCGGAATGGAACAACTCTTTGATACGCTGGTAACGCTCTGGAGTCATGAGGATGTCCGACTGTTTGTGAGGAAGGGGGAGGGACTAACTGCCCAGTTCGTGACGCAGCCACGCCCTCGCCATTTTCCAATCCCGCTCAATCGTGGCATGTGAGACTGAGAGAACTTCCGCCGTCTCCTCGATGGTCAGCCCGCCGAAGAAACGCAATTCGACAATCCGGCTCTGCTGCGGGTCAAGTTCTTCGAGGCGCTCCAGAGCCAGATGTAAGGTCAGTAAGTTGACGCTCGGCTGGCTCGCTATTCGGTCTGCCTTGCTGAGCGACAGGGTGTAGTGGATGCCGCCTCGCTTCGCCGCCTGATGGAGACGGGCGTGGTCAACTAGTATGCGGCGCATCAACCTCGCGGCAATGCCGAAAAAGTGCGCGCGGTTCTGCCATTTAATATCGTGCTGGTCAATCAGTCGCAGGAAGACTTCGTTGATGAGGGCGGTGGGTTGCAACGTGTGGTCGTTGCGTTCGCGCCTGATGTAGTTACCGGCCAGCCGACGGAGTTCTTTGTAAATCAGCGGCATCAACTCGTCGAGCGCACTCTGCTCCCCGTTGCTCCATCTCTCCAGAACCTCAGTGATGTTTGGTGGAGCCTGCATCGTGACCGACACTCTCCCAGACCACAGAAGCCCTACGGTTTAAAAACGACACGTACGAAGCGCCGGAAAATATTACCAGAAGTTCTTCCGCGAAGTTGCCATGAAGCCGTTCCATCGAGCTTAGCCGAACGCTAAGAAGTCGGCAATGCTCTTCAAAACCAAAGGAAAGCCTGCCCGCACCCTCACAAGAAGGACTTTATTTGTCATAAACACCAGATGTTCACGAACAATAAAGTTCTTCCCTAAAGAGGGCGTAAGTCCTTTATTTTCGCGTACCCGTAAACGTGAGTTTGGAAATAAAGTTCTTCCCTGAAGTCTGAATTCACATTGGGGCAGAGAATTGAATGAACAATAAAGTTCTTCCGTAAACGCCTTATGTATTGACATTTCTACCCTCAAGAATAATTATTCACCCGTCTGGAACTTACAGTTTGTCCGAAATCGTAGCGCCTCATAATCTCATAATCATAATTGGTAGCCCAGTAGTCTGAGAAAAGCTAAATACACAAAGTATTAAATGGGTAGCTCTATTTATACTTGCTCATAGATGCTTTAAGGGTGAAGCTACCTAATGGAAGTAAAGGGAAAGTAATTTTAAGAGATGCGACCACACCCGTCTCTTGAC
>DASZCR010000272.1:0-13138 GCA_035942915.1 Pyrinomonadaceae bacterium | reverse complement strand
GTGTGAATCTCTCACGCCGCGCCCGTCTCGCTTTCTGTTCCTTCTCCGCTCGCGCTCATGCTCGGCTGAGAGCCGTACACGCGCGCGCGTCGCTCTTTCTCTTAGCCGGCAATACGAATCTCTGACCTCTCTATTGACACCCCACCTCGCCGAGCGTATTTTGGCGGCATCCCTTTTCTATAGACGAAAGCCCCTCAACCTCACCGGTTTTACCTCATCTTCACGAAGGAGAACCCAATGCTAAAGAAATTGCGCAGCTACCCAAGGCTTATCGTTCTCGTCGTCCTGCTGGTGCCGGCGGTGGCAGTGCTTGCCGAAGATTTCTTTACCCCCGGCCAACCGTGCCACGCGGAGCGGACTACCTACTATAGCGATGCAACTCGCACGACGATAGTCGGTGTCGATGAGTACATCTGCTGGCAAGGACATCGCGTGTGGGGTGAGAGGACGCCCTATTATAGTTATCGCTACATCGGTCAGTGCTGTGAAGTTTGTACGAGTACCGGCGTGTGTGGTATCCAGCCTTAGCAAGTATTAAGCGAAAGATTCAACGGCGGGAGGGGCTAGACTGTGCCCCTCCCGTTTTTTGTAGCAGGAGATAATCTGAGAACGCTCGCGATAACAGCGTCTCAGACGTTGAAGCGGAAATGCACTACGTCGCCTTCGCGCATGATGTACTCTTTGCCTTCGAGTCGCATCAAGCCTTGTTCGCGGGCGGCGGCGTAGGAGCCGGCGCGCATCAGGTCGTCGTAGCTGATGACCTCTGCGCGGATGAAGCCGCGCTCGATGTCTGAGTGGATGACGCCTGCCGCCTGCGGTGCGCGGGTTCCCTGCGGGATAGTCCATGCGCGCACCTCTTTCTCGCCCGCCGTCAGGAATGACATCAGGCCGAGCAGACGGTAGGCGCTGCGGATTAACTCATCGACGCCGCTGCCTTCGACGCCGAGCGATTGCAGATAACCGCGCCGGTCGTCGGGCGCCAGCGCGACAAGTTCGGCCTCAATCTGTGCGCAGATGATGACGAACTCCGCGCCTTCGGCGGCGGCCGTCTCGCGCACGGCCGCGACGTGCCGGTCGGAGTCGGGCGCGGCCAGCGTCGCTTCATCGACGTTGGCGGCGTAGATGGTCGGCTTCGTCGTGAGCAGGAAGAGACCGCGCGCGATGGCGCGCTCCTCCGGCGTCAATTCGACCGTGCGCGCGGGCTTGCCGTCGGAGAGCGCGACGAGCAACTTATCGATGACTTCAATCTCGGCCTTCGCAGCCTTGTCGCCCCCTTTCGCGTTCTTCTGCGCGCGTTCGCGGCGACGCTCGGCCGTCGAGAGGTCTGCCAGCGCCAGTTCCACCTGTATCGTGTCGATGTCGCGGCGCGGGTCAACAGAGCCTTCGACGTGGACAACGTTGTCGTCCTCGAAGCAGCGGACGACTTGCACGACGGCGTCCGTCTCGCGGATGTTGGCGAGGAACTGATTGCCCAAGCCTTCGCCCTGCGACGCGCCGCGCACGAGTCCGGCGATGTCTAAAAACTCGACCGTCGCAGGGATGATGGTGTCGGTCTTGACGAGACGCGCAAGCGGTTCGAGCCGCTCGTCCGGCACGGGCACGACGCCGACGTTCGGCTCGATGGTGGCGAACGGGTAGTTGGCGGCCAGCGTCGAATCCTGCTGCGCCGTGAGCGCGTTAAAGAGTGTGGACTTGCCGACGTTGGGCAGCCCGACGATGCCTGCACGAAGCATAGAGACCTCGGAGTTAAAGCGTCAGTCGTCAATGAGTCGGATTCGGTAAACTCAAACATCTAACACCGAGCCTCGCGGGTTGTCCAGCCGACGCGTCGCGGTTGTCGATGGGGCGGCGCAGTTCGCGTATAATTTCCCCGCACGGTACGTTCTTCTTATGCTTTTCGCCTTCATCCTGGCGCTCTCTGCGGTCGCGGGCGGCGCGTTGCTGACATACTTCTACGACCGCGAGTCAACGCTGCACGTACGCCTCGCAGCGGGCGCGTGCGTCGGCTTTGCCGCGCTCGGTCTGTTCGGCTTCATCATCTCATCTGTCATCGGCCTGACGCCGCTGGCGCTCCTGCTCTCAGGCCTCTTCGTGGCCTCTCCGCTCGCGTTGCTGGCCGACACGCGCTGGCGCGTGCGTGTGCGCGCGGATGTCTTGGCGGAGAAGAAGAGGCTGCGCCGCGCGTTGTCGATGAGAGACGCAGGGGCGACGGGCGCGCTCGCCTTCTACTTTCTCGCCTTCGTGCTCCTGTGGCTCGTCTTCGCGGGCGCGATGTACGAGACGACAGAAGGGATTTACACGAGCCTCGACAACAACATCGGCGACCTGCCGTTTCACACGAGCATCATCACCAGCTTTCTCTACGGCGAGAACTTTCCGCCGGAGCACACGGAGTTTGCGGGAGTAAGGCTGACGTACCCTTTCCTCGTCGATTTCGTGGCGGCGATGTTCGTGCGCGCGGGCGCGTCGCTGGAAGGCGCGCTGTTCTGGGAAAACATGACGCTCGCGCTCGCGCTCGTCGTGCTGCTGCGCCGTTTCGCCTTGAAGTTGACGGGCGACCGCACAGCCGCGCTCTTCGCGCCGCCGCTCGTGCTCTTCAACGGTGGTCTCGGCTTCGTCCTGCTCTTCAGAGAGGCATGGGCGCGCGGCGGCGGCCTCTCGCGTCTTTTCGGAAACCTCTCGGACCTGCTCGCCAACCTGCCGCACGATTACACCATCCTCGGCCAGACGTATCGCTGGGGCAACGCCATCACGACCCTCTTTATCCCGCAACGCAGCCTGTTGCTCGGCCTCTCGCTCGTGCTCATCGTGTTGACCGTCTGTTGGGAGTTCGTCGCGGGCGGGCGGCGCGGCGAACGTGAAGCGACAGAGCACGCTGACGGGGAGCCGGGCGGCGCGACGAAGCGCAAGGGGAAGCGACGCGGCGCGGCGTCGAAGCGCGCGGTTGACGAGTCGCGTGCGCGCGAGGCGCAGGCCGTTGAGGCGCAGGCGCACGGCTTCGACTTATCGCCGATGGCGCGGATGTCTGCGGCGGGCGTCGTCGCCGGTCTGCTGCCGCTTGCCCACGCGCACAGTTTCGTCGTGCTCTTGGCGATGTGCGGGTGCATCGCTCTGATTTTTGAATTTGAGAGGGCGCGTCGCACGCCTCAGGCAGAAGGGCACGGACTGCGCGCGTGGGCGGCGTTCTTCGTCGTCGCGGTCGGTGTCGCCGCGCCGCAGATTATCTGGGCGACGCGCGAGAGCGGGATGAGCGCGGGCAGTTTCTTCGGCTGGCAGTTCGGTTGGGACAAGGGAGAGACAAGCTTCTTGCCCTTCTGGCTGAACAACGCGGGGCTCTTCATCCCGCTGCTCGTCGCGGCGCTCGCGTGGCGCGGACTCTTGCCGCGTCCATTGCTGCTCTTCTATCTGCCGTTTGCGCTCTGCTTCGTCGTGCCCAATCTCTTCAGACTCTCGCCCTGGGTCTGGGACAACATCAAGGTGCTCTTCTATTGGTGGGTGCTCTCGGCTCCGCTGGTCGCCTTGCTGCTGGCGCGACTGTGGCGCAGCGGCGCGTGGCTCGTCCGCGCTTCGGCGCTCGTGATGTTTGCGGCGCTCATCTTCTCCGGCGCGCTCGACGTGTGGCGTGCCGTCTCCGGCACGGCGCAGCATCAGACGTTCGACCGCGAGGGGATTGAGTTCGCCGAGATGGTCAAACGCACGACGCCGCCGCGTTCTCTGATTCTCCACGCGCCGACATATAATCATCCCGTCTACCTGACCGGGCGGCGCACGCTGAGCGGCTACGAGGGACATCTCTGGTCACACGGGCTTGACTACCAGCGTCGAGCGGCGGACTTGAGACGTATCTACGCGGGCGCGCCCGACGCGGCGCGACTCGTCGAGCAGTATGGAATCGAGTATGTTGTGATAAGCCCGCTTGAGCAGACGGAGTTGGCGCGCGCGGGCGTTTTCGTCAACGAGCAATTCTTTCAAAATTATCAAAAGGTCGGAGAAGCAGGTGGCTACCGCCTCTACAAAACAGCGCGACCGTAAGAGCGTCGGCGCAACGATGGCCGACGGGAGACCTTTTCTTGCGCCCGACGCGCCGGAGAACCGGGACGAGGCGACCGTCTCGGAGACCGCGTGGCTGTGGGGCAGCGTCCTCATCCTGCTGGCTGCGGCATTGCTGCGCGTCGTCGCGCTGGAACTGAAACCGCTGCATCACGACGAGGGCGTCAACGCCTTCTTCCTGACAGACCTGCTGACGAAGGGCGAGTATCGCTACAACCCTGAGAACTATCACGGCCCGACGCTCTACTACTTCGCACTGCCGCTCGCACAGTGGTTCGGGATGACGACGACCGTCATCCGCCTCGTTCCCGTCATCTTCGGCGTGGCGACCGTCTGGCTCGTGCTCTGCCTGCGCCGCTATCTCGGAACGACGGGCACGCTCGCGGCCGCCGCACTCGTCGCCGTCTCGCCCGGCGCGGTCTATTACTCGCGCTACTTCATCCACGAGTCGCTCTTCGTCTTCTTCACGCTCGGCGTAATCGTCGCTGCGCTGCGCTATTACGACACGGCGCGGCCGCGCTATCTGATGCTCGCCGCAGTCTCGGCCGGGCTTCTCTTCGCCACCAAAGAGACGGCCTTTATCTCGGCCGGGGTTATCCTGCTGGCGGCGCTGCTGGCCGAAGGCTTCGCGCGCAGGGCGACGCGTGATGCCGACTTCAACGCCGCAGTTCAACGCACGCGCTCGACGAAGAGCTCGGCTCGCGCGAAGGCGCGCACCGGCAGCGGCGCAAACAAGCTTGCGCGCTTCGGCGACTCGTCGCGCATCGCGCTGCTGTCAGCGAACGCGGTCGCCGTCTTCATCATCGTCAACGTCGTCTTCTACTCGTCTTTCTTCTCCAACTCTCAGGGCGTGACGGACGCGCTCGGAACTTTCAAACTGTGGGCGAAGCGGACTTCGCTTGAGCACGCCAAGCCGATATGGACTTACATCGAGTGGCTGGCGCAAGAGGAAGCGGCGATTCTGCTGCTGGCGACCACCGGTGCGGCCTACGCCGTCCTCAGACCGTCGCGCCGTCGTTTCCCTCTGTTCGCCTGCGCGTGGGCTTTCGGCCTGCTCGCGGCCTACTCGCTCATCGGTTACAAGACGCCCTGGCTGGCGCTGAACTTCATCGTCCCGCTGGCACTTGCCAGCGGCTACGCCGTCGGCGTCGTCGATACGTGGGCGGAGCGCGTCAAGGAGACGCGCTGGCCTGCTGCCTTGTTGATGGGAGTGGCGCTCGCGCTCGGTCTCTACCAGAGTGTGCAACTCAACTTCTATCATTACGACGACGAACGCTACCCTTATGTCTACGTCCACACGCGGCGCGAGGTGCTGCAACTGGTCTCTGAGATAGACCGTCTGGCGGCGTCGGCCGGGACGGGTAAGCAGACGACCATCGCCGTCGCGTCGTCGGACTACTGGCCGCTCCCCTGGTACCTGAGCGAGTACACGCGCGTCGCCTATCACGGGCGGGTGGCCGCTTACACAGACCAGATAGTTATCGGCAGGGACGGGGTGGACGAGGCGATTCTGCAAGCTTCGCTTGGGTCGGGCTACGTGCGCGTCGGGGAGACTTACCCGCTGCGCCCCGGAGTTAATCTCGTGCTCTACGTGCGGCGCGAGTTGGCGGCTAAATGATGAGAGGGCGCGGCTTCAGGCGTCGCCCCGGTCGGGCGACGAGCGCCGGCAGAAGCAAGCGAAGGTTTGACAGCGCCGCCCACTCCAACATATAGTGTGCCTCTCCCGCACCGCGCTCTACGGGCTGTGCTTAGACCATCCCGACGCCAAGAGTTGCGCCGTCCGAACGGAAGAAGCAAACACGACGAATGTTCAGACTCCAACGCTTAGAAATCATCGGCTTCAAATCTTTCGCGGATTACACGGAACTTGTCTTCACAGGCAACGGCATCACGGCCGTCGTCGGCCCGAACGGCTGCGGCAAGTCGAACGTCGCCGATGCCATCGCGTGGGTTCTGGGCGAGCAGCGCGTCAAGCAGTTGCGCGGCGCGGAGATGAAAGACGTTATCTTTCAGGGTTCGCGCAATCGCCAGCCGAGCGGGATGGCCGAAGTCGTCCTGCATCTGGTGCGCGACGAGACGGTCGAGGAAGAGCCTGACATTGACGACATCGACACGGCGCTCGAAGAGATAGACGACCAGAGCGAAGCCGTCGAAGTGAAACTCGCGCCGGAGATGGAAGAAGCGGCAGGCGAGCCGGGAGCAGAGACGGAGGCGAACGCGGCGGCGAGTGAGAACGCTACAGGCGAGACGCAGCCTCCTGTCGAGACGGCTCTCGAAACTACGAGCGCCGGAGTCCTGTCGGCCGAGTTGGCGACGACGAAAGCGCGCGCGCATCACAAGCGGCACTGGCGTCCGCGTCGCATGGCGCTCGATTTCGCGCCGGGCGAATCGGTCTCCGTCACGCGTCGCCTCTATCGTTCGGGCGAGAGCGAGTATCTCTTAAACGGCCGGGTCTGCCGCCTGCGCGACATTCAAGACCTCTTCTCCGGCACGGGACTTTCAGGCGCGCACTACGCCATCATCGAACAGGGGCGCATCGGACAGATTCTCTCGGCCAAGCCGATGGACAGGCGCACGCTCATCGAGGAAGCGGCAGGCATCACGAAGTTCCGCGTCCGCCAGCGCGCCGCCGAAGCGCGTCTCGACGGCGCACGCCAGAACCTCAACCGCGTCTCCGACATCATCTCCGAGATTGAAAAGCAGGTGAACTCGCTGCGTCGTCAGGCCGCGAAGGCGCGGCGCTACCGGCAACTGCGGGAAGAACTGCGCGACCTGCTGCGACAGGTCTATGCGGCGGACTACCGCGTGTTGACCGCACATCTGGACGAACTGAGAGTGCGGCTCACGGAGGCCAACGAGGAGACGACGGCGCTCGCGGGCGAGTTGGACGAGCGCGAGGAGGCTTCGCGGCGTGCCACCTCAGAGGCGCGTGCCAGAGAGGATGCGTTGTCGGAGGCGCGCGCCGCCGTCGCCGAGTCTGCTTTGCAGCAGGACAGGCGCGAGCGTGAGCGCAGTTATCAGGAAGACCAACTCGCTTCGTTGGAGAAGCGCGTCGCGGAAGTGCGGCAGGAGATTGAGACGATACGCGCGCGGCTCTCTATCGTCGAGGCCGAAGGCGAGGGCTTGCGCTTGACGGACGCGCAGTTGCGCGAGGCGAGCGAGGAGAGCGCGCGCCAACTCGAAGCGGCCGAAAACTCTTACGCGCAGCGCCTCGCCGGAGTGCTCGAAGCAGAGGCGACGATTGAGAGCGCGCGTGCGGAACTGCTGACGCACACGGCCGTCGCCGAGCGCCTCCTAGAGATTGGTCGCCAGCTTGAAGTCGCTCTGGAAAGACTGGCGGCGCAGGCCGAAGGGCTGGCGCGCGAGGGCGAGCGCGCATCGGCCGCGCACGCGCAGGCGCGCAGCGATGCCGAGCGCCTGCAACTGGAAATCGTCTCGGCGCGTCAGGCTTTAGACCGTCTCGCGGCCGAACGCGACGCGCTGGCACGCAGCGCCGCAGAGGCGCGCGAGCAGGTGGCCGTCACGGCCGCCGACCACATCCGCGTCCGCGACGAGGCGGCGCGCGTGCGTCATCGCCTCGACACGCTTGAAGAACTCGACTCGGAACGTTCGCTCTACTCGCGCGCCGTCCAGCGCATCTTCTCGGCGGAAGGCGACGCCGAGGCGCCGAAAGATTTTCACGCCATCGGCACGCTCGCCGACGTGCTGCGGGTTGAGCCGCAGTGGGAGCGCGCCGTCGAGAGCGTCTTTGCTTCGCACCTGCAAGCCGTCATCGTGCCGACGCCGGACGACGCGTTGCGTGCGTCGGCGTGGCTTCAGGCGAGCGGCGCGGGACGCGCCACGTTCCTCGTCGCAGGCTTGCACGGCGGCGCGGACGACGAAGGCGACGAGACGCGTCGCGGTGCGGCGTTGACCGATGAGAATCTGGCTGATGGGCGTGAGGTGCGCGTTGCCGACCTGCTCGGCGCGCCGCGCGAGATTGCCGCAGTCCTGCGGCGGACGCTCGCGCGCGAGATGAACGCGCGCGTCGTCCCGACGCTCGAACAGGCGACGAGTTGGTCGCTGGCGACGGGCGAGATGTTCGTGACGCCCGAAGGTGAGTGGGTGGCGGGTGGTCAACTCGTCGCGGCGGGCGGTCGCCCGGTGGCGGAAGAAGGCGCGGGGCTGCTCGCCTTCAAACGCGAGATGCGCGAGCTTGAGGCGCGCGCGACCGGTCTCGAAGCAGACCTCCTGTTTGCCGAAGAGGCTTCCATCAATGCGCAGAAGCGGCTCGGCGAACTCGAAGACCAGTACGTGCTGTTGAACGAGGCCATCGGCCGCGAGGAGCGCCAGCACGTCGCACGCGAGTTGAACGCGGCGCAACTGGCGCAGGAGATTGAACGCGCCGAGCGGCACATGCGCGTCGTCGCCGACGATGCGGCGCGTCTCGCCGAAGAGCAGCGCGCCTTGCGCGAGCGTCTCGCCGCGCAGACTTTGGAGGCCGCCGCCGCCGAAGCCGCGCGTCTCGCTGCGACGCAATCGGTCGCAGAGGCGGCCGAGCGTCTGGCGGCTGCGCGCCGTGCGGCCGAAGCAGAGAGCGAGCACCTGAGCAAACAGCGCGCGACGGCCGCCGCCGCCGCCGAGCGAAGGCGTGCGACGGCCGCAGAGTTGCGACGCATGGAGTCCGAGTCGGGCGAGTTGCGCGCGCGTCTCGACAGGCACGAGACGGAGGTCGCGCAGATGACTGCGCGCGCGGCCGAGTTGCGTCGTGCTTTGGAGGAGACGGAAGAGAGCGCCGGGCGCATCGAGAGCGAACGCTCGGAACTCGAAAGAAACGTCGAGGAGGCCGCCGCCTTGCTCGCCGAAGCGCGCGAGCGTTCCGACGCGCTCGCACAGGAATTGACCGAGTTGCACCAGCGAGCCGCCGCCGCGCGTGACGCGCGCGCCGCGCTCGAAGTACGCAGGGCAGAGTCGGCCGCGCGGCTCAACTACGTGCGCGAGGCTTGCGCGAACGAGTTGACACAGCCGCTCGAAGAGTTGGCCGAGGCGGTCGAACTGCCGGAAGATTTTGACCTTGAGGCGGCTCGCGCACACGTCGAGGAGATGCGTGCGCGCGTCGAGAGTTTCGGCGCGGTCAACATGATGGCGCTCGAAGAGTTGGCTGAGGCGGAAGAACGTCTGACGTTCCTGACCGCGCAGCGGCAGGACATCACCGACGGCATCATCTCGACCGAGGAGGCGCTGCGCGAGATTAAACGCCGCTCGCGCGAGCGTTTCCGCCACGCCTTCGAGGAGATTAACCACAACTTCGGCGCCTTCTTCGTCGAGCTCTTCGGCGGCGGTCGCGGCGAGATGAGTTTGATAGACGCCGACGACGTGTTGGAGTCCGGCATCGACATCGTGGCGCAGCCGCCGGGCAAGCGTCTACAGAACGTGCTGCTGCTCTCCGGCGGCGAGAAGGCGATGGCCGCGCTCTCGCTCGTGCTCGCCATCTTCCGCTATCGACCGTCGCCTTTCTGTCTGCTCGACGAGGTTGATGCTCCGCTCGACGAAGCCAACATCGGCCGCTTCACGAACAAAATTACGGAGATGTCCGAGAGCACGCAGTTCATCGTCATCACGCACAACAAGCGGACGATGGAGGTGGCGCGTGCGCTCTACGGTGTGACGATGGAGGAGGCGGGCGTCTCGAAACTCGTCTCCGTCCGGTTCGAGTAATCGTGTGTAGAGGTCAAACTATCGCGTCGCTTCTACTGGCCGCGCTCGCTGTACTGGGCGCGGCTGTTTGCGCCTGCGCGCAGAACAAGGTGACGCAGCGCCCTGACGAGAAGAAGGCGCCGCCACAGCCTACCGAGACGCGACAGAAGACGAATGAGAACGACGCTCCTCAACAGTCTGCTGCGAACGCAGACGAGACGCGCTACTTCTACGAGTTCACGAAGGCCGAATTTGTCATCAGCCACATCCGTATCGAACACGACGCGTCGGGGCGCGGCCGGATTCTCTTCGAGCGACGCGGCGACACCGAACCCATCACCGAACCGTTCCAACTCTCGGAGGCCGCGCTGCAACGCATCAAGGCGCTCTGGACGGCGCTTAACTTCCTCGATTCGACCACCGACTATCAATCGACCAAACCCGTCGCCAGTCTCGGCACGACGCGCCTGCGCATGACGCGCGGCACGCGCGAGCGCACGGCCGAGTTCACCTACAGCCAAGACCGCGACGCCTACGCGCTGGCTAACGAATATCGTCGCGCCGCCGACCAGGTCATCTTCGTCTTCGAGATAGAGGTCGCGCGCGAGAGCCAGCCGCTCGTCGCACCCAAACTTCTGAGCAGTCTTGAAAGCGTCATCGCGCGCAACGGCCTCTCCGACCCGCAGCAACTCCTTCCGCTCCTGCGCGAACTGAGCACGGACGAGCGCCTCCCGCTGATTGCGCGCAATCAGGCCGGTCGCCTGCTGAAAAAACTGGAAAAGTAAACGGAATCTTTTAACGTCGGCGTGCGCGCGTTATTTCCTGCGCTCCTTGCGCCAGAGGCGTATGAAGACGAGCACGGCCGCGACGGCGAAGACCAGAAGGAAGGCCATCGTGATGAGCACGTAGGTCAGTTCTGTGGTTGCGCCTGCGTTGTTCATTGTGCGTCTCTCTGCGACTGATTGGCCTGACAGATGCTTCAGGCGGCGGCCTCCGTGTCGGTCGGTGGTGGGGCGGGCGTGAAGCGGATGCGCCGGATGCGTCGGCGGTCAACGTGCTCGACGAGGAAATGCGCGCCGTCGTGCTCGACCGACTCGCCGGGACGCAGAAGGCGTCCGGCTTTTGCCAGCAGGAAACCGGCCATCGTCGTGTAGCCCGCCTCTTCCGGCAACTTCAGATTGAAGCGGCGATTGGCGTCGCGCACGGCCAGCATCCCGTCGAGCAGAAATGTCCCGTTGGCCTCTTCGACAATCTGCGCGCGCGACTCCTCGTCGTATTCGTCGTTTATCTCGCCGACAATCTCTTCGAGCAAATCTTCCAGCGTGACGATGCCTTCGAGGCCGCCGTGCTCATCGACGACGCAGGCGAGGTGCGTCTGCGCCTGTTGCATCTGCGAGAGGACAGCGCCGAGACGCGCCGTCGCCGGAACGAAGATGGGCGGATGGAGCATCGCCTTGAGGTCGAACTCTCTGCGGGCGGTCGTGCGCAGGCACGGCATCAAGTCCTTCATGAAGAGGATGCCGACCACGTCGTCGAGATGTTCACGATAGACGGGCATGCGCGAGTAGCCGCCCTCGCAGAAAGCCTCCTCAGCCTCTTCGAGCGTGGCCGTCACAGGCAACGCGGCGACGGCCGTGCGCGGCACCATCGCCTCGCGCACTTCGGCGTCGGCAAAGTCGAAGACGCGGTTGATGAGTTGTTGTTCGTTGGCCTCGATGTGGCCGCCCTTGTGCGCCATCTCGACGAGTTGCCGCAGTTCTGCCTCCGTGTAGATGGAGGCGTGCGCGCTCGTCGCGTGCAGGCCGAAGAGGCGAACGGTGGCAGCGCTCGCCCAGTCGAGCGCGTGTATCGGCCAACTGAGCACTTTGTAGAAGACCTGCATCGGCCACGCCGTCCACATCGCCACGCGCTCGGCGCGCTCCAAGCCTATCAGCTTCGGCGCTTGTTCGCCGAGGACGATGTGGAAGCAGGTGATAATCACGTAGGAGACGATGAAGGAGACCGTATGAATCGTCCCTTCATCGGTGACGCCCGCGCGGTGCAGAGGGCCTTCGAGCAGCGCGGCGAAGGCCGGTTCGCCGATTGCGCCGAGCGCCAGCGAGGCCAGAGTGATGCCGAGTTGCGAGGCCGACAGATAGGCGTTGAGGTTGTCGAGGATGGAGAGCAGACGCCGCGCCGCGCCCTCGCCAGATTCGGCCAGCGTCTCGATGCGCGAGCGGCGAACTCCGACGAAGGCGAACTCCGCCGCGACGAAAAAGCCGTTCGCGAGGACGAGCAGGAGAACGGAGAAAAGTTTGAGGGCGACGTATATGCCCCCGCCGCCGCCCGCTTCTGCCGTTTCAATCAGCATCTTTAGTCGTGTCAGATACGGTTTAAGATTTAACTCCTCAAGCTTACGGTGCGTGGCTTCGAGGGCGCAAGTCTGCGAGCGCGCTCCTCTCGCATCAAAAGACGGTCAACTATCTCAGCCCGGCGCGCTCACCCGCCGTCGCCTTCCGCGAGCAGCGCGCAGAACTCAACGACGCGGTTCTCAGCCCAGAAGCGGTCTTCGTTGCGCGCCTCGTCTGCGAGAAAGGCGACGTGGCCGCCGTAACGCGGCGCGAGGAAGAGCACGCACGGATTCTCGGCGAGCGCCGGGTCGCGAAATGAAGCGAAGGGCACGAACGGGTCATCCTGCGCGTGTAGGATGAAGGTCGGCACGCGGATGCGCGGGACGAATTGCAGCGCGCTGGCGCGCGCGTAATAGTCGTCGGCATCGCGGAAGTTGCCGTGAACGGCCGTATAAATTTCGTCGAACTGGCGCACGGTGCGGACGCGTCGCAAGGGGGTGGTGTCGTAGATGTCGGGGAAGAGTTTCTGCTTGTGACGGATGCGACGGTGGAGGCTGCGGACGAAACTCTGCTGGTAGAGCCAGTTCGAGCGTTGCTCGATGGCGTGCGCGCAGGCGCGCAGGTCGAGCGAAGGCGAGACGGCCGAGATGCCCTTGAGTTGGCGCGGCGCGTCGGCGCTCATCTCGCCCGCCATCTTCAGGACGAGATTGCCGCCCATCGAAAAGCCGACGACGAAGAGCGACGTGAGACCGTCTGTCTCTATCAGTTCTGCGACGACGCGCGCCACGTCGTCGCTCATGCCGCTGTGGTAGAGCGTCGGTGCGAGATGCTCCGTCCCTCCGCAGTTGCGCACGTTCAGGCGCACGACGTTGAAGCCTGCGCGGAAAGCCTTGCCCGACGTGCCGAGAATGTAGCGCGACGAACTCGACCCTTCGAGTCCGTGAACGAGCAGCAATGTCGGACGGCTGAGGTGTGCGGGCTGCCAGCGACAGTGCGCGAGAAGACGGACGCCCGGCTCGACCTCGAAGAGCCGCGACTCATAGGCGCGTTCCTCTTCGCGCAGGCGTTGGCGTCGCGGGCCC
>DASZCR010000271.1:0-57957 GCA_035942915.1 Pyrinomonadaceae bacterium | reverse complement strand
CCTCGACGCGCGAGACTATACAGGCGCGCGCCGACACGCGCCTGTTTCCCGGCGACACCGTGCAGACCCAACAGGACGGGCGCGCGCGCATCACGCTGGCAGACGGCTCGACGCTCATCGTCAAGCCGAACAGCGTCGTGACCATCGCGGAGAACACCACCGGAGACGGTGGACGGACGAACGTCCGCGTCGCCGTCGACCGAGGACAGATGAGCGTCCGCACCGAACAGCAACCCGAAGGCGCGAGCAACGTCGTGAAGACGCCGCTCACAGAGAACCAACTGGGCGCGCAGACGGGCGTCAGCATCGGCGTCCGCGAAGACCAGTCCGAAGACATTCGCGTCACGGACGGCAGCGTCGTCACCAGCACGCGCAACGGCGACCAGACCACGCTGGCCGGCGGCGAGTACGTGGCCGTCAACCCGACGGGCAGCATCACGCAGAGGGAAAAGCTGCTCGACGTGCCCGTCCCTTCAGCGCCGCGCAATCTGGAAAAGATAGCGACGCGCAAGGGCGGCGCGACGAGCGTCGCGTTGCGCTGGCAGCGTCCGGCGACGGGCGCGCCCACGCACTACCGCGTCGAAGTCGCCACCTCGCCCTTCTTCGTCACGGCCGGGAAGGTCATCGAGCGCGACCAGCTTCAGGCCACCGAGTTCACCGTCGGCGACCTCCGTCAGGGCAACTATTTCTGGCGCGTGCGCGCCGTCGCCGCTTCGGGACAGGCCAGCGAGTGGAGCGAGCCGCAGAAGTTCCTCGTCGTTGCGGAGGGCGGGACGGGCGAGCGCGTCGGCGTCTCGGACGTGTCTTTCGAGTACGTCGCAGGGCAGATTTATCTCGTCCGTGGGCGCACCGTGCCGGGCAGCACCATCCGCATCGCCGGACGCGAGACGCTGGCCTCACGCGACGGCCACTTCCAACTCCAAATCACCGCGCCGGCCGGCACGCGCGAAGTCCACGTCGAGGCCGAAGACGCGCAGGGCAATCGCGACAGCTACCGCTTCCCCTTCGGGAGCAAATAGTGTTGAGGAAACTACTGATAGGTGATGGGTGATAGGTGATAAGACGGAAAACAGCGCGCCTCTCATCATCCTTAACCGACGACTGACAACTGACTGCTGTTTTTCTTATCACCTATCACTCATCACCTATCACCTGTCTTTATGAAACCCGTCATCCTTCTCAGGAGCGAACACGAGCATCCGGCGGAGGCGTTGTTGGAGGCGCTCGACGAGGCCGGTGTGCGCGCGACGACGGTTAAGGCTTTCGGCGACGTGGCGGGTCGCGGACGCGTCGGCCGGGCGGCTGCCGATGTGTCGCAGATGCCGCTCGCAGTGCTCTACGAAGTCGCGGCCGGGGCTGACGTGGCAGAGGTTCATGCCGTCGCGCGTCGCGCCGCAGAGACGTGGCCGGATGCGCCGCTCGTCGCCTGCCGTCGCCCCCCGTCGCCTGATGTCGCGCGCACGATGGCGCGGCGTCTCGACGCGGCCGCCCTTGAACGGCTCGGCTTCCGCGCCGTCGCAGACGACCCGGCGCAACTGCGCGCGCTGCTGCATGAACTCGAATCACGCGGCAATTCCGGCCAGCTTAGCCCGCGCGAGCGACGCGAGGAGTTGCCCCCGGACGACGAGCCGATGATTGCGCCTTCGAGCCTGCTGTTGCCCGACAACTTGAGCGTGACGCGTCTGCGCGCGGCCTTCGAGACGGTCGCGGCCTTGCACTTCGCGGCCGACCAGAAGAGCGCCGCCTCGGCCGCGCTGGCCGGACTCGCCTCGCTCGTCAAAGCAGACCGTTGGACTATTTACCTCGTCGGCGAGGGCGGCGCACAGCCCGAAGAGCTCGCTTTCGAACCGCTCGCCGTGCGCGGGCTGACGGCGAGCGAGCGCGCTCTGCCGGAAGGAGACTGGCGACGCGCGCTGATGGGCGACGCGCTGGCGCTCTCCGGCGCGGAGTCGTGCGCGGCGAGACGCGCCGCCGCGTCGGCCGAGACGTTGCGTAAGACCGAGGGCGCGCGCCGCGTCATCGCCATTCCGCTACTCAGCAGTGAACGCGTCATCGGCGTCCTCGAAGCCGTCCGCGAAGGCGAAAGGGTGCGCGCCTTCTCGCGTGCCGACGCCTCCTTTCTCTCGGCGCTCGCGCTGCCGCTCGCGGCGGCTCTCTCGAACGCCGTCCGCATCGCCGAGGCCGAACGGCTCTCGCAGACAGACGACCTGACGAAGCTGCACAACGCGCGTTACCTCAGACAGTTCCTCATCAGCGAAATCAAGCGCGCGCGCCGCTACGGCTCATCCGTCAGCGCGCTCTTTCTTGACCTCGACGATTTCAAGGCGGTCAACGACCGTCACGGGCACCTCGTCGGCTCGCACGTCCTGATGGAGATGGCCGGAGTCATCCTCTCATGTGTGCGCGATACGGACGTGGTGGCGCGTTACGGCGGCGACGAGTTCGTCGTCATCCTTCCCGAAACAGGCATCGAGATGGCCGCGCGCGTCGCCGAGCGCGTCCGCTCGCGCATCGCCAACCACCCTTTCACCGGCGGCCGACGCCTGCGCCTGTCGCTGACGGCCTCCTTCGGCATCGCCACCTTCCCCGAACACGCGCAGTCGCCGCAGCAACTCGTCGCCTGCGCCGACGCGGCCATGTACGAGGCCAAAGCGGCGCGCAAAAACTGCATCCGCTTCGCACCGGAGCCTGCGGCGGGCGCGTGACGAAAATTTTCCGTTTCCCGGCTCAAAAAGTTATAGACATTTTCGGTCGCATGCTGTAAAGCATTGAGCGAGTTGTTCAGTAGCAGCAGAGCCGACACCCCCCTACCGAGCGGTTACAAGCACGACAACAACAGGAGCGAGTCTCACTCGCTGATATCCTGAAGCCTCCGCGACATGTGTCTGACGGTTAGCAAAGAAGCGCCGCTTCGGTGTATCTTTGTGGGTTCGCTCGCGCGCAGGATGGCGCTCACGTTTGTTCAGATTCCGGCGCGTTTTTCAGTTAAGAGGTAGTGACAGGAAACCGAATGGCATTTAAATCCTTTTTTAGCCTGTTCTCTAGCGACCTTGCCATTGACCTCGGCACGGCCAACACGCTCGTCTTCGCCAAGGGGCGCGGCATCGTCGTCAGTGAACCTTCCATCGTCGCCATCAACAAGGTCACCAACACGCCGGAGGCCGTCGGCAAAGAGGCCAAAGAGATGTTGGGGCGCACGCCCGGCAACATCGTCGCCATCCGCCCGATGAAAGACGGCGTGATTGCCAACTTCGAGGTGACGGAGAAGATGCTTCAGCACTTCATCCGCAAGGCGCACAACGGCAAGACATGGGTCAGCCCGCGCGTCGTCATCGGCATCCCCTCCGAGATTACGCAGGTCGAGCGCCGCGCCGTCGAAGACTCGGCCTATCGCGCTAAAGCCTCAGAGGTCTATCTGGTGGAGGAGGCGATGTGCGCGGCCATCGGCGCGGGCCTCCCCATCACCGAGCCGCACGGCAACATGATTGTCGACATCGGCGGCGGCACGACCGATATCGCCGTCATCAGTTTGTCCGGCATCGTCTACTCGCGCGCCGTGCGCGTCGCCGGAAACGAGATGGACGAAGCTATCACGCAGTACATCAAGCGCAAGTACAACCTCCTTATCGGCGAGCGCACGGCCGAGGCCATCAAGATTGAACTGGGGAGCGCCTTCCCGCTCGACGAGCCGCTTTCGATGGACGTGCGCGGCCGCAACCTCATCGAAGGCATCCCGAAGACCATCACCATCACGGACGAGGAAGTTCGAGAGGCGCTGGCCGATTCCGTCTCGACCATCGTGAACGCCGTGCGTGTGGCGCTTGAGCGGACGCCGCCGGAACTGTCGGCCGACATCGTCGAGCGCGGCATCGTGATGACGGGCGGCGGGGCGCTGCTGAAGAACCTCGACCGGCGTCTCTCCATCGAGACGGGGCTGCCCGTCTCGGTCGCCGAAGACCCACTCTCCTCGGTCGTCTTGGGCGCGGGCAAGATGCTCTCGGACTTCAACCTCCTCAAGCGCGTCAAGTGGGACAACACGCTGACGAGCGGGACGTAAAGAGTAGTGATAGGTGATGGGTGATAGGTGATAGGACAAGACAGGTTTTCTCTTATCACCTATCACCCATTACTTATCACTGATTCTCATCGAAGATGCTTCGGACGCAGAAAGAGCTAAGGCAGCGCGCGCCGGTCTGGCTGCTCGGCCTGCTCGTTGTCAACTTCGGGTTGATGACATGGGACGCCCGCGACGCCGTGACCAAGCAGCGCGTGCTGCGCGTCTGGGCGCAGGCCGCCGTCTCGCCCGTGCAGCGCGCAACGACGGGCGCGGGCGGCGCGAGCATCGGCTTCTTCCAGAACCTCGCCAACCTCCGGCGCGCGCAGGTCGAAAACGAGCAACTGCGCGAGCGGCTCGCGGCGGCCGAGTCGGAGTTACGGGATGCGAAGGCCGCACGCGACGAGAATGAACGGCTCAAGAGCCTGCTCGACATGAAGCAGGATTCGGAGTACGGCGTCGTCCCGGCGCGCGTCATCGCGCGCGACCCGTCCATCTGGTTCAACACGGTCATTATCAACCGGGGTTCTTCGTCGGGCGTCGAGTTGAACATGCCGGTCGCCACGCGCGACGGCATCGTCGGTCGCGTCGTCGCCGTCAGCCCCGTCACCGCGCAGGTCATGCTCGTCACGGACGAGCGGGCGGCGGCCGGCGCGGTCGTCGGCCAACTCGGCGCGTCGAACGCACTCGGCTCGGTGCGCGGCTACGGCAAGAACGGGCTGCTGGAGATGCGCTACGTGTCCGGGTTGGAGACCGTCAACGTCGGCGACTACGTGGTGACGACGGGACAGGACGGCATCTATCCGCCGGGTTTAAACGTCGGGACGGTGGTGGAAGTGCAGCAAGGCTCGGCCACCTCGCCGCACGTCATCCGCGTCAAGCCGAGCGCGCGGCTCGATTCGCTCTCGGAGGTGGCGGTCTTGCAGTACCGTCCCCCGCAGCGCAACGCGCCCGACCGCGCGCTGCCGAACGTGGACAAGGGCAAAAAGTGATAGGCCATCAGTGATAAGTGATGAGTGATAGGTGATGGGACAAAAACAGTTCTTCTCTTATCACCTGTCACTCATCACCTATCACTGATGGCCTATCACCTATCACCGTTTTTATGAGACTGAAGATTGCCGTGTGCGTGGCGCTGGCGGTGCTGTTGCAGTCGTCTCTGCGCTCAATCCCGACGGCCGGCGAGTGGCTCAAATACGCCGACCTCACGCTCATCGTCGTGACCTATTTCGCGCTCCGGCGCGACCCGCTCCAAGCCGTCATTATCGGGACGGTGGCGGGGCTGGCGACCGACGCTCTGGGCGGCGGGCTGCTCGGCGCGGGCGGCTTCTCCAAAACCCTGACAGCCTATCTCATCGCCTTCATGGTGACGCGCATCAGGATTGACAACCCGCTGCTCAGAATTCCCGTCTTAGCAAGTGCGGCCGCTTTCGATTCGTGCGTTTACGTCCTGCTGCACAGACTGCTGCGCCAGCCGCCCGTCGCGCCCTTCGTCGAAACGGTCGCCGGGACGATTATCGGGACGACCATTACGGGAACTATCATCATCTACGTGCTCGACACCTTCTTCAGCGAGACGGCGCGCCAACGCCGACAGTTCAAGTTCCGGCGGCGCGTCGCACGCCGCACGTCGAGGGGACGAAAGTATTAAAGACCGAACCTCTGTGACTTATGAAATTTGAGGACGAATCGCAAAACCTGCGTCTGCGCCTGACGGTGATTCAGGTGCTCGTCGTCGTGCTGCTCGTCGTGCTCGGCGTCAGGCTCTATTACCTGCAAGTCGTCAACGGCGAGTATTACGCCGAGCGCGCCGAGAACCAGCGCATCCGTCTGCTGCCCATCCCCGCCCCGCGCGGCGCAATCTTCGACCGCAACGGCAAACTGCTCGTTGACTCGCGCTCCATCTACAACGTCGTGCTGACGCGCGAGGACATGAAGAACAAGGACTTCAACGCCCTCGTCAAGCCGCTCTCCGAAGGGCTGGCGCTCGACCCAGACCTCCTGCGCGAGCAGTTCGAGGCCGTCAAGTCGCAGCCCGCCTTCGAGTACATTCCCGTCAAGGAGAACGCCGACAGCGCCGATATCGCGTGGGTCGAAGCCCACCAATTGGAGTTTCCCGAACTCTCCATCCGCGAGCAGCCGCAGCGCCGCTACCCGGAAAACGGCGTGCTGGCGCACGTCCTCGGATACGTCGGCGAAATCAGCCCGGAGCAGTTGAAGCAGCCCAAGTATCGAGACAGTCAGGAGAACCCGTATCGCCCCGGCGACATCATCGGGCAGGAGGGCTTGGAGGCGACTTACGACCACTACCTGCGCGGGCGCGACGGCTATCGCAAGGTCGAGGTCAACAGTCGCGGACAGATTCAGCGCGAACTCGAAACCGTCCAGCCGCAGCCCGGTCAAGACATCGTCACCACCATCGACCTCGACCTCCAACTGGCGGCCGAAGAGCAACTGCGCAACTCGCCTTCAAAGCGCGGCGTCATCATCGCAATGGACCCGAACAACGGCGAAGTGATGGTGATGGCCTCCTATCCCACCTTCGACCCGAACATCTTCTCGCAACGCATCAACACGCCGGAGGGACGCGCTGAGGCGCGCCGCCTGCTGAAAGACCCGAAAGCGCCGCTCACCAACCGCGCCATTCGCGGCCGTTATCCTCCCGGCTCGACGTGGAAGATTCCGATGGCCGTCGCCGGTCTTCAGCAGGGCGCGATTACGGTCAAGAACTCGAACCTCGTCTGCGGCGGCGGCATCACCATCGGCAACAAGTTCACGCGTTGCATGGGCAGTCACGGCTCGCCCAACGTTCGCGTCGCCATCCAGCACTCCTGCGACGGCTACTTCTATCGCCTCGGCCTCAAGATGCGGCTCGAAGGCATCGAGGAGATGGTCAACGAGTTCGAGATTAACAGGAAGTCCGGCATCGACCTCCCGCGCGAACTGATTAGTTGGACGCCCTCTCGCAAGTTCAAGGCGCGTTTCAACCCGCGCGACCCCGAATGGCGAGACATCGACACCGTCTACGCCTCCTTCGGTCAGGTCTACGACTTCGCCACGCCGATTGCGATGCTGCGCGCCGTCGCCTCCATCGGCGTCGGCGGCAAACTCTACGTGCCGCACTTGTTGAAGGAGGCGCGCGCGATGCACGCCATCGGGCCTTTCCCCGAACGGCCGAAGCGCGGGTTCGACCGACCTGACCCGAAGATTATCCCGATGACCGAAGAGCAATACCGCATCGTGATGGACGGCATGTACGACGTGGTCAACGCGGGCGGCACGGCCGGACGCATCAAGATGGAAGGCTTCGAGATTGCCGGAAAGACGGGCACGGCGCAGGTCGTCTCGCTCGGCAAGGACGTTGGCGAGAACAAAGACCACGCGTGGTTCGTCTCGGTCGCACCGGCCTACAAGCCGGAGATTTCGGCCATCGCGCTCATCGAAAACGTCGGCTTCGGCGGCACCTTCGCCGCTCCGGCCGTCCGCGCCGTCTACGATGTCTACGTCGGCAAGACTCACCCCGAACTGCTGCCGCCGCCGCAACAGATAGCTCAAAACAGGTGATGGGTGATGGGTAATGGGTGATAGGAGAAAACGGGTTCTTCTCTTATCACCTATCACTTATCACCTATCACTTATCACCTGTCAGCCTGAGATTTTATGGTTGCCATTCTCGAACACAGGCGCTTGCGCGACTTCGATTGGTTTCTGACGCTGCTGGCGGTGGCGATTGCCATCTTCGGCACGTGGCAGATTTACAACGCGCAGCCGGAGATGAATTACTGGAAAAAGCAGCTTATCGGCCTCGGTATCTCGATGGTCGTGATGCTCGGCGTCGCCTTCACGGACTATCGCAAGATTATCCATTTCGCTCCGGCCTTCTACGTGTTCGGCCTCATCCTGCTCGTGCTCGTGCTCATTCCGGGCATCGGTCATAAGGTCAACGGGCAGCAGGCGTGGATTATGATTCCGGGTCTCGGCACGTTCCAGCCCTCTGAGTTCGTCAAGATTCCGACGGTGCTGATGCTGGCGCGCTACTTCGGTCGCCCGCGCCACTCGACGCTGACCATCAAAGAGATGCTGATGGGAGTCGCCATCCTCGCGCTGCCCGTCAGTCTCATTCTGCTCGAACCGGACGCGGGACAGGCCATCACCTACATGCCGCTGCTCGCCGTCGTCCTCTTTCTCTCCTCCATCCGCATGTGGATTGTCGTCGCGGCGCTCGTGCTGGCGACGTTGGCTATCCCGGCCGCTTACGTCGTGGGCGTCGAGGCGGGAGTCATCAAGGGCTATCAACAGGAGCGCATCAACGTCATCCTCGACCCGGAGAACGCAGACCGGCGCGGCTTCGGCTATCACACATGGCAGTCGATACTGACGGTCGGCAAGGGGCGCTTGACCGGCTCTGACACTTCGGCCGAAGCCACGCAGAGCAGTCTCAAATTCCTGCCCGAACCGCACACCGATTTCATCTTCGCCGCGACGGCCGAGACGACCGGCTTCTTCGGCACGATACTGCTCCTGCTGGCCTACGTCGTCCTACTCTCGAAATTGATTTCGGGCGCGCGGCGTGCGCCCGACAGGACAGGGATGCTCGTCATCATGGCGATTGTCGGCGGCCTCGCCTTCCAAATCTTCATCAACGTCGGGATGACGCTCGGACTCCTGCCCGTCATCGGTGTCCCGCTGCCGCTGATGAGCGCGGGGCTTTCGGCCATCCTCGCCACCTCCGTCGCCATCGGCTTCGCCATCAGCGTCCGCCTGAGAAGATTCGTCAACTAAACTCTCAGCCTGAAGTCTGAAGTCCACAGTCGGGAGTCGCCAAGACTGCGGTCTCGGACTTTAGACTCCGGACTTTAGACTTTAGACACTTTTCCGGCTATACTCCGGCTTGCCTGTCCTTTTTGCCTGAATCTGACAACTTTCCGGCACGGCGCGACGCGCGTGTGCGCGCCCTGAAATTGACGGGACAAAAAGTTTGAGCGAGCCGCTGCGGAGACGGTCTTGACCAACCCTGAAGCGGCCTCGCAAGTTTCATCTCTCTTTGAAATGTACGGAAGCCGCTGCCGCCAGCGCGAGGTGGAAATGCGCGGGAGTTCAAGCGAACTGTTTCGCCGCCGCACTTCCCTTCCGCTAGAGAGGCCGGTCGTGCAGGCTTTGCTCGACGCAAACCCTGCGCGAACTGACGCGCACGCGTCGAGTAAGCTTCGACCCGCACAGGTCGCAGGCTCGCGGTCGCCAATCGGGCGCGGCCTTCCGCACGGGGTTTTTGTTAAGTGAATAGTCCATCCTGCTTTCGCACGGAGGAAGTCTACCTTCCTCTGTCCGGGCGCCCCGCGAGCGTCGCGCGAGGCGCAAGCGTCATCCATTCCAACACACAGACAGAGAGCGTCGGCCACACGGGCTGCGCTCAATACGAACGCGCGCACGCGCGCCGCACGCTCGCGCCTCGCTTACTTCGCGTAAGCTCGCAGGCCGCGCACGCGTCGCCGCGCCGTCGTGCCGTCGCGCGTCGCACACTTTTAACCTGAGCGGACGCGCGCACAACTCCGCCGCCGCAACTCTTTGTGGCAGGCGAGGCGCGCCGCGATTTTTCATGGAGACAGTTTTCCGAACATGCCGAAAGAGTTAATCGTCAGCGTCAACGGACGCGAGAAGAAAATCGCCATCGTCGAGAACGGGCGAGTCACGGAGTTCTACATCGAGCGCGGCGAGTCGAGCACGGGCATCGTCGGCAATATCTACAAGGGACGCGTCATGCGCGTCCTGCCCGGCATGCAGTCGGCCTTCGTCGATATCGGCCTTGAGCGCGACGCCTTCCTCTACGTCTCAGACTTCTTCGACGAGGAGGAGGAGTTCGAGCGCATCGTCGTCGACAAGAAGAAGTCGGACGGCGCAGACGACGAGACGGCCGCGCGCGCCGCGCAGGAGCGCATCGAGCGCGCACGCCTCGAACGCGAGCGGCAGATGGAGACGGCGCAGGAGCAGGCCGAACCGGTGGCCGCCTCCGGCCTCGTCGCCGACGAAGAAGAGAAAGAGGCGCCGGATGTGGTCGAGACCGTAGAGGCAGAAGAGGCGGAAGCGCCCCTTGCCCCTGCCAGTGCGCGCGCCGCTCGGCAAGCAGAGGCCGAAGAGGAGGAGACGGGCGGTCGTCGTCGCGGACGCCGCCGTCGCGGACGCGACCGGGGAGCATCGGAAGAAGGGCGCGCTGGCGCATCGGAAGGCGTGGGCGCCGAGTCGGGTTACGTGCGCGGCGGCGTCACGCCTGAAGATGTCGCCACGCCTTTCGTCGCGGGCGCAGACTCGTTCGAGCGCATCGTGGATGAAGACGCGGCCTTCGACGACGGCGCGATGTTCAAGGACGCGCGCGTGCAGGAACGCATCCTCGACCAGATTCGCGGCGTCGAGTTCGACATGGAGGACGTGCCGGTTGCAGAGGTCGGCTCGCTGCTCTCGACCGGCGCGGCAACGACCGAAAACTCATTCCAGCGCATCGCCGACGATGACGAAGAGGAGACTGTTTCTCAGTCGCCCGCGCGCACCACGCCGCAGACCGTCTCGGTCTCGGTCGGCAATCTCGCCGACGAACTCGACGAGGAGACGAGCACGACGACTGCTGAGACTTCAAACTTCCAGCGCGTCAGCGACGACGAGCAGAGCGCAGAGGCCGCCGCCGCGACCGGAGAGAGACCGGCGCGCACGAGCAGCAAGCGCGGCGCGTCGAAACGCGGCGCGTCGAAACGTGCGAGGGGTACGGCGGCTGCGTCAGACGACAAACTATCGGAGGCGGCTGCCGCAGGGACGGTCGCGGGCGAGGTGGCAGATGCGACGGCCGACGCCGGAGAGGCCGCCGAAACGCCGAAGAAACGTGCTTCGAGTAGCAAGCGTGCGGCGGCGTCGAAGGGTGCTGCGAAGAAGGCCGGCAGCGCGTCGAAGAAGTCCGCCTCGAAGGGCGCATCGAAGCGACGCAAGTCAGGTGGCGAAACGGAAGTGCAGACCGAAGCGCAGGGCGAAGCCGAGAGCAACGACAGCAGCGGTTTTGCTGACACGGAGGCGCGCGTCTCCACGTCGCGCACGCGCGGCGAGTTTGCGCGGCGCGGCGGCCGTCGTCGTCGTCGCCCCGGCGGCAAGGCGGGCGAGAACGGCGGCGAAGAAGACCGCTCGAACGGTCATAGCGAAGAGCCGGAAGTCGTCTCCGACGCCTCCGACGCGCCCGCGCCTGCGGTCGCCGCGCCCCCCGTGCAGGAGACGCAGCCGCCGCGCGAATCTCAGTCCTCGCGCGGCGGCGGTCGCACCTCTCGCGGCGGCGGCGCAGACGCGCGCAGTTCGCGCGACAGCGAATCACGCGGCGCACGCGAGCCACGCGATACGCGCGAGTCGCGTGATGCGCGCGACTCGCGCGACTCGCGGGATTCGCGTGAATCAAGTCGGAGCAGCGGCGGCGACGGCAACGGTCGCAGCGGCGGTGGCAGTGGTGGTGGCGGCGGACGCGAATCGCGCGGCAGTGGAAGGCGCAACCAGCCGACCATCACAGACCTGCTCCGCGAAGGTCAGGAAATCATCGTCCAGATAGCCAAAGAACCCATCGCGCAGAAGGGCGCGCGAATCACTTCGCACATCGCGCTGCCCGGTCGCTTCCTCGTCTACATGCCGACGATTGAGCACGTCGGCGTCTCGCGCAAAATCGAGTCCGACTCGGAACGCGTGCGCCTGCGTAAGCTGATTCAATCAATCGTCAAAGAAGAGGACGTGCCTTCGGGCGGCTTCATCGTCCGCACGGCGGGCGTCGGCATCAGCGAGCAGGAGTTGCGCGAAGACGCGCGATATCTGGCGCGCACGTGGCGCGACATCCGCCGCAGCGCAGATAAGGTCAAAGCTCCCGCGCTCGCGCACCGCGACCTCGACCTCGTCCAGCGCATCCTGCGCGACCAACTCTCCGACGACTTCACGGCCATCCGCGTCGATTCCGAGGAGGAGTATCTGGCCGTCGTCGAGTTCGTCAACCGCATCCAGCCGCGCCTCGTCAACCGCGTCAAGCTCTACACGCGCGAAGAACCGATTCTCGAAGCCTACGGCGTGCAGGCCGAGATTGATAAGGCCATCAAGCCGCGCGTCTGGCTGCGCTCCGGCGGCTATCTCGTCATCAACCAGACCGAGGCGCTCGTCGCCATCGACGTCAACACGGGCAAGTTCGTCGGACGCGGCGGCAGCCGTCTCGAAGACACCATCACGCGCACGAACCTCGAAGCGGTCGATGAGATTGCGCGTCAGATACGTCTGCGCGACCTCGGCGGCATCATCGTCCTCGACCTGATTGACATGGAAGACCGCCGCAATCGCAACCGCGTGATGGCGGCCTTGCAGGACGCTCTGCGAAACGACAAGTCGCCGACGAAGGTGCTCTCGTTCAACGACTTCGGTCTTGTCATCATGACGCGCAAGCGCGTCAAACAGTCGCTCGAACGCACGCTCTGTAGCCCCTGCCCTTACTGTCAGGGCAGCAGCCTCGTCAAGTCTCCGCAGACCGTCTGCTACGAGATTCTCGAAGAGGCGCGGCGGCTGGCGCGCGCACAAGACGGCGAACGCCTCAAGCAGACGACGCTGCGTATCAACCCGGAGGTGGCGCGCGCCCTGCGCTCGACCGAACGCGATGTGCTCACCGAAATCGAAGACTATCTCGGAGCCGTCGATATCACCAGCGACGAACACGTCCATCAGGAACAGTTCGACTTCGCCTTCGTCTAAAAACAGTGATAGGTGATAGGTGATAGGTGATAAGAAAACAGCTTTCTTCCTATCACCCATCACCAATCACCTATCACTTCCTTACTTATCACCTATCACTCATCACCTATCACCTGTTCTATGGGTCTTGTGCGCAAATTTTGGAAGGGGCTTGTGGCGGGGGGCGCGGGCGTGGCGGCGCTGGCGGCCGTCAATGCGGAGATTGCGCGCGGCGTTCCTGAGCCGGAGACGGGCGCGCTCGGCGGCGAGGGCGCGACCTTCGAGTGGAAGCACGGGCGCGTCTTCTACCGTCGCGCCGGTCACACGCAAGCTCCCCCTGTGCTCTTTGTTCACGGCATCGGCGCGGGCGCGCGCTCCTTCATGTGGCGGCGCAACTTCGAGCCGCTCTCGCGCGACTTCCGCGTCTACGCCCTTGACCTGCTCGGCTTCGGCTATTCGGACAAGCCTGCGGGCGCGCCCTACTCGGCAGACCTCTACGCCGAACTCATCATGGACTTTATCGAGGAGGTGGCCGGTCGTCGCACGTCCATCGTCGCCTCTTCGCTCGGCGCCGCCTTCGCCGTCCGCGCGGCCGATGAGCGTCCCGAATCTGTCGACTCGCTCGTGCTCATCTCGCCGACCGGCGTCGGCGGCAACCTCAGTGCGCGGCCAGACCTGCCGGGCGCGGCCTTCTACGGCCTGCTCAACTCGCCCGTCCTCGGCACTTCCTTCTACAACGCCATGACGAGCGAGCGCAGCATACGCGACTACGCGCGCAAACAGCTCTTCTACGACCGTCGCTTCGCCACCCCGCGCCTCGTCGCACACTACTACTCTGTGAGCCATCTGCCCGGCGCGCAGCACGCCATCACGGCCTTCCTCTCCGGCTATCTCAACACGGATATCCGCGAACCCTTTGCGCGCCTCACGCAGAACGTCACACTCGTCTGGGGACGCCATGACGAGACCAATCCGCCCACACACGCCGCTGCCCTGCTCCAACTCAACCCACGCGCACGCCTTGAGCTCTTCGACCGCTGCCGCATGATGCCTCAAGAAGAACACTCCGAGAAATTCAACACACTCCTGCGCCAATCCCTCCCCACACGCGAATAACAGGACATGTACCTGACCCGCAACAAGAGAGAATGCCATGCGTCGCGTTGAGAACTTCTCACAGTCTATGCGTGCGGGTGATGCATGCGTTAGATGAGCGGTTCGTCTTGCGGCTTCAAATCGCCTTCTAGTGAGAGTAGGTAGAGTTTGAGTGCGGCTTGGTGGGCTGTGGTGTGTGGATAGATTAACTCGATGCCGTTGAGCAGCGTTTGACTTGCTCGCATTGCTCCTTCCGGGCCGCTATCGATTGCTCTCTTGAGCGTGAAGAGAAGACGTGCCAAACATTCTATGGCAGCCACATCCTGACACACGGCAGGTTTAAGAATCGCAGTCCACGTCTCATCATCTGCGAGCAGGGCTACCATTTGATGATTCCATCTTTACTAAGATTAACGACTTGGGTGGGGTTTGCAATATGCATAATATCTAGAATTTGCATATCCATCAATATGTCCATATAACATATTGGATGAAGAAGAGAGTCTATCTCGCTCAACGAGAGCGCATGGTTAATCTCTTGCGTGAGATGAGGATGGAGGCAGGTATCACGCAGGCCGACATGGCGGCGCGTCTCGAAAAACATCAGCCGTATGTTTCAAGGTATGAAAGTGGTGAGCGACGGTTGGACGTGTTGGAGGTGCGAGAGATATGTCAGGCGATGGGTATTAGCTTGGGCGAGTTCGTCAAAAGATTGGAGAAGGTATTGAAGTAAGCGCGGCCGGAACGCGCTGAGAAGCGCGCGGCGATGCTTGTCATCTTTCGAGAAGCCCTTTAGTGAGAGGTTTCGCGTCGGCGTATCACTCACTAAAGGGCTTTCGTGTATCTCACGGACGGGAGGGGATGAGCGGATGTTGTTGAGGGCAATCGTCGGCGTCGTGTTGATGCTCTTGAGTGCGGGCGCGGCGTCGGCACGCACGGCCAAGATTGATTTCTGGAACGAGCAGCGGCGCGGCGCGGATTACATGAACAGCACGCCGACGCGCGAATGGTGGGTGGCGGCCAGAGAGGCGGGCATCCGCATTGTCAGGCTGTTTCCGAATCAGTGGCCGACGGCGCGGAGGGATTTTCTCGTCGGCGATGCGGACAAGTTCGAGCGCCTCGACGAGCGCGATTTGAAGTTGTTGAGAGAGTCGCTCGACCATGCCGAATCAGTCGGCCTCAAGGTCGTGCTGACGACGACGACTTTGCCGGGCTTGCGTTGGCGACAGCAGAACGGAGACAAGGACGACCTGCGTCTGTGGCGCGATTTCACGTATCACGCGCAGGCGGCGGAGTTCTGGCGTCAACTCGCGGCTGCTTTGAAAGACCACCGCGCCGTTGTCGGCTACAACATCCTGAACGAGCCGCACCCGGAGCGCGCGACAGGCTTTGACGATTTCTGGACGCAGGACTTCGTCGCGTGGTATGCGAAGGTCGAACAGACCCCGGCCGACTTGAATCTGTTCTACCGGCGAGTCGTCGCGGCCATCCGCGAAGTTGACCGCGAGACGCCCGTCGTTCTCGACAGCGGTCTCTACGCGACGCCTTGGGCGTTCAAGTACCTGAAGCCTCTCGCAGACGCGCGCATCATCTATTCCTTCCACATGGCCGAGCCTTGGGGCTATACGACGCGCCGCGTCAATCAAGGACGCTACGCTTACCCCGGCGTGATGCCGGTCGGCAGCGCAGTCAACGGCCAGCGCAGGCAGTTTCAGATGAACGCCGTCGAACTCGAACGCTTTCACGCGCCGGTCATCGAGTGGCAGCGGCGGCACAAGATTACGTCGCGCAGAATCTTCGTCGGCGAGTTCGGGTGCAGCCGCAGCGTCGAAGGCGCGGCCGAGTATCTATCCGACCTCATCAAAATCTTCAACAAGCAGGGCTGGCACTGGGCTTTCTATCAGTTTCGCGCCGACGGGACGTGGACGGAACGCGACTACGAGTACGGCACACGCCCACCGGGTGCGGCCTACTGGGAAGCGGTCGGCAGAGGCGAACGGCCGCAACTGCCGCGCGTCGCCAATCCTCTCTGGGACGTATTCAGGAAGGCACTCAATCCGTAAAGGGCGAAGCGCAGACGACAGAACTGTAGGGGCGGAGGATGAGTCTTCCGCCCCTACAATCTTACGTACAGAGGTGTCTTAGTCTGCGAAGGCAACGGTCAACTCTCGTAGAGATGCCGAGTCGGTGGCGTCTGCCCTGTGCGATTCTGCGCGGTGGACGTGGCGGTAGAGGATGTCGCGTTGCTGCGGTTGAAAGCCTGCCTCGCGGATGAGATAGCGAAGCATCCGCTCGTCGGCCGTGTTGTGCGCGCCTGCCGCCGAGACGACGTTCTCCTCAATCATAATCGACCCCATGTCGTCCGCGCCGAAACGCAGCGCGACCTGACCGAGGCGCAAGCCTTGCGTCAGCCATGAAGACTGTATGTGTTCGATGTTGTCGAGGAAGAGGCGCGAGACGGCGAGCATCTTGAGATAATCGACGCCGGTCGGCTCGTCCTTGATGCGACGGCCGAGCGCGGTGTTCTCGCGCTGGAACGTCCACGGGATGAAGGCTGTGAAGCCGCCCGTCTCGTCCTGTAAGTCGCGGATGCGCTGTAGATGACGAACGCGATGTTCGAGGCGGTCGCCGATGCCGAACATCATCGTCGCCGTCGAACGCAGACCGACCTTGTGCGTCGCGCGCATGACGGCCAGCCACTCGTCGGTCGTACACTTGGTCGAGACGCGCTTGCGCACCTCGTCGTCTAAAATCTCGCCGCCGCCGCCCGGCATCGAGTAGAGTCCGGCCGCCTTGAGCCGCTCCATAATCTGCTCGTAGGAGAGGCCGGAGATGAGATGTATGTTGTGTATTTCGGGCGGCGAGAAGCAGTGCAGTTGAAAGTCCGGGTAGCGCGCGTGCAGCGTGCGCAGCAGGTCTTCGTACCACTCGATGCCGAAATCCGGGTGGAGGCCGCCCTGCATCAAGACGCCCGTCCCGCCGAGCGCGATGGTCTCATCGATGCGCTCGCAAATCTGCTCGACGGTCTGGACGTAAGTGTCCGGCTTGCCGGGACGACGGTAGAAGGCGCAGAAGGTGCAGACGACGTTGCAGACGTTCGTGTAGTTGATGTTGCGGTCGATGATGTAGGTGACGACGCCCGAAGGGTGTTTGCGACGACGCACCTCGTCGGCCGCCACGCCGAGCCGCGCGATGTCATGCGATTCCAAAAGAGCCGCACAGTCGTCTGCCGATAGCCGCTCGCCCGCCAGCACGCGGTCGAGAATTGGTTGAATGTCTCCGCTCATGTCGTTCTCAATTTAAGAATCCGCGATTTTCATTTCGCAATTTGCGATGACGACGCCCGTTTGCCTAGCACGTCCTGCGTCTCCCGCGACAATTTAATCTCGCGCTCAAGGCGCGGGAGACGCTAACGAGAAGCGAATTGCCGGAGCGACGTTTCATCATGTCTTTATCTTATGCAACCGGCGCGCCGAGCGTCTGGATGGGTCGCAGCGTGCCGATGACGCCGTGCCGGTACGCGAGTTTGTAGAACAGTTCCAGCCCCGCACGCAGTTCGTCGTCCAACTCGAAACAGATGTTCTCGCGCAGGTACGAGACGAGCGCCGCGCGCGGCAACTTCAACTCACCTTCATAACGCGCCGCTATCTCTTCGACGCGTGCTAGCCCTTCGTCGCGCGCCCCTGCGAAGTCTATACGGCCGACGCTCTCGGACGCGGACGCGCGTGCCATCCACATTGCGAAGACGAAGCCGAACCCTGTCCGCTCGCGCCACAGCGCGGCGAGGTCATAGACGCGCAAGCCCTCGCGCTCGAAGGTCATCGCCGGGTCGCCAATCACGAGCGCGGCGTCGTTTGCGCGCAGCATCTCGCGCAAGTTCGGCTCGGAGGACGCAAACAACGGCTCGCGCTCGACAAACTCGCGGAAGATGACACGCACGAGCGCAGCCGACGTGCGCGAAGAGGTGTCAAGCGCCACCGTCCGCACCTCTTCGAGACGCGCGCCGCGCGTCACCAACACCACGCTCCTCACTTCCCTGCGCGCGGCCACGCAGACGCCCGGCACGACCAACGCATCCGCCATCCGCTGATATTCGATGACGGGCACGAGCGCCGCATCCACCGTCCCGCGCGACAGCATCTGCGCGCAACGCGAGGGCGCAGCATCCATCATCAACTCGACCTCACTGCGACGCGCGCCGTGCGCGAAACTCCAGATGAGCGGCGCTGTGTTCAAATAGCTCGAAGCGGCGACACGCGGCAGACGCCCCGCACTCTTAACCTCTCTCACGTTGCTCTCGCTTACATCCTCTCTCAATCGTCGTCCGCCATCTCGCTTCTCTTCTTCCCTCCTTCGATGCTAACGCACACCTCCGCCCCGCCGCAAGGAAGTGATAAGTGATGAGTGATAAGTGCGGAGTGATAGGTGATGGGTGATAGGTGATAGGAAAGAACAGTCCTTCTCCTATCGCCCATCACTTATCATCTATCACTTATCACCACACATCACCATTTACTATTCACCATTTACCATTTACCATTCTTCATCCTTATGGCTATCTATGATATCAGCGTGGCGATACGTCCGGGCGTGACGCCGACCTATCCGGGCGACCCCGGCATCGAGATTGAAGCGTGGTCTTCGATGCGGCGTGGCGACCCGGCCAATGTCACCATGCTCCACTTCGGCGCGCACACTGCAACGCACCTCGACGCGCCCGCGCATTTCATCGACGGCGCGCCCGGCCTGCCGAGCCTCTCGCTCGATATGCTCGTCGGCGAAGCGCGCGTCGTCGAGATACCTGAAGACGTGCACGCGATTGATGCCTCGCACGTCGCCGCGCAGAACCTCAGCGGCGCGACACGCGTCCTCTTCAAGACGCGTAACTCTGCCTTCTGGGACGACCCGCGCGGCATCTTCCGTGAAGACTTCACCTACATCACGCCCGGCGGCGCGCGCGCCCTCGCCGAAGGCGGCGTCCGACTCGTCGGCATCGACTACCTGTCGGTCGAGCAATTCAACTCGGAAGACTTCGCGACGCATAAGTTGCTGCTCTCGCGCGATGTCGTCATCGTCGAGGGGCTTGATTTACGTGGCGTCAGCGCGGGCGTCTACGAATTCATCTGTCTGCCGTTGAAGATAGACGGCGGGAGCGGCGACGGCGCACCTGCGCGCGCCGTGTTGCGGACGATTTGAGGAGTAGAGGCTGATGATTGAGAAGGTGAATCCGGCAGACAAGTTCGCGCTCTTCGAGGACTATTGGAGTCCGAAGGTGGCCGCCGAGTTGAACGACTCCTACGTCAAGTTGGTCAAACTCAAGGGCGAGTTCATCTGGCATCAGCACGAGACGGAAGATGAGCTTTTCTTCGTCGTCAAGGGCACGCTCACGATTAAGCTGCGCGACGGCGAGATACATCTCGACGAGGGCGAGTTCGTCGTCATCCCGCGCGGCGTCGAGCACATGCCCGTCGCCGCAGAAGAAGCGCACGTCCTCCTGCTCGAACCGAAATCGACCATCAACACCGGCGACGCGGGCGGCGAGAGAACCGTCGCCGTGTTGCAACACATCTGAAGCGACGCGTAAAGTCGTCTCCGCAGAAGTTATGAGTGAAACCCGGAAACCTCCCATCGACCCTGACTCGCCCAATTATCGCGAGCGCGTCTATCAGATAGTTCGACGCATCCCCGTCGGGCGCGTCATGACTTACGGGCAGATTGCAGACATCCTCGGCGAAGGTTACACGGCGCGCACCGTCGGCTTCGTCATGCACTCGGCCGACGAGAACGACCCCTGGCATCGCGTCATCAACTCGCAGGGCGCGTGCTCGACGGGGCGCGTCCTCCTGCCGTCGAACAAACAGCAGCGCATGCTCGAAGCAGAGGGCATCGTCTTCGATGCGCGCGGGCGTTGCGACCTCTCGCGCTATCGCTGGACGCCCGAAGAGTTCGCGCAGGAGAAGACGGACGACGAGCCTTCGCGTCAGCCGGGACTCTTCGGCGATTGAGTTTCGAGACCTGTGGACGAACGGCCACTTACCCCTGAAGAGTTGGAGCGCATCCGCGCGGCCTTCGCGCGCGTGCCTTACGCGCGCCTGCTCGGCATCGAGTTGCTTCGCGTCGAACGCGGCGCGGCCACGCTCACCCTCAATGTGCGCGAGGAACTGACGCGCATGGAGGGCATCGTTCACGGCGGCGCGCTCGCCTCTCTGCTCGACACGGCCGCCGCCTTCGCCGTCATCTCCACGCTTGAGCCCGGCCAGCGCACCGTGACCGTCGATTTGACGATTCACTACCTGCGCCCCGCCACGTCCGACACACGCCTGCATGCCGACGCGCGCATCCTCCGCGCAGGTCGCCGCCTCGTCATCGTCGCCATCGAAGCGAAAGACCAGCACGGCGACCTAATCTCAACTGCCACAACCACTTACGTCAAACAAGGCTGACCCGTCTCGCCTGCTTGCGACCGCTTTTCGGCAGACGGCTTGACCGTCACCTTTTTCACAGCTTTTGACCCCTATGATGCTCATTCTATTATTGTTTAACGAACTTTAATTTTTGATAGACAAAACCCTTAGCCTGTGTAAAAATATATTTCGCGATTGTTGCCTGCACTCCCCGGCAACAGTTCGGTTCCCCGTTTCTCCGCGACGACAGACCTCGTCCGTGCCCGCGTCCGCACCCGTTTCCGATGCTTTCACTCTACGACGCATTGCTTGCGCAGCATCCCCGTCAACTCACGTCTGTGCGTTGTGCGGGGCAGACTATTGCGCAGCTACATCGTTATTTTGAGGACGTGGTGTTGGAGAACAATCTGGCGGCGCTCGTCGTCGAGAGTCTGCCGGAGGAGTCCGAGCGTTCGATGCGCGACATCGCGCGCGTGCGCGAAATCGGGCGCGCCGCGCGTCACGCCTTCTTCTTCGTCTCCGGCGACGACGCGCTCAACAAAGTACCTCTGCGACTTAACCAGCACGACCGCGAGCCGGTCATGATGAAGTGGGCTGCGCCTTCGCAGAACGAGCGCTTCGTCGTTATCGCCGACGCGCGCTTCTCGGCGCTGCTCGCCTCCGTACACGACCCGCAGCACGGCTCGGAAGACGGCGACGAAGTTATCTGGACGTTCGAGCCTGACATCGTCTATTCGGCGCTCGAATATCTGATGGCACGCGTCACGGCCGAGCGTCCGTTTCAGTCGTCGGCCTTCTCGATGGCCGTGCGGACGTGCATGCCGAAGACGACTTCGCTGCAACTGACGGTGTCGGTGACGACGAAGCTGGCGCGCCTGCTGCAAGAGCAGGCCGTGCGCGAATTGGCCGTTAACCGCATTGCGACGGCCATCAGAAGTTCTCTCGAATTGCCGAGTGTGCTGCAAACGACAGTGGATGAAGTCGGGCGTGCGCTCGGCGCGCAGCACAGCGCCCTGCGCGTCGAAGGCGAGCACGGTCGCCCGCCTCTCACCAATTGCTACTTCCGCGACGGCGAGTTGAGCGAGGCCGACCGCGCGGAGTTGATTAGCGACCTCGACGCCTATACCGTCCGTCTCGGCTCGCGCGTCAAGGCGCACGTACAGGACGGGCACGACCCGGCCATCGCCAGCGCGGGCGATGCTAACGCGCGTCCGCTGGCGGCCGTTCCGCTCATTTACGGCGAGCGTGCGATGGGCGTGCTGCTCGTGCGTTCGGACGAGCCGACGCGCGTCTGGCAGGAGAACGAAGTGCTGCTCATGCGAACGGTGGCCGACCAGGTGGCTGTCGCTGTCAGGCACGCGCGGCTGTTTCAAGAGATGCAGCAGCAGGCTTTAACCGATGGCTTGACGGGCTGCTTCAACCGGCGTTCCTTCGAGATGCAACTCGAACGCGACCTCCACATGGCGACGCGTCTGCGCCAACCCGTCTCGCTCATCATGCTCGACGTTGACCACTTCAAGGCCGTCAACGACACGCACGGACACGACGCCGGAGACGTGGCCTTGCGTATGCTCGCGCAGGCTTTGCGCGAGGAGTTGCGCGGGGTGGACACGGCGGCGCGTTACGGCGGAGAGGAGTTCGCCGTCATCCTGCCTTCGGCCGATTCGGAGGGCGCGCTTGTCGTTGCGGAGCGCCTGCGCACGCGGATTGAGAAGATGGAAGTGCCTGTCGTCGGTCACATCACGGCCTCTTTCGGCATCGCCACTTTTCCCGTCCACGCAGGCTCGCGCGACCTGCTCGTGACGAACGCCGACCGCTCTCTCTACGAGGCCAAGCGCGCGGGTCGTAACCGCGTCTGCGCCCCTGCCGCACCGGCTGAGGAGGTTGACCTGACGGATGACCTGTTCAGCATCTCAGACGAAGACATCATCTCCACCCCGACCGACGCGCCCATCATCTAAAGCCCTCTGCACGCAGAGCCTTGCCTTGCCGCTCCTTCCTTCGTCGTAGCCCTTTTGACATCGGCTTTACACTTTCGCGACCTTCGTCCGTTAAACTTCGGGAATCAGTTCGCCACGCCGCCGCGTTTGGCTTTGCAGGTGAAATCGCGCATCATAGACGCGAGACCGGCACGCCGACTTCGAGCCGAGGCGCGACGTGTCTGTGCGGTTTCCCGGTATGCACGATTTAAGAAAATTCGCGCGCTATTTTCGCCCTTATAAAACGTCTCTCGTCGCGGGCATCCTCTGTATTCTCGCTTCGGTCGCCGTCGGCCTCTTCGTTCCCTGGCTCGTCGGCGCGGCCGTTGACCGTCTGCGCGAGGAGATTTCATGGGCGACGCTGACGCGCTACGCGCTCCTCATCCTCGGCGTCCGCGTCGTCAGCGGCATCTTCCTCTTTCTGCAACGGCGCATCATCATCAACATGTCGCGCCACATCGAATACGACCTGCGGCAAGACTTCTACGCGCACCTGCAAAAGCTTCCGCTCTCCTTTTTCCACGCGAACCGCACGGGCGACCTGATGGCGCGTGCCACCAACGACCTCGCCGCCGTCCGGCAGTTGGCCGGGCCGATGATTATGTACACGTTGCAGACCGTCTTCGTCGTGCTCATCATCGTGCCTTTGATGCTGCGCATCAGCGTGCGTCTGACGTTGCTGCTGCTGGTGACGATGCCGCTCGTCTCGCTGACGGTCAAGTACTTCGGCCAGCAAGTACACGTCCGCTTTGAGAAGATACAGGAGTTCTTCTCGCGGATTTCGGCGCGCGCGCAGGAGAACTTTTCAGGCGTCCGGGTCGTGCGCGCCTACGCGCAGGAGGAGCCTGAGATAGCGGCCTTCAAAGACCTCAACCGGCAGTATGCCGAGCGCAATCTGGCGCTCGTCCGCATCTCTGCGATGATGAGACCGCTGCTCCAATTCGTCATCGGTCTGGGCTACGTGCTGATTCTCTGGTACGGCGGGCGACTGGCCGTGCGCGGCGAGATTTCGGTCGGGCAGGTGGTCGAGTTCAACCTCTATCTGACGACGCTTATCTGGCCGCTCATCGCGCTCGGTTACGTCGTCAATCTCTACCAACGCGGCACGGCCAGCCTCAAGAGGATGAATTCCGTCTTCTCGGTCGAACCGTCGATAGCGGACGCACCGGGCGTGACGGAGCGTCCGCCGATACGCGGACGCATCGAGTTGCGTCACCTAACGTTCTCCTACAGCCCCGAAGCCGAGCCGGTGCTCAAAGATATCAACCTGACGATTGAGGCAGGACAGACGGTCGCCTTCGTCGGGCGCACGGGTTCGGGCAAATCGACTCTGATGAATCTCATCCCGCGCGTCATCGAAGCGCCGCCGGAGACGGTCTTCATCGACGGCATCTCGGTGCGCGATTACCCGCTCGCGCAGTTGCGCGCCTCAATCGGCTACGTCCCGCAGGAGACTTTCCTCTTCAGCGACACGCTGGCCGAGAACATCGCCTTCGGCGTCGAGCAGGCCGAGCGCGCAGATGTGGAGTGGGCGGCCGAGATTGCCGGGCTGACGGATGACATCCGCAGTTTCCCCGAAGGGTTCGAGACGATGGTCGGAGAGCGCGGCATCACGCTCTCCGGCGGGCAGAAGCAGCGCACGGCGATTGCCCGCGCCGTCCTGCGACAGCCGCAGATACTCATCCTCGACGATGCGCTCTCGGCCGTCGATACTTACACGGAGGAGAAGATACTCGCGCAACTGCGCGGCGTGATGCGCGAACGGACGAGTCTCATCGTCTCGCACCGCATCTCGACCGTGCGTGATGCAGACCTGATTTGCGTTCTCGAACACGGTCGCATCGTCGAACAGGGCACGCACGAAGAACTGCTCGCGCGCGGCGGCGAGTACGCAGACCTCTACGAGCGGCAACTGTTGGAAGAGGAACTGGCGGCGAGTTAGGAGGCCGCCACACGCCGGAGGCACGCGCTATGACACAGACCGGAAAGCCTGCGACCGTCGAGCAACGCTTACAGACGTTGCGTATCCTCTGCATCACGTTTCTGGCTAACATCGGCGTGTTCGCGCTCTTCGGATACCTGACGGCACGGTCGAGAGAGACGGAGGAAGATGCGGCGACGGGATTCTCGAACCTGTTGCTTCTCTTCTTCGCGGCTGGCGTCGCCTCGTTGGCTGCGTCGTTCGTCGTCAGACGCGTGCTTCAGTCGAAAGCGGAGCGAGAGCAGAACCCGGCGCTCGTACAGCAGGCGCTCATCATCGCCCTCGTGATGTGCGAGGTCGGGGCGCTGCTCGGCCTGATAGGGTTGCTCATCGAAGGCAACCCTTATGCGTACGCGCTGTTTGTCCTCGCCGCCGTCGGCGACCTCCTGCACTTCCCGCGCCGCGAGCAGTTGCTTGCGGCCTCGTACAAGACGGCCGACCGAAACGCGGCGGCGTGATGATTTAGGAAAGCGTGACACGAAAGAATGTCTGCCAGCGTCCAACAATTTCATGAGGAGGAGGCACTCGGTAAGTCCTTCGATAAGGGGCATGCGCGCCGCCTCTTGAAGTATCTGCGACCCTATTTCTACCTCGTCGTCCCGGCGCTCCTGCTGACGCTTTTGGCGAACGGACTCGGCGTCCTTCAGCCGAAATTCTTTCAGTACGCGATTGATTGGTACATCAACCCTGTGGAAGAGGCGCGCGCGGTGTTGAGTTATGACGAGCGTCTGACGGGGCTTGGCCTCATCGCGCTCATCTTCCTCGTCGTCAAGTTCCTGCACTTCCTCGTCTCCTACTTTCAGGCCGTGATGCTGCAATCGGTCGGGCAGCGTGTGATGTTCGACCTGCGCGGAGAGATTTACGCGAAGCTGCAACGGCAGGAGGTCGCCTACTTCGACCGCAACCCCGTCGGGCGCGTGATGACGCGCCTCACTTCGGACGTGGACTCGCTCAATGAACTGTTCACGTCGGGCGTCATCGAAGGTCTGGGCGACGTGGTGACCATCTTCGCCATCGCTGCCATCATGTTCTGGATGGACTGGCGTCTGACGCTTGCCACGCTCATCACCGTGCCGTTGCTCTTTGCCGCGACGACGTGGTTTCGCCGACACGCGCGGCGCGGTTACGACCTTGTTCGCACGAAACTGGCGCGCATCAACGCCTTCCTGCAAGAGCACCTGTCGGGCGCGCAGACCGTGCAAATCTTCAACCGCGAGCAGAAGTCTCTTCAGCAGTTTCACGCCATCAACGACGACCATCGCCGCGCTCACATCGAGACCATCTTCTACTACGCGGTCTTCTTTCCGCTCGTTGACCTGATAGGCGCGGTCGGCGTCGCGCTCGTTATCTGGTACGGCGGCTGGCGCGTGATGCAGAACTCTGCGGGCTACGAGGTCTTGAGCGTCGGCGCGCTCGTCGCCTTCATACAGTATTCGCAGCAACTCTTTCAGCCCATCCGCGAAATCTCGGACAAGTACAACGTCCTACAGGCGGCGATGGTCGCTTCGCATCGCATCTTCCGGCTGCTCGACCAGCCTATTGCCATCCAGACGCCGGAGCATCCGCGTCGCGCCGGGCGCGCACGCGGCCACATCGAGTTTCGCAACGTGTGGTTCGCCTACAAGGGCGAAGAATGGGTCTTGAAGGATGTCTCCTTCACGGTCGAACCGGGTCAGTCAATCGCGCTCGTCGGCCACACAGGCTCCGGCAAGACGACGATAACGAATCTGCTCATGCGCTTCTACGACGTGACGCGCGGGCAGATTCTTCTTGACGGCGTTGACGTGCGCGAATGGGACTTGAAGGCGCTGCGGGAGAACTTCGCCGTCGTCTTGCAGGACGTGTTCCTGTTCAGCGGCACGGTCGAATCGAACATCCGTCTGGGGCGTGAGGAGATAGACGCCGAGCGCATCAACTGGGCGGCGCGCGAGGTGCGTGCAGACGACTTCATCCAACGCCTGCCGCGCAAGTATGAGACGGAGGTGCGCGAGCGCGGCGCGGGGCTTTCGGTCGGTCAGAAGCAGCTCATCTCGTTTGCGCGCGCTCTCGCCTTCGACCCCGCGCTGCTGATTCTCGACGAAGCGACCAGTTCTATCGACACAGAGACCGAGCAACTCATCCAGCAGGCCATCGAGCGCGTGATGCGCGACCGCACCTCAATCGTCATCGCGCATCGCCTCTCGACCGTCCAACGCGCAGACCGCATTATCGTCATGCATCACGGCGAAATCCGCGAACAGGGGTCGCATCAGGAGTTGCTCACCGCACGCGGCCTCTACTGGCGACTCTACAAGTTGCAGTACGCAGACGACTCACGCGAAGAGGCCATCAAGGACGCGCCCTTGCGCGACAGCCTACAGTTCGGCGATTAGCCAATTCTGTGATTAGCCACGCGCCCCCGCGCGACGCCTCTCTGGAACTTTTCGCGCGCCGCCGGTGTCTGTCCTCAACACGACCCTTGAAAGAAGAGGAGGAGACAGAGGATGCACGTCGCGGGAAGGCTTCTGCTGATGGCTGTGTGCGCCGTCGCGTCGGCCGGGTGCGCCTCAGCGCAAGTCGGGGGAAATCAGGCCGACGGGTCTTCACAGACCGCCGGACAGATGGTCGAGGTCGGAGGGCGGCGGCTGCGTCTCAACTGCATGGGAGAGCGCGTCTCAGGAAGTCCGACCGTCGTGCTCGAATCGGGTTTCGGGAGCGACGCTTCGGTCTGGTCGAAGGTTCAACCGGAGGTCTTGAAGTTCACACGCGTCTGCTCTTACGACCGTGCGGGTCTCGGCGCGAGTCAGCCCGCGCCCGCGTCGCCGCGCACGGTCGTCGCCGTCACGGAGGAGTTGCACGCGCTTCTGGCGGCGGCCAAAGTGCCTGCGCCTTACGTCCTCGTCGGTCACTCTCTGGGCGGGATGCTGGCGCGGGTCTACGCCAGTTATTACCCTGCGGAAGTGGTCGGCATGGTGCTCGTCGATTCGGCGCACGAGGATGAGGCCGACCGTGGCGTGGCGTTGATGCCGCAGGAGATGTTGAAGGAGTTGCTGCGGACGGCGCGGCCGGAAGACCTCAAAGTACAGGGTGGCGAGGCGATTGACACCTGCGCGCTTCGGCCTCTGATGAACGCTCTCAACTGGCGCGCAGACATTCCGCTCGTCGTTCTCACGCAGGGCATCCCGTACAGAGCCGAGGATTATACAACTCCGGCGCTCGCTCCCAAGTATTATCAACTGCATCTGGAACTACAGAAAGAACTGGTCGGCCGCTCGCGCAAAGGTCGGCAGGTGATAGCCGAAAAAAGCGGCCACTTCATCCATCAAGACCAGCCCGAACTTGTCATCGCAGCCATCCGTCAGGTCATCGCAGAAGCACAGACCAAAACCGTCCGACCAAACTAACAGCAACGTCAAAAACTTTGCGCCTTTGCGTGAAACTTCATCTCACGCAAAGGCGCAAAGTTTAAAAGCGCGTCGTTTTAGTTTTTGGTTGCGCCCTCGGTGCGCGACTTGAACTGGACGAGGCTTTCGACCGACTTATAGATTTGCAGGTACATCTGCGTCTCGCGCGGGATGAGCACGCGCCAAGACGCGCCGCCGCGACGGATGTAGCCGGGCAGCCGCGCCGAGTTCGAGTTGTAACCGGCGGCGACCAGTTCGGGCTGCGTCGCAATGCCGCTGGCGAGCGCCTCGTTGGCTTCAGGACTCAACAGCAACGTGTTCCAGTTGTCCTGCATGTGCAGGAGCATCGCTTCGAGCGCGTTGCCATGATTGCGCATCCCTGCGACGAAGTCCGGGTTGAGGCCGACGGTCGGGTGCAGACGCCTGAGCATCTGGTAGGTCGAAGGAATCATCTGCACCATGCCGCCCGCCCCGGCCGAACTGACCGAGTAGCGATAGGTGTCCAACTCGTTCAAGGCGAAGAGCGCGTACACCTCGTTGTAGAGCGCGGCGCGGTCTTCGCGTCGGAAGCGGTCGTGGTCGACGTGCTCGACGATGCAGAGTCGCTCGGCGATATCGACTATCTTCGGAGAGATAACCTTGCCCTTGTCGTGCAGGCGCTTGGCCGCGAGGTCGAGCATCGTGCGGACGTAAGCCTGACCGCTCTTGACGAGTTCGGGCGTCATCAGAGACGGGTGCGCCGACGTGTAGTAGGCCATCTCGCGGTAGTGTCCGAACTTCTCAATCGGATACTGGACGACGAGCGGCGTCAACTGCCGTCCCTTCGCGTCCGAGATGACGAGCGCCGTGTTGACGAAGTTCGAGCGCACGACCTGCATCCGCACGGGAAGCCCGGCCGATGTCGTCAGCCACATCTCCGCGCCGCGCCGGAGGAAGTTCTCCTTGAGCAGCGTGATGGTGTGAATCTGCGACGTGTCATGGTCGAGCGCGGCGACGGTGACGAAGGCGGTCGAGGGCGTCGAGGCCGTCATCGAAACGCGCGACTTCAAGAGGCGCTGCGCTTCCTGAGAGCGCGCGCGAAACTTCGAGAGCGGGAGCGGCTGCGCGGGCTGCAAAGGCACGGGCGGAAAGAGCGTGGGCGTGGCCGCACCGAGCGTCGGCACGGAGACCGGCGCGCTCGTCGCAGACGGAGCAGGCGTTGTGCCGTTCGTCTGCACAGACGCGCCGCCCGTCGAGTGTGTCGCGGGTGCGGGCGTGGCTTGCGGCGCGGCCGTTTGCGTCGGCGGCGTCTGCGGCTGCTGGCCTCCTGTGGTCTGCGTCGGGTTGATGACGCGCGGGCGCGTGTAAGTGGTCTGCGGAGCGGCCGATTCCTGCGTCTGCGCATAGACGGACGGCGCAAAGACGACGAGCGTCGAAACGAGTAGGAACAACGAGCGGTTTTTCATCTTCTGGTTATACCTTCCGGGATGGCTCGCACAATTCGCGCGAGGAGCGCCTTTAAGATTCGCGCGGCGCGCACGGGGTTGTCAACACCTAAATCGGGCGGCTCGTCAAATTGCCCTCGCCGGACTGAATCCGTTCGCACGAGGCGGCAGGCAGAGAAAGAGCGCGCCCTACGTAAGTGACGCGGGCGCGCTCTCTTCTCTCACAAATTTTCGTCGGCCGGGTCAGTCTATCGCGAAGCTGACGTTGACGACGGCCGTGATGTCCTTTTCGAGCGAGGTCGTATCGTTCATCCCGTAATCGGAGACTTCGTTGGAGTCGGCCGGAGTGATTTGCATGACGCCCATCTTGGCCGAGCGCACGCTGCCGACATCGCTGCCCGTGCTCTGCGCTATCTGCTGCGCACGCGCCTTCGCGTCCTTCGACGCCTCGGAGAGCATCTGTATCTTGAGGTCGCCGAGTTTCGTGTAGTGATATTCGGGCGCTTGCGATTCGAGCAGGATGCCCTGGTCAATCAGTTCCGTCACCTCGCGCGAAATGCGCGCGATTTTCTCCACGTCGTTCGAGCGCACTTCGAGACTCTGGCTCATCACGTAGCTGCTAATCTGCCCGGTCTCTTGTCCCTCGTCGTCTTTGGCCTGCGTGGTGCGCGTCGAGACAGAGGAGACGACTATCTGCTCTTCGGGGATGCCTTTTGAGACGAGGTAGGCTTTGACGCGCGGCACTTTGTCCTTGAGCGAGTTGTAAGCCTCTGAGAGTTGCCCCGATTGATATGAGACATTGGCGCGCCAGACTATCAAGTCCGACTTGATGCGCTTGCGCGCAGAACCCGTGACGGTGATGGTCTGGTCGACGCTCTTGGTGCGCGTGTAAGCCCACGCGAAGACGATTGAGGCGAGCACCAGCCCGACGGCCAGCGCGAATCCCGCATTGAAAATCTGTCCGTTTCTTTCGCTACTCATCTCTGTGGCACCTCCTCTGCCAACTCATGAACGCCTGCGCGAAAGCGCGCTTGCGTCGAGGCGGAGCATGCGCCCGGCGCGCTGGCAGCATAACGTGGCTAACCACACCGACCGACGCGGAGGATAACAGAAGGCCGACAGCGTTAGACGGTCGAAACACTCGAACTGTTTCGAACCGTCTAACGCTGTCTGTGCTCTGCTTTCTGCTTTTCTATATTTCGCGGAGGCTCCCGGCGAGTGCTCCGGCGGCAGAGGCGGCGAGGTCTTTGAGTCCGGTCGTGCGCGGTTGGACGAGTCGGAAACGCGTGGCGATGAGATGACCTGCGCTGAGGCCGAGGCTCGCATCGAGTTCGTAGAGTTCGGCCGAAAGCGCGTTCTGCGAGACGCGTTCGAGCGCCTGCCGCAGTTCCGTAGCCGCCACCTCGACGCCCTCGACCAGAATCATCTCGACGCCACCGCCGCCGCCCGCACGCGCACGCCGCCGCGCATGCTCGCGCAGACGCGCACGCGCCTCGTCCTGAATCTTACCCGTCGCGACGACGACCAGATGAGAGGCTTCCGTTTCGGCCTCCAAGTCGAGCGCGCGTCGCGCCTGCGCGAGCGACACGTCGCCGTCGCGCAGGATAAAGAGGAAAGGCTCGCCGCAGACGTGCGCCATCAGTTGCGCCTCCGTCTCGCCACCCGCAGGACGCACGGCGACGGCGCGCTCCGGCACACCCAACTCGACGAGCGACGAACGCATCCGGCTGACGAGCCACGCGCCATCCTTGAGCATCCCCGTCGCGGTCGCCGTCGGCGTCACCAACTCTTCTGCCCGCTCGTCGGCCAGAGCCGTGCCGCATTCGCTACAGACCGCGCCGCTCGCCGTCAGCACGGCCAGCGCATCGGCCGACGGCAGACGGAAGAGCGAGCGCCCCGCCTTGCGGCAGCTAACGAGCAGTTCGCGCTTGACGAGTCCCGCGCCCGACAGACGACCGATGAAGTCTTCCGAGGCGTGTTCGCCCGTCCCGGTCGCTCCGACCAACATGTCGGCCGTTCGCCCTTCGGTCTGCGCGTCGCTCAGACGACGCAGGAATCTGCGCGCCTCCGCGTCTTCCAGAATCTCTACGGCGCGCAGCCGCTCCGACGCTTCGACGCCCTCACGCGTTTCGCCCGCCCCTGCCTCAGCCGAGAAGCGCGCGAAACTGGCAGGCACATCCTCCTCCCGCCTGCGCCAGACGAAGTTGATGGGAGCCGCGCTCCCGGCAGTCGAGGAGTTGGCGGCGTCTGCGTGGACGGCGAGCAGGAAGACATCCGAGAGAGCGCGACAGAAGGCGTCGAGTTTTTCCGTCGGCTCGCGCGTCTCGGCGTGGTGGATGATGCCCGCGCGGACGGTCGAGGCGCGCACGCCGTCCTCTGCGCCGCCGAAGATGAGATAGAGCGCGTGGTCTTCAAAGCAGAAAAGGTCGCCGCGCACGTATGGCGCGTCTGCCCCTGCGTCGGTCAACGCGGCCATCTGTCGCTCCATCTCGGCCGTGCGCTCAGGGGCGAGCAAAGCCTGCTCGTAGCAGGCCAGACGCGTCGTGCGAATCAGAGGCGTAAGCCCCTGCTCCTGCAATTTGTCGAGGACAAAGGTGCGCGACGCGGCGTCAACGCCCTGTTCGCAAACTCTACTTTCGATGAATAGCATCACTCGTTCGACTCCCTCTTTGGCCGCGCATGCTATCACGCCGCGCGCAGAAATATCCACGTCCCGGAGGCACGCGCCGATTGCCGGATGTGCCTAGATATCTGCTGAGAGCACTCCGAAAAGCGTATTATCTTCCCACAATTCGTTCAATCTGAACCATTTAACGCTATCTACCCGAACCCTTTCCGTGCATTCTGTCGCCTTCCGCAAGTGGCTCGTCACAAAACAGTCACATTGCCTCTTGTCACGACTGTAAATTGGTCTGTAGGATGGTTTTACGGTCGCGAGACAAGCGGCCTGACAGTCTCACCCAAGAAGTCCCCAGTAAGCAATTTGAGACTCGGACGCAGAGGAGATTCGTTCCCCCGTTATGCCATTTTCTACCCCTGTCCCCCGCGCCCTCGCGGCCTTCTGCCTCGTGTGCCTGTTCGCCGCGCAGACCTTCGCACAGACCGAGATGCGCCCGCGTCAAGTCGCCCCGGCAGACCCGACCGGAAACCCGCGCGTTATCACGCGCCTCGAAAACGAGCCGTTCGTCGTCTCCGAAGCGACGACGCCCGCCCCGCTCGATTCTCTGCACACGCTACCGACGCCCGCCGCCGCCACGCAACTCGAACGCATGATGCTGGCCGCTATAGACGCTCGCCTCGGAACGCCTTACAGGCTCGGCTCGACGGGGCCTTATCGCTACGATTGTTCGGGCTTCGTGTGGAGCGTCTATCAGTCCATCGGCGTTGACTTCGAGCGCAGCAGCGCGCGTTCACTCTGGCAGCGTTTCGCGCCCGCGACCGGAGATGAACGGTTCAAGTTCGGCACGCTCGTCTTCTTCAACAATCTCAACCACGTCGGCATCGTCGCCGGTGAACACGGCTTTTATCACGCCTCGACAAGCAAGGGCGTTGTCTATTCGCCCTTCAACGACTACTGGCTCGCGCGCCTCGACGGCTTCCGACGCGCGCCGAGCGCCGCGCCCGACACGCCGACGCTCGCCTCGATGACAACTTCGAGGAAGTAACACGCAAAAGCCCCCCGCGCCGAACGCGCGAAGGCCGGTGTCCGCTCGCAGGCGACACCGGCCTTCAACTTTTTTCCTACAACTCTTTTTCCGCGCCCTTACTTGACGGGGTGCGAGACGAAACCGGCGTTCGGCCGCTCGCTGTCGCGCGCCTCCCAGACGACGGCGATGCGTTCAATCGCCACGTAACAGGTCTGCCCCTCGTCGTCCCTCAGGTGCAAGACGCCGCCCTCGACCTTCAACACCTCGCCGCGCAAGGAAGCATTCCCTCCGCAGAACACGTCCAAACGCCGCCCAATCATTGTTGCCAGAAACTCGCCCATAACTCACACCTCTCGTAATAGTGATAGGTGATAGGTGATAGAACAAGAGTGATAGGTGATAGGTGATAGGTGATAAGAGAAAACTTGTTCTTCTCCTATCACCTATCACCTATCACCCATCACTTTCTTCTTATCAACTATCAACGCTTTTCCGGTTTCCATTCCCAAATCTTTTCGCTGCCGTGTTCGTCCGAGACTTCCGCCTTCTTCACCTGTCGGAAGGTGATTTGGACGAGGGGGATGACCGATTCGTCGTCCTGTTGTCGGCGCTCGAACTGTAGCAGGTCGTAGTAGGCGCAACGCACGCGGTCGGGGTACTCGCGACAGACGGCCGGGCGCGCATGATAGATGCCGCAGCCGCGCGTCTCCTGATTGAGGAACATGCAGGTCTCTTCGAAGATTTCGTCCTTGACGCGCCGCAGCACGCGCTCGCCTTCGTACATCTTCGTGTAGCGCCGCCGCGCCGTGTCAAAAGAGACGCCGAAGTGTTTTGCCAGACGCGTGATGTCGCGGTCGCTCGTCTGGACGCGCTCGTAGACCGAACAGCAGAAGGCCGGACACTTCGAGCAATCGAAATAGACGCGCGGCTGTTCGTCCGTGATTTTCTTCGCCATGTGTTCTCCCTGCGACCGTGCGACGCTTGCGCGTTCGCTTCGTGGCCGTCCCTTCCTCTTTAACGTCTACTCGATTTCTCGTATTCCGACAGCAGCAACTCCATCAACTCGCCGCGCCGCTCGTAGAGACGCTTCAACTCGCGCGGCTCGTGGCGCGCGAGCGCGTAGGCCGTGATAAGCGGCAGCGCGACGGTCGAATCAACATAACACACGACGGCGTCCGGCAGCCTGTCCGGGTCAACCTTACCCCAAGAGACGGCCTCGCCCGGCGTCGCACCACTTAAGCCGCCCGTGTCCGGGCGCGCGTCTGTGATTTGCAGGAAGTAGTCGTGGCCGCGCTCGTCAATCCCTAAGACCTCCTGTATCTGCGGCTCTGTCTGAAGCATGAAGTTTTTGGGGCTGCCTCCGCCGAGGATGAAGACGGCCGACTTCCCACCGTGCTTTTTGCCCCGGTCGCCTCGTCCGTGAATCGCGCCGCGCTTGGCCGCGAGGACGATAGCGGCCGTCTCGTTCACGTCGAGCGACGGGTCGAAGGCGAGACGGTTTCCTTGCAGCGCCTTCGCCGCCACGTTCATGCCGATTGATGAATCGCCCGGACTCGAAGTGTAGAGCGGCACGCCGAACTCGTAGGCGGCCGCCAGCAGAGACTTGTATTCGAGACCGAGTTGACGCTCGCGCTCGCGCACGTACTTGCCGCACAGATGATGAAACTCGGCCGTTGACATCGGCTTCTGAAACTCCTCGCCCTCAATCAGACGGCGGAAGAAAGAGTCCGTGTCGAGCAGCACAGAGTAGTCGAAGAAGATGTCGTAGATGCGCACCACTTCCTGCTCGCGCAGCGTCACGTCCGAAATGCTCGTGTTGCCCTGATGAAGCGAGAGGCCGATGCCGAAGTGCGCGTCGTGGTAGAGGTTCGCGCCGGTCGTGATAATCCAATCGACGAAGCCCGCGCGCAGCAGCGGAATGAGCGCCGAGATGCCAAGCCCGGCCGGTGTCAGCGCGCCCGTGATTGAAAGCCCGACGGTTACGTCCGGCTCAAGCATCTTCTGCGTGAAAAGCTGGCACGCCTCGCGCAGACGCGCCGCGTTGTAAGCGAGAAAAGTTTCGTCGATGAGGTCTGCCAATGCGACGCCGCCCTCGATGGGTCGCGGGTCGATGCGCCGCCCCTGCAAAAACCTGCTGCTCTTCTTCTTCGCCATCATTCTCCCTTTGATTCGCTAATCTTCGGCCTCAACGCTCGCCGTGTGAAACCTGAACCTCTCGCCACGTCGCCTCTTTTTTAGAGACCTTGCACGAGGAGCACGCAGGTCAACAGACTTGCCAGTTTCCCCTCCGACTGCGTTCGCTGACTCGCTTGCTACGGCGTCTCCTGCGCGCCGTTATCGACCGCGCGGCGCAGGCGCACGCGCCCGATGCGCCGCTCATCCGCTTCGAGCACCTCCACGTCGAGGCCGCGAAGTTTCAACTGCGTGCCCGGTCGCGGGACGCAGCCCGACTCGCTGATGACAAGCCCGGCGATGGTCGTAAAGTCGTCGTCCTCGAACTCGAAATCAAAGAGCCTCTCGATTTTGCCGACCTCAGTCGAGCCGAGCACGTCGTAGTAGCCGTCGCCCGCTTCGATAATCTCGACAATCTCGTCGCCCTCGATGTCCTCGTCCTCTATCTCGCCGACTATCTCTTCGAGGATGTCTTCGACCGTCACCAGCCCGGCCAATCCGCCGTACTCGTCTATTACCATCGCCAGTTGCGCGTGCGTCTTCTGCATCTCCTTTAGCAGTTCGTCAACCTCCTTCGTCTCCGGCACGAAGTAGGCCGGGCGCAGCAACCGCTCGATGGTCTCGTCCTCGCGGCACTCGTGCCAGCAGACGAGCAGGTCGCGCACGTAGATGAGACCCTCGATGTTGTCTATCTGGTCGCGGTAGACGGGCAGGCGCGAATACTTCGACTCGATGATGATGTCGCGCGCCTCGCGCACGCTGGCCGTAATCGGCAGGGCGACGATGTCCGTGCGCGGCGTCATCACCTCGCTGACGCGCGTGTCGCCAAACTCGATGATTGACTGAATCAGTTCGCCCTCTTCCTCTTCGATGATGCCTTCCTCTTCGCCCACGTCGATGAGCGCCTGAAGGTCGTCGCCGTCGGTCTCGTCCGTGTCGTCATCGGCGTCGGTCTCGGCCGGTTGCTCGCTGCGTCGCGTGCGATGAAACGGCAGCGTGACGAACGAGAGGAGGCGATAGAAGGGACGGTAGACGGGGAGCAGCCTGAGCAGCGTCCGCTCAGGATTGCGACGCGTGAGCAGGCGCGGCACAACCTGACGGCAGATGATGGTCGAGGCGACGCCGATGAGGAAAGCGAGCAGGAAGGGCGAAGAGTCGGGGAAGGCTTGCAGCGTGATGGAGGTGACGAGGACGGCGACGGCGACGAGCAGGAGTTGGATGGCCGCCAGCAGCGTGAAGCGGAAGCGCGGCCGGTTGTCGAGAATCTCGTTGAGAAACGGCTGCGGTTCGCCCGGCGCAGGCTCGGCTGCGTCGGCTATCAGGCGACGTAGCCCGACATCGCTCAACTGGCCGAACGCCATATCGACGGTGGCGATGAAGGCCAGCGCCAGCAGCAGAAGGCACGTAATCGCTATCTCGATTTCCATAGCAAATGGAGTGATAGGTGATGAGTGATAGGTGATGGGTGATAGGTGATAGGTGATAGGATAAAACCTGTCTTTGTCTTATCACCTATTACCTATCACCTATCACTTATCTCTTATCACCAACTCATATTCCGAGCCGACGGCGCAGGCGGAGTTCGAGGGCGTTCATCTCTCCATCGTCTCGTTCGTGGTCGTAGCCGCACAGGTGCAGCAGGCCATGAAGAATCAGTTGTGCCACCTCTTCATCAAACTCCAGACCGTGCTCGTCGGCCTGTCGCCGCGCCTGTTCGACCGAAATCACCACATCGCCCAGACTCAGCCCCTCCGCCTTCTCAAACTCGTCCTGCTCGGCCGGAAACGACAGCACATCGGTCGTCCCGCGCTTGCCACGCCAGCGACGATTCAACTCGCGCATGGCGCGGTCTGAGACGAAAGCGATGGTTGCGCCCGCGCCTTGCGACGGCACAACGCTCAAGGCCGCGGCCGCAAACGCCTGCCAGCGTTCGCTATCAATCTTCATCTTGCGCTGGCGATTGACGACCTCGACCGCGCAACGTTGATGGCTGAGAGGTGAAGGCTGACGGGAAACAGCTTTTCTCTTATCACCCATCACCCATCACCCATGACAGTCTTTTACATCTGCCCGCTCTTGGTGGCGTGCTTTTCGTAAGCCTTGATAATCATCTGGACGAGGCGGTGGCGCACCACGTCCTTCTCTGTGAAATAGACGAACTCGATGCCTTCGGTGTCGGCCAGCACGCGCTCTGCTTCGATGAGGCCGCTGCGCTTGCCCGTCGGCAAATCAATCTGCGTCACGTCGCCCGTAATCACGGCCTTCGAGCCGAAGCCGATGCGCGTCAACGCCATCTTCATCTGCTCGCTCGTCGTGTTCTGCGCCTCGTCAAGGATGATGAAGGCATCGGCCAGCGTCCGGCCGCGCATGAAGGCCAACGGGGCAACCTCGATGATGCGTTTCTCCAGAAACTTCGTCACGCGCTCGGCGTCGATGAGGTCGAAGAGCGCGTCGTAGAGCGGCCGCAGGTAAGGGTCAACCTTCTCCTGCAAGTCGCCGGGCAGAAAGCCTAAACGCTCGCCCGCCTCGACGGCCGGGCGCGCCAGCACGATGCGGCTCACCTGCTTCTGCATCAAAGCCTGCACGGCCATCGCGACGGCGAGATAGGTCTTCCCCGTACCGGCCGGGCCGACGCCGAAGACGATGTCGTTCTGCTGGATGGCTTCGATGTAGCGGCGCTGCATGGCCGACTTGGGCGCGACCTGTTTTTTGCCCGCCGGATTGAAGCGCGCTTTGGTGAAGTAGTCGCGCAGCGAGTAGGCGCGGTCTTCGGAGATTTGGGCGAAGGCTTCGCGCAGTTCGCGGTCGGTGAAGGTCTTGCCCTCGCTAAAGAGCGCGGCGAAGTCTTCGAGGATGCGCTCGACCGTCTCGACATCCTTCGGGTCGCCATCGACGGACACGTCCTGACCGCGCGCGTCCACGCGCACGTCAAGCAGCGATTCGAGATACTTGATGTTTTGGTCGTGGACGCCAAAGAGCGTCTCGATTCCTCTTGGCGGCAGTTCTATCTTCTTCAAAAGGCGCAGCAATCTCCTTGTCGCGGGTGACGACGGTCGCGGGTGGCCGCTCTTCTGGGCGGGCGCATGAGGCTTAGGCAAATCGCTCGAAACATTGTCACTTATGACGCTACAACACGTCACTCGCGGGTGTCAACGAAGAGGGGCGCAAAGCGTCCTCATCCGCCCCTCGCCTTGACACTTCCCACCTCGAAACCTATACTTTCCGCTTTGCGCCCGATGCCTGATGGCCGACTGTGGGTGCGCCGCAAAAATTAGTATTTCAACAAGCAGCAATCCGACGGAGTTTAAGAGGAAATGCCGAACCATAAATCAGCGGAAAAGCGCATGCGCCAGAACGAAAAGCGCCGCGTCGTCAATCGCAACAATCGTGGGCGTCTACGCACGGGAATCAAGAAACTGCGCGCGGCACTCGACGGCGGCGACGCCGAACAGATTCAGACGTTGTTGCCGCAGACCGTCTCCCTCATCGACAAAGCCGTCCAGAAGGGCGTGCTCCATCGCAACGCGGCCGCACGCTACAAGTCGCGCCTGACGGTGAGCGTCAACACGGCGGGCAAGTAGCCGAACAGCGCAAGTTTAAAGCACGAGGCGGGTTGAAGGAAGACTTCAGCCCGCCTCTCCTTTTTAGAACTGTCGATTGGAGCGACTGTTTTCGTTTTAACTCGAAAGCTCGCAGACGAGCAGCTCAAGTTGGAGGCGCGGGGTGGCCTGCGAGGTCTTGATGGCGAGGTCTGCGTCGGCGATGCGACGGATGCGGCGCGCGAGTTCGTTGGCTTCGGCGCGGCGCGCGGTGGCAAGGAAGTCCTCGCGCTTGTGATGCGGCATCGGGACGAGGCGGAAGACCTCCTCGCGCGGCGCGCCGCGAGCCATCAGGTCTTTAGCGAGCGCGAGCCGGTGATAATTGCTCGCCAGCAGGCCAAGGAGCATCAAGGGTTCTGCGCCGTCGTCCAGCAGTCGGCGCAGCGTCTCAAGCGCACGCTTGCGGTTGCGGGCGACGAGGTGGTCAGTCAATTCGAAGTTGGAAAGCTCGCGCGAGCGTCCGACGAGCGACTCGACCATCTCCATCGAGATGTGTCCGCCGGGCAGCGCCGCCGTCGCCAGTTTGTCCAACTCCGTCGCCAGCTTTCGCACGCTCGCACCGACGAGCGCGACGACCTGCCGCAAAGTCCTCTCGTCGGCCTGCGCTTGTAACTCCTTGAGACGCCCTTTCGCCCACGCCGTCAACTCCCCGTCTGACAACGGCGCGAACTCAATGCTCACGCACGCGTCGAGGAGCGTCTTGCTCAGCTTGCGCCTTTTGTCCAACTCGTCCGTCACGAAGATAACGGTCGAAGACTCGACGGGTCGCGCGAGATATCGCGCCAGAGCAGCCTCGTCTCCCTCCTTCAGACGCGCAAAGTCCGTCACGCGGACGACGCGACGCGACGCCATCATCGGCAGTTGTTCGGCGGCGGCGATGGCCTGTTGCACATCGACGGAGGCGAGGCTAAAGGTCGTCTCGTTGAACTCGCGCAAGGGAGCGGAGGCCAGCGCCGACTCCGCAATGTCGCGCGCGGCCTCGTCGCGCAGGTAGTCCTCCGCACCGTAGAGCAGGTAGAGCGGCGCGATGCGCTCGGCGCGCAACTCCGTCTTGAGTCTTTCGCGCGTCAGCGTGCTCACTTCTCTTCGTTGACTCCGAAACCGTTGACGAGCGTGGAGACGAGGCTTTCGGCGAAGCTGCGCGCGATGCGCTGCACGGCCGGGTCTTCCTCGTTGAAGAAGCTGCGCGGGTCGCGCGTGAACTCGAACTCGCCGCGAAACTGATAGTTCTGATTGTCGTAGAGGACGCGGTTTTCCACCTGGTCGCGCACGGTGATGGCGGCCGTAATCTGTACCTCGAAGATGCGCGCACGCGTGGCCGGGTCGTTCGGTTGCAGCAGCACGCCGTAGAAACCGAAGTTTTTGATTGAGCCTTCGACGACGGCGTCCGCGCCCTCGCGCTCGCTCTGCACGCGCAACCCCTTGCCGCGCCGGATAATCTCGTTGCTGACAGCTTCCGTGAAACGCGACTCGACCTTGAAGCGCAGCGCGTTGTCCTGAAACTGAAAGGCGGGCACGGCCACCCTGCGAATGTGCCTCGGCATGCCGCTACGCGTCACCGGCTTGTAGCACTCCGTAAACCCCGTCGCCGACAACAGCAACACGGCCAACGCCGCTCCCCGCCAAAACCTGCCTCTGAAAATCATTTCGACTCTACCTCACAACGCATCTTCCCAACTCCAAGACGTGGCACGATACGATAATGCAGTCACGAGTGACAAGTAAAACACAGGTGATAAGAGAATGGTGATAGGTGATAAGTGATAGGTGATAGGAGAAATCCTGTTTTCTTCCTATCACCCATCACTTATCACCCATCACCTATCACCTATCACTGCTTTCAGCGCATCTGCGACGCGGACGGTCTCGACGGCGGGGCGCACGTCGTGGACGCGGACGATGTGCGCGCCTGCGAGGACGGCGGCCGTGATGGTCGCCATCGTGCCATGCAGACGCTCATCGACGGCAGCGCCGCCCAGCAGGCGGCCGATGAAAGATTTGCGCGATGTGCCGATGAGAACCGGATAGCCCGGCAAGGCATCTGCAAAGCGCGTGAGGCGCGCGATTATTTCGACGTTCTGCTCCTGCGTCTTGCCGAAGCCGATGCCGGGGTCGAGCGCGATGCACTCGCGCGCCACACCGCGCCGCCTCGCTTCCGAGATGCTGCCATGCAGGCTCTCGGCCATCTCTTTCCAGATGTTGGCCGACGGCGGCCGAGTGTGCAACTCATCGGCCGTCCCGCGCGAGTGCATGAGGACGAGTCCCGCGCCCGTGCGTGCCGCCTCGTCCGCCAGATGCGGCTCAAACCGTAAGGCCGAGATGTCGTTAACAATCTCCGCCCCCGCGTCGAGCGCGGCGCGTGCGACGCGCGCCTTCGTCGTGTCGATTGAGACGGGCACGGAGACCGTCCGCGCGATGGCTTTGATGACCGGCACGACGCGGCGCAGCTCTTCTTCAACCTCGACGGCTGCGCCGCCCGGCCGCGTCGATTCTCCGCCTACGTCGAGCAAGTCCGCGCCCTCTTCAACCATTCGCTCGGCGCGCTCGACGGCGCGTGCCGCGTCGAAGAAACGGCCGCCGTCGCTGAAGCTGTCGGGCGTCACGTTGAGGACGCCCATGACGAGCGTGCGCGCGCCGAGCGTGAGCGTCCGTCGCCCCGTTTTCCAGACGAGTTGTTGCACAGGTCAAAAGTAATCTAAAGAAGGCAAAAGTAAAAAGGCAAAAGTCAGGAGGACGTAGCCTCTCAACTTTTGCCTTTGGTCTTTGACCTTTGACCGTCTGCCGCTTATGCGGTAGCAGGATTGCCGCCCGTAATCGGCGGCAGAATTGGCTTCAGCGGATTGACGGTCGGCTCCTTCAATTGCGGACGATTCTCGTCGTCCTTCGAGCCTGAGGAGTTGTCGTCGTCGAGCGGGAGACCGGCGACGATACGACGTATCTGCACGCCGTCGAGCGTCTCGCGTTCGAGCAGGGTTTCCGAGAGCCTGACCATCGTCTCGCGGTTCTCGATGATGATGCTCTTGGCGCGCTCGTACTGCTCGGAGACGATTTTCTTGACCTCCTGGTCAATCTTAATCGCCGTATCTTCCGAGAAGTCGCGGTGCTGCGCAATCTCTCGACCGAGGAAAATCTGCTCCTCCTTCTTGCCGAAGGTGAGCGGCCCCAAATCCGACATGCCGTACTCGCAGACCATCGCGCGCGCCAGTTCCGTCGCCCGCTCGATGTCGTTGGAGGCGCCCGTGGTGATGCTGCCGAGAAACACGTCTTCGGCGATGCGCCCGCCCATCAGGATGGCTATCTGGCCGAGCAAGTACTCCTTCGAGTAGTTGTGACGGTCGCCTTCGGGCAACTGCTGCGTGAGTCCCAAAGCCATGCCGCGCGGAATGATGGTGACCTTATGCACGGGGTCGGCGTTCGGCACCTTGAGGCCGACGAGAGTGTGGCCTGCTTCGTGATAGGCCGTGACGCGCTTCTCCTCGTTGGTAATCACCATCGACTTGCGCTCTGCGCCCATCAACACCTTGTCCTTCGCCAACTCGAAGTCGTGCATGAGCACGAGCTTCTTGTTGTAGCGCGCCGCGTTCAAGGCGGCTTCGTTGACGAGGTTGGCGAGGTCTGCGCCCGTAAAGCCGGGCGTGCCGCGCGCAATCACGGAGATGTCCACGTCGTCGCCCAGAGGAATCTTGCGCGTGTGTACCTTGAGGATGCCTTCGCGCCCGCGCACGTCGGGGCGGGAGACGACGACGCGACGGTCGAAACGTCCCGGCCTGAGCAGCGCCGGGTCGAGCACGTCGGGTCGGTTCGTCGAGGCCATCAGAATCACGCCGTCGTTCGACTCGAAGCCGTCCATCTCGACGAGCAATTGGTTCAAGGTCTGTTCGCGCTCGTCGTGTCCGCCGCCGAGACCTGCGCCGCGATGACGACCGACGGCGTCAATCTCGTCGATGAAGATGATGCAGGGCGCGTTCTTCTTGCCCTGCTCGAAGAGGTCGCGGACGCGCGAAGCGCCGACGCCGACGAACATCTCGACGAAGTCCGACCCGGAGATGGAGAAGAACGGGACGTTGGCTTCACCCGCGACGGCGCGCGCCAGCAGGGTCTTACCCGTGCCCGGAGGCCCCATCATGAGGACGCCTTTCGGAATGCGCCCGCCGAGTTTCTGGAACTTCTGCGGCTCCTTGAGAAACTCGATAATCTCCTGCAACTCCTCTTTGGCTTCCTCGACACCGGCCACGTCCTTGAACGTGACGCGCTTCTGCTGGTTGTTGAGCAGCTTAGCGCGCGACTTGCCGAACGAGAGAGCCTTGTTGCCGCCCGACTGCATCTGCCGGAGCATGAAAATCCAGAAGCCGACGAGCAGGAGCACAGGCCCCCACCAGACCAGCAGCGACCAGACCAGACTGCTGCTCGCTACCGACTCGTCCTCGACCGCGATGCCCTTCGCCGAGGCCGTATTCATCAGGTCGTTCTGCTGATGCTCGTTGCTGACCTTCGTCCGCACTTCGGCCTTCGTGCCCTTCTCGATGGCGACGGCCAGCGTCGGCTGAATGGTCAGCTTCTCAATCTTGCCGTCGTTAATCATGGTCTTCAGTTCGGTGATGTTCTTCTCCTGCGCGTTCTTGGCCTGTTTGTTGGCAAAGAACTGATAGAGCATCACCGCGCCGACCAGAATGAGCACCCAAAAAATTAATTGTCTCGCCGTAGAACTCAAAATTTTTCTCGCCTCCGACGCCGATAATAACCCATTTCGGCATCACTTGTCGCTCCAAAGCTTCCAACCCACCCGTTGACGGCCGCCGCACGTGCGCCGGATTGCCATACTTTTACGCACGACCTGCGCCGTTGGTTTGCGGCCTTCTTTGGATGCCCACGCGCGCGGCCAAGTTGCGCCCGCATCCGCTCACCCGGTCAGCCTGCACGCCCCTGCGCAAACGTTGCCAGAAAAGGCAGTTCACGCCAACGCTCCTGCAATCCCAGCCCGTAGCCGAACAGATACTCTTCGCCCGTCCTGAAGGCGCGCCAGTCTGCGTTGACGGCCGTGCGCCGCCCCGCAGGCTTGTCCACCAGAACGCACAGACGGACGCGCTTTGCGCCCTGCGCTTCGAGTTGCTTGATGATGTACTCCTGTGTCACGCCGGTCTCCAACACGCCTTCGACGAGCAGGATGTCGCGTCCACGGAGGTCGATTTGTGTGCTGAAGGAGAGGTCTTGGACGCCGCCGAGGGCGCGGTGGTCGTAGCGCAGGAAGCTTGTGCGGAGCGGCACAGAGAGGGCGCGCAAGAGGTCTGCGAGAAAGACGAAGCCGTCTTCGGGCACGCCGAGCACGGTCAATTCTTCCCCTCTGTAGGCTTCGGAGATTTCGGCGGCCAGCGCCTCGACGCGCCCGGCAATCTCGCGCACGCCGTAAACCTCTACGATACCTTCATTCATCGCCTGACGCCCTCAAGGGGAAAAACAAACGCGCCGTCTGAAAGACAAAACCGCAGGCCGGAGAGTTGGCCGGCGGTCTTCTGTGGGCGGCGACCCGGTTTGATTCTAAATGCCGTGTGTGCCTTTTTCAACTCTTTTCCCATGAAAGACGAGACGGCCGCGCCTGCGTTCGACGCGGCTGCCGCCCGGCAATTCCGCCACGCGCCCGCCCCGCTCGCCCGTCAACAGACGCTCGACGGCCGCGACGTGCGCCATCTCGACGCGCCGCAAATCGCCGCGACCGCGCGCCATCCACAGGCGCAACGCGCGCCGCCGCAGCCCCGCACTCGCCCCGCTCAATGCCTCGACCCTTAGCGGCCACGCCTGCGCGCCCACGCTCTCGCTTGCAACCGGCTCGGCGCGCGCCGCTTCGAGCAGATGCGCGGCTGCTTCGTCTATCGCCTGTGAGTCGTCGGCCAGAATTTCGGACGCGCGCACGAGCGCCTCGACGACGCGCGGATTGAAAGTCTCAAGCAGCGGCAACAACCTGCGCCGGACACGTACGCGCGCAAAACGCTCGTCCTCGTTCATCTCGTCAACACGACACGCTACCCCGCGCGCGGCGCAGTACTTTTGCGTCTCGGCGCGACGCGCCCAACCGAGCAGCGGGCGCAACAACCAGACCGGCGACCGAGAAGGATGATGAGAAGCATCTTCCTCTTCATCATCATCCGGTCGCGCCTCTGGCCCTTCCCCTTCGTCAAGCACACGCTCGGCACGCATCCCGGCCAGCCCTTGCGCGCCGCTTCCGCGCACGAGGCGCAGCAACAGGGTCTCCGCCTGGTCGTCCGACGTGTGACCGACGACGACTGCCCATGCCCCTCTCTCTCTCGCCGTCTCAGAGAGGAAACGGTAACGCGTACGCCGCGCAGCCTGTTCGAGATTGTCCTTACGCTCCCGCGCAGACGCTTCGACCGACGCGCGCCCGATGACGGACTCGAAGCCCAACTCGCGCGCCAGAGCCTCCACCCACGCCGCATCCTCACGCGCACGCTCGCCGCGCAACTCGTGGTCGAGGTGCGCGACCGTTACGTCGAAAGCGAGCCGCCCCGTCTGCAACAACTCTGCGAGGCCGAGCAGCAGCGCCGTCGAATCTGCGCCGCCGGAGACGGCGCAGACCACGCGCCCGCCCGACTCGCGCCAACCACGCCGCCGCCACTCCTGACGCAAACGACGCGCGAACTCGCTCAACCTCCCTTGCGCCTTAACGTCTTTGCGCGAAACTTCTTCTTTCATCAAGCAGAAGTTTCGCGCAAAGATGGCGGAGGCGCAAAGAGAAGTTTGAGAAATCTGGCAGCGGGTTCAGGCGACAATCATCGTGCCCGTGCCTTCGTCCGTGAAGACTTCGGAGAGCAGTGCGTTGCGCAGCGAGCCTTTGATGATGTGTGCGCTGCGGACGCCGCGCTTGAGCAGACCCGCAATGTTCTGGAGCTTCGGAATCATCCCGCCGCTCGCCACGCCGTCGCGCACCAGCGCCAGCACCTCGTCCGCCGTCAGGCGCGACAGCTTCGTCGCCACCTCATCCGGCCGCAGGTAGATGCCGTCCACGTCGCTCAGCATTATCAACTTCTCGGCTTCGAGGCGGACGGCGATTTCGGCCGCGATGGTATCGGCGTTGACGTTGAAGACCATCCCCGCTTCGTCGGCCGCAAGCGATGAGACAACGGGCAGGTAATCGTGGTCGAGAAGCACGCGCAGGAGCCTGTCGTTGACCTCGACGATGTCGCCGACATGCCCGAAGTCTATCTGTTCGCTCTTGCCCGTCTCGCGGTTGACAACCTCTTTGGGCGGGCGTCGTTCGGCGCGCACGATGCCGCCATCGACGCCGGAGAGGCCGACCGCTTCGACGCCGCGATTCCTGAGCGCCGCGAGGATGTCCGTATTAATCTTCCCGGCGAAAATCATCTTCGCCATCTCAAGCGTCGCATCGTCGGTGACGCGACGGCCGTCGATGATGGTCTGCTCGACGCCGAGTTGCGCGGCCAACTCGGTCAACTGCTTGCCGCCGCCGTGCACGACGCAGACGCGTATGCCGACCTGATGCAGCAGCGCCAACTCCTCAGCCAGACTGACCAGATTCTCGTCGTCCTCCGTCACCTTCCCGGAGAGTTTGACGACGAAGGTCTTACCCTTGAAACGCTGAATGTAAGGTAGTGCCTCGCGCAAGAGGTCGAGTCGCGGCTGGCTCATAACTCCTCCGTTCCCGCATCGGCCAGCAGTTTCGTGAGGACGGCCTTCTGCGCGTGCAGGCGGTTCTCCGCTTCGTCTATCACGACGGAGGCGTGCGAGTCGATAACCGCATCGGTGACGATGCAGTTGCGCCTGACGGGCAGACAGTGCATGAAGAGGGCGCTGTCGGTGCGTCTCATCTTCGCTTCATCAACAATCCAGTCGGCGCGGTAGCGTGCGCGCTCCGAGATGTCGCGCGCGGCGTCGCCGTAGAAGCGACGACTGCCCCAGCTCTTCGCATAGACGGCCTGCGCGCCGTCGAAGGCTTCCGCCACGTCATGCGTCAAAGAGACGCTCCCGCCGCTTGCTTCGGCCGCGCCTCTGACTTCGCTCATCAACTCTTCGTCCAGTTCGTAGCCTTCGGGATGAGCGATGACGAGTTCGTGTCCCATCTGTGCGGAAGCCAGCGCGAAGCTGTTCGGGACGGCCATCGGCAGAGGCTTCGGATGCCACGCCCATGTGAGCAGCAGGCGTTTGCGTCCCGCGCCGAGTTTCTCGCGGACGGTCAACATGTCTGCGAGAGACTGGCAGGGATGATGCATCGCGGATTCGAGATTGATGAGCGGCACTTCGGCGTGTTCGGCGAAGGCTCTGAGGATTGGGTCGCGCCGCTCCTCCTCCCAATCTTTGAGCGCCGCGAAGGTACGCACGCCGATGGCGGCGCAGTAACGGCCGACGACGCGCACGAACTCGGCGACGTGTTCAGTCTTGTCGCCGTCCATCACGACGCCCGCGCGATGTTCAAGCGTCCAACTCGTCCCGCCCGGTTCGAGCACGACGGCGTTTCCGCCCAACTCGTAGACGCCGACCTGCATCGAGGCGCGCGTCCGCAAGGAAGGGTTGAAGAAGACGAGCGCGACCGAGCGACCGGCGAGCGGGCGCGCGTCGCGCGACTCACCGCGCTTCAGGCGCAGCGCCTCTTCAATCAAGCCTTCCAGTTCGGCGCGCGTCCAGTCGCCGGTCGTCAGAAAGTTCTTCGGCATATCGGCATCATGTGCGGGACAGAAGACGGCTTCTGCGCCCTTACATCTCAAGCGATGCTTTGAGAGCATCCACGAACAGGTCTGCTTCCCTGCCGCTCAGGCAAAGCGGCGGCAAAAGTCTGAGCACGCGCGCATCGCTCGACGTGCCGGTGATGATGCGTCTTCCGAGCAGCGACTGTTGCACCTTCGAGGCAATCTCTCCGTCGAACTCGACGCCGAGCAGAAAGCCCAAGCCGCGCACGCCCGCGACACGCCCGACGCCCGCGAGCCTTTCTCTCAGGCGACGCTCGACGGCGCGCACGTTCTCAAGCATCGCGTCCGTCTCAATGGCGTCGAGCGTCGCCTCGACGGCCGCCATCGCCAGCATCCCGCCGCCGAAGGTCGTGCCGAGGTCGTTCTCTTTAATTTGAGAGGCCACGTCCTCCGTCGTCAGACACGCGCCGACAGGGACGCCGCTTCCGAGAGCCTTTGCGAGCGTGACGATGTCTGGCACGACGCGCCCGCCCGCCTCACTCCCGGCAAAGAACCACTCGCCCGTCCGCCCTATCCCTGTCTGCACCTCGTCATAAATCAGCACCATCCCGCGCTCGTCGCACAGCCTGCGTAAAGCCCGATAGAACTCCGGCGCGGCGAGCCGTACGCCAGCCATCGACTGCACGGGTTCGAGCAACACGGCCGCGACCGTCTCATCGGCCAACGCGGCGACCGACTCAATCGAGCCGAACTCGGCGCAGAGATGGCCGGGCACGTTCGGTCGTCCGAGGTCACGATACTTGCCGAGGAACGTCGCGCTGATGGAGTCGGCCGTGCGGCCGTGAAACCCCCGTTCGAAGGTGATGATGCGCTCGCGTCCGGTCTTCAAGCGCGCCATCCGCATCGCGTTCTCGTTGGCCTCCGTGCCGGAGTTGCAGAAGAAGGCTTTCGTGAGCCGTGCGGGCGCGACGCCGACGAGTCGCGCGGAGGCACGCGCACGCACCTCCGAATAGACGAGGTTCGAGTAGAACAGCAGACGCTCGGCCTGCGCCTTAATCGCCGCGACGACGCGCGGATGACAATGGCCGGTGGCGGCGACGGCATGTCCGCCGTACAAGTCCAGATAACGGATGCCCTCGCTCGTCTCAACCCACGCGCCCTCGCCCCGCTCGACGGCGAACGGAAACTTCTTGTAGGTCGCCAGCTGAAACGCGTCTTCGCGCCGCGCCGTCTCCTCGAATGGCTTCACAAGTTGACTCGTCATCATTGAAATCACGCTCTTCATGGATTGCCGCCGACGAAGGTCAGAGCGGTCTTCTCGTCGAGACCGAACATCAGGTTCATGTTCTGTACGGCTTGACCGGCCGCGCCTTTGACAAGGTTATCGAGCGCCGCGAAGACGACGAGTTGATGCCTGCGCGCGGCGAATCCGATATCGCAAAAGTTCGTCAGCTTGACCCAGTTGATGTCGGGCGAGCCTTTGACGAGACGCACAAAGAAGCTCTCGCCGTAGAAGTCTGCGAACAGTTCGCGTGCGGCCTCCTCGCTCGTCTCCTCTCGCGTCTCGACATAAATCGAAGCGAAGATGCCGCGCGAGACCGGAAGCGAATGGGTCATGAAGACGAACTCGCTCGTCCAGTCGCCGACGCCGCGCAGGGCTTGTTCAATCTCCGGCACGTGCTGGTGCGTGAAAGGCTTGTAGGCGTAGAAGGAGTTGGCGCGCTGCGGGTGATGCGTGTTGGACGCAGGCTTGGCGCCTGAACCGGAAGAGCCGGTCTTGGCATCGACGACGACGCGACCCGTGAGCGCGCCGCGCGCCACCAGCGGAGCGAGACCGAGCAGCGTCGCCGTAGCGAAGCAACCGGGATTGCTGACGAGGCGCGCACGCGCGATGCGCTCGCGGTTAATCTCCGTCAACCCGTAGACGAAGTTCTTCTGCAACTCGACGGCCGTGTGCTCGCGCCCGTAATGCGCGGCAAACTCCGCAGGGTCGCCGAGACGAAAATCGCCCGACAGGTCTATCACGCGGACGTGCTCCGGCAGGCGCGGCGCAATCTCAAGCGCCTGCCCGTGCGGCAGCGCGAGGAAGAGGCAGTCGAGTTCGCGCAGGCTCTCCGGCTCGGCGGGCGCAGAGACGAAGCGCAGGTCGGTCAACCCGTACAGATTGCGATGAACCTCGCCGACGCTCTTGCCCGCGTGCTCGTTGGCCGTGACGAGCGCGACCTCCGCGTGCGGGTGTGCGAGCAGGATGCGCAAAAGCTCCGCGCCCCCGTAACCCGACCCGCCATAGATGCCGACCCTGATTTTCATACCCATTTCAAAACCCTGCTTCAACGTTCTATGCGGCGACTTCGAGTTTGCTGCCGACAATCTTCGGGCGAATCAACTCGAAGAGCCGCGCACCGTTGCGTTTGGCATTTCCGGCCGGAACGTCGAACTCGCGTTCGATGTAGTCCTCGCCCATCTGCGAGTCGGTGACAGACCCGGCCACCACGTCCACGCGCAAGCCTCTGCGACGAAACAACTCGATGCCTCCCCACGCGCCGACGTAATCCGACGCGCAGAAGACAATCGCGCTCGTCGCCGCGCGCAACTCCGCATCGTCAAACACGGAATCCACAGAGTAGCCGCCGAGGATGCCGTCCCCCAGTTCGATAACGACGAGGTCGGGCGCGCACTCGTTGAGACGCGCGACGACGGCCTTCGCGACGGGCGCAAGGTCGCCGACGCCGACCGTCGAAGGCAGACCGCAATCGAGAAAGCTCGCGGTCGCCACCGCGCCATGGTCGGCCATGTTCAAGGTGTCGCGCAGGCAGGCGACGCCCGACAGTTTTCCGGCCGCCACGCGCAAACCGTGCCGCGTCGCCTGCCTGACTATCTCCGTCGCCGCAAACGTCTTGCCGCTGTTCATGCACGCTCCCGCGACGACGACGAGCGGCGCGCTCGCGCCCAGCCTCTCGCGCAGCGGCAACGCGCCGTCCGAGATGTTGTGCACGCGCTCGCCCCGCGCATCGCACGCAAGTCCGAGGACGCGCACGCGGATGGCATCGCTCAGACTCGAATGATGACCCGTGCAACGGCCGACGACGCCGCCCATGTTCAGGAGGTGCAATTCGTCGCCCTCGGCGACCGCCTCCGGCACGTCTCCGACGAAACCTTTGAGCGCGCGGCGACTGCCGAGCACGCCGACGAGCACATCGCCCGGATTAATCTTCGCCAGACGCCCCGAAGGCAACTCCAACTGGTTGTAGGTCGCGCTGTCGGTCAGCGCACGCACCACCAGCACGTCGCCCGCGCGCACCTTCCGCGCCTCGCGCGTCACCGTCAGAGACCTCTCCAATCCAAGCCCCGACGCCGCCGACCCGACCTTGTCAACCTCAACCCTCGTTACCATCGCCGCCTCCCTAAATCAGTGATAAGTGATAGGAAGGAAGTGATGGGTGATAGGTGATAGGTGATAAGAAACAGCCTTTCTCCTATCACCCATCACCCATCACCCATCACTCTTTTCCTATCACCCATCACCCATCACCTATCACTTATCTTCTGTCTGAGCCTGAGCGCGTTGAGCTTGATGAAGCCTTCGGCGTCGCGCTGGTTGTAGACGTTGTCGGCCTCGAAGGTGGCGAGCCGTTCGCTGTAGAGCGTGTGCGGCGAGCGTCGCCCGACGACCGTCACGTTGCCACGATAGAGTTTCAGGCGCACGTCGCCGGTCACGCGCGTCTGCGTCTCCTCAATCATCCGCCGCATCAACTCCGACTCCGGCGCAAACCAGAAACCGTAGTAGACGCTCTCGGCGAACTTCAGACTGAGCGCGTCGCGCATCCGCAAGACCTCGCGGTCGAGCGTGATGGATTCGAGCGCGCGATGCGCCGCCTGCAAGACCGTCACACCCGGCGTCTCGTAAACGCCGCGCGACTTCATCCCGACGAAGCGGTTCTCGACCAAATCGACACGCCCGATGCCGTGCTCGCCCGCAAGCAGGTTCAGACGTTCGAGCAGCGCGACCGCGCCGAGATGCTCGCCGTTGACGCCGACCGGCGCGCCGCGCTCAAACTGTATCTCGACGTACTCGGCTTCCGCACGCGCCTCCTCCGGCGCTTTCGTCAGTTGGAAGATGTCCGGCGGCGGCTCAGCCCACGGGTCTTCGAGGATGCCGCCTTCGTATGAGACGTGCATCAGGTTGCGGTCGGTCGAGTAGGGCTTCTCGGCCGTCGCCGTGACGGGAATCTTGTGTGTGCGCGCGTAGGCGATGAGGTCTGTCCGCCCCTTGAACTCCCACTCGCGCCACGGCGCGACCACCTTGATGTCGGGTTCGAGCGCGTAATAGGTCAACTCGAAGCGCACCTGGTCGTTGCCCTTGCCGGTCGCCCCGTGCGCGACGGCGTCGGCTCCCTCCATGCGCGCAATCTCTATCTGGCGCTTCGCAATGACGGGTCGCGCAAGGCTCGTCCCTAACAGATAGACGCCCTCGTAGACGGCGTTGGCCTTCACGGCAGGCCAGACAAACTCCTGCACGAACTCCTGCCGCAGGTCTTCGACGTAGAGTTTCGACGCGCCCGTCTCGCGCGCCTTCTCGGCGAGGCCGTCGAGTTCCTCGCCCTGACCTACGTCGGCGCAGTAGCAGACGACCTCGCAGCCGTAACGCGCGCGCAGCCAGTGGAGCATCACCGAAGTATCAAGCCCGCCCGAATACGCCAGCACAATCTTCTTGATAGCCTTCGTCACAATTCAGCCTTTCAAAATTAACCGAACAGTTCCCAGATTCTCTTCATCGCCGCGCGCTGCTCGCGTCGCTCGCGGACAGCGATAAAGATGGTGTCCTCGCCAGCAATCGTCCCGACAATCTCTGCGATGGCGGCGCGGTCAATCTCGACCGCCACCGCCGACGCCAACCCCGGCTCGCACCTCGCCACGACGAGACAATCGCCCGCCGCTTCGAGTTCCAACAAGCCGCGCGCCGCTGCTCCGTCAGCCGCGCGCGGCAAAGTGTAGCGCCCCTGCTGCTTGACGACGCCCAGCTCTTCGAGGTCGCGCGAGATGCTCGACTGCGTCGCCACCACACCCGCGCGCTCCAACTGCGCCGCCAACTCCTGCTGCGTCCCGATGCGCCGCGCGCGAATCAGGCTGAGGATTTTCTGCTGTCGCCTTTCCTTGTCCATCGCTCTTCCTGTTATGCGCGAAATTTGCATAACTTGTGCATAGATGCATAAAATAGCACGCAAGATGCATCAAAGCAAAGTTTTCGTCGAGCGTCGGCGCGGAAGGTGATAAAAACCGGCTTATGAGTGAAGCGAAAAATCTGTGGGGCGGAAGATTTCGGGGTGCGACTGATGCGGGCTTCGCGCGTTTCAATCGCTCGTTCGGCTTCGACCGTCGTCTCTTCGAGGCCGACGTGCGGGGGAGCCTCGCGCACTGCGAGGGCTTACGCAGGGCGGGCGTGCTCACGCAGGAGGAAGCCGCGCGCATCAACGCCGCCTTGCGGACGCTGCTCGAACGTGCAGAGGCCGGAGGCGCGAGCTATCTCGAAGACGAGAGCGCAGAGGACGTACATTCGTTCGTCGAGGCGCGGCTTGTCGAGTTGGTCGGCGATGCGGGGCGCAAGTTGCACGCGGGGCGCAGTCGCAACGACCAGGTGGCGACGGCGCTGCGCCTGTGGCTGCGCGATGAGATTGAAGGTCTCTCGGAGCGCGTGCGTGCGACGCAGGCCGCCCTCGTCGAGTTGGCGGAGGCTCACGCCGATGCAGTCCTTCCCGGCTACACGCATCTTCAACGCGCGCAGCCCATCCTCTTTGCGCATTGGTGTCTCGCCTACGTCGAGATGTTCGCGCGCGACCGCGAACGGCTCGGAGACGTGCGCCGTCGCACGAACGTCTCGCCGCTCGGTTCGGCCGCGCTCGCCGGGACGAGTTACGCCATCGACCGCGAGGCGGTCGCGCACGCGCTCGGCTTCGACGGCGTGACGCGCAACAGTCTGGACGCCGTCAGCGACCGCGACTTCTGCGTTGAGTTCGTGGCGGCGGCGAGTCTCATCATGGCGCACCTGTCGCGTCTCGCCGAAGACATCATCCTGTATGCGACGAACGAGTTCGGCTTCATCGAGTTGGGCGATGCGGTGGCGACCGGGTCGAGCATCATGCCGCAGAAGAAGAACCCGGACGCGTTGGAGTTGGTGCGCGGCAAGGCGGGGCGCGTCTTCGGTCACCTGACGGCGTTGCTGGCGCTCGTCAAGGGGCTGCCCCTCACCTACAACAAGGACTTGCAGGAGGACAAGGAAGCGGTCTTCGACGCGGCCGACACGGTGCGCGCGTCTCTGGAAGTGACGGCCACAGTGCTCGGCAACCTGCGTGTGCGCGAGGTGCGTGCGTACGATGCGGCGACGCTCGGCTACATGAACGCGACCGAGATGGCAGACTATCTGGCGCGGCGCGGCCTGCCCTTCCGCGAGGCGCACGAGACGGTCGGGCGGATGGTCTTAAAGGCTATCGAGAAGGGTTTGGAGTTGCAGGAACTAGACCTCGAAGAGCTGCGTGAGTTTTCGCCTCTCGTCGAGGAAGATGTCTACGATGCGCTCTCTCTTGAGCAGACGTTGGCGACCAAGCGACAGACGGGAGGGACTGCGCCGGAACGCGTCGCAGAGGCGCTCGCCGCCGCGCGCGCCTCGCTCGCCGGTTAGCGACAACGGCTGAGCAAGTTTGTCGTCTGCCGATGGGGCGGTTATTCGCCGAGGTAGGCTTCCTTGATGCGCGGGTCGGCGGCGAGTTCCTTCGAGGGGCCTTCCATGACGATGCGGCCGGTCTCAAGGACGTAGGCGCGGTCGGAGTGGCCGAGCGCGGCGTGTGCGTTCTGCTCGACGAGAAGGATGGTCGTGCCCTCGCTGCGAATCTCCTCGATGGCCTCGAAGATGGTGTGGACGACGAGCGGGGCAAGACCGAGCGAGGGTTCATCCAGAAGCAAGAGGCGCGGGCGCGACATCAGCGCGCGTCCCATCGCCAGCATCTGCTGTTCGCCGCCGGAGAGCGTTCCGGCCTTCTGCGTCTCGCGTTCCTTCAGACGCGGGAACATGCGGAAGGCGCGCTCCATGTCCTCTGCCTGCTTGCGCTTGTCCTTTTGCAGATACGCGCCCATCTGCAAGTTCTCTCTGACGGTCAGGTTGGCGAAGACGCCGCGCCCTTCGGGCGACATGGCGATGCCGCGCGCGACGAGCTTATGCGTCGGCGTGCCGCTAATCTCCTCGCCCTCGTAGAGCACGCGCCCCTCGCGCGGGCTTAAGAGTCCCGTAATGGTTCTGAGCGTCGTCGTCTTCCCCGCGCCGTTTGCCCCGATGAGCGTAATCACCTCACCGCGCTCGACATGCATCGAGACGCCCTTGAGCGCATTAATCGCACCGTAATTAACAGAGATGTTTTCCAGTGTCAGCATAAAAACCGTGATAGGTGATAAGTGATGGGTGATAAGAGAAGACAGGTTTTATCCTCTCACCTCTCACCCATCACTTATCACTTCTTCAGTCTCCCAGATACGCTTCGATGACCTTGGGGTCGTTCCTAATCTCTTCGGGCAGCCCCAGAGCGATGGACTTGCCGTAGTCAACCACCTGTATGCGTTCGCAGACGCCCATCACGACCTTCATGTTGTGTTCGACGAGAAGGATGGTGAGACCGAAGCGGTCGCGTATCTGGTGAATCAGGTTGAGGAGGTCGTCCTGCTCGGCAGGGTTCATCCCGGCGGCCGGTTCGTCCAAGAGCAGCAGTTTGGGGCGCGTGGCGAGCGCGCGGACGATTTCGAGGCGGCGCTGGTTGCCGTAAGGCAGACTCGTGCCGCCTTCATCGCGGAAGCGCGCGAGGTCGAAGATTTCGAGCAGTTCGAGACAGAACTCTTCGTGCTCGCGCTCGTCCTGACCGTAGCGCGGCGTGCGCAGGATGGCATCGACGAGGCTCTGCCGCGTGTGTATGTGGCAGGCCGTCATGACGTTCTCCAACACGCTCATGCTCGGAAACAGACGTATATTCTGAAACGTGCGCGAGACGCCGCGCGCGGCGATTTCGTAGGGACGGCGGCCGTCGATGCGCTCTCCCTGAAAATGTATCTCGCCGGAGGTCGGAGTATAGACGCCTGTGAGCAGGTTGAAGATGGTGGTTTTGCCCGCGCCGTTCGGCCCGATGAGGCCGTAGATTTCGCCGGGGCGGACGGCCATGTCGAGTTCGTTGACGGCGACGAGGCCGCCGAAGCGGATGGTGCATTTCGTGGTGCGCAGGATGGGCGTCATTGGCGCGGCGGCGCCCGCGCCCGCTGCGGTCGCCTGCGCGTGCGGCGTGCTCGTGTCCGGCGTCATCGCGTTTTGTCCCCCTCGCCCAGTGATGTTTCGCGCTGGCGCTGCCCCGTCGTGGCCTTATCGACGGCCTCGTGCGTGCGCGTGTCTTCGGCCGTAATCTCCTCTGTCTGCGTCCTCGTCTTCGGTCGCAGACGCGCGCGCCAGCCCTTGAAGGCGGCCGTGCTCCCCAAGAGTCCCTGCGGCCGCGTCAGCATCAGGATGATGAGCATCAGCGAGTAGATGACCATTCTGTACTCGGCAAAGCCGCGCAGGGCTTCCGGCAAGACCGTCAGCACTATCGCGCCAAGCACAGAGCCGACGATTGAGCCGAGGCCGCCGAGGATAATCATGATGAGAATCTCGAACGAGCGTATGAACTCGAACGACTTCGGATTGAGATACCCGTCGAAGTGCGCCAGCAAGACTCCGCCCGCCCCGGCCAGCGCCGAAGAGATGACGAAGGCCATCACCTTGTAGCGCGTCGTGTTGACGCCCATCGCTTCGGCCGCCAACTCGTCTTCGCGGATGGAGACGAGCGCGCGTCCGAAGGCCGAGCGGACGATGTTGTGAACGACGACAATCGTCAACACGGCGACGAGGAAAATCCAGAAGAAACTTTTGACGATGGGAATCCCTGAGTAGCCGCGTGCGCCGCCGACAGTCTCGATGTTATTGATGAGGACGACGATAATCTGACCGAAACCGAGCGTCACGATGGCGAGGTAGTCGCCCTTCAGGCGCAGAGACGGCACGCCGACGAGCAGCCCGGCGAAGGCTGCGACGGCCGCGCCGAGCAGCGTCGCCACGAGCAGAGGCACGAACCAGCCGAACGTCCCTCCGCCGAGCGTCGCAGCCAGCGCCGCGCCGTAATTGACGGAGAAGTAGGCCGAAGAGTATGCGCCGACCGCCATGAAGCCCGCGTGGCCGATGGAGAACTGCCCCGTGAAGCCGTTAATCAGATTGAGTGAGACGGCGAGCGTGATGTTGATGCCCGCCAGCATGATGATGCGGCTGTAGTAAGGCGGCACGAGTCCCGCCTTGAAGACGTAATCGAGCGCAAACAGCGCGCCGATAACCACGACACCGAAGAGTAGATTGCGCGCGGAGCGAGACATAAGTGTTCAAGGGATGAGGGATGAGCGACGCGGGATGAACAGAACGAAGACCCGTCTTTTCTTATTCATCCCGCGTCGCTCATCCCTCATCCTTTCCTTAAACTTTTTCCTGCGCGACCGAGCCGAGCAGACCCGACGGGCGGAACAGGAGAATCAGAATCAGAATTGCGAAGGCGACGGCGTCGCGGTAAGTGGGCGAGAGATAGCCGACCACCATCGTCTCCGTCACTCCTATCAGCAGCCCTCCCAACACAGCGCCCGGAATGTTGCCGATGCCGCCGAGCACGGCCGCGACGAAGGCTTTTAAGCCGACGAGGATGCCCATCAGCGGGTCGATGCGCGGGATGCGGATGGCGACAAGGACGCCTGCGGCGGCGGCCAGCGCCGAGCCGAGCGCGAAGGTGAAAGAGATGATGTGGTCTGTGTTGATGCCCATCAACTTCGCCGACTGTAGATTGAAGGAGACGGCGCGCATGGCCTTCCCCGTCTTCGTGTAGTAGACGATGAACTGCAACAAGACCATCAGCGCCAGCGCGATGACGAGCACGATGATGTCGGCGCTGTTAATCGTCACGCCTTCGGTCAAGCGGACGTTGCTGGCCTTAAAGAGCGTCGGGAAAAACTTCGGGTCTGCGCCGAAGACGACCTGCCCGCCGTTCTCCAACAGGAGCGAGACGCCGATGGCCGTAATCAGCGCCGTGAGGCGCGAATACTTGCGCACGGGACGATAGGCGAGCCGCTCGATGAGCGCACCCAGCGCGGCGCAGATGACCATCGCCAGCAGCATCACGACGAGCGCCGTAATCAGCGACGGTTCCATCGACCCGCCGCCGAGCAGTCCGCGCGCGACGATGCTGTCGGCTCCCATGCCGAGCTTTTCCGCGCCGCGCACGCCGAGACCGTTGGCGAGGTAGTAGCCCATGAAAGCCCCGACCATGTAGACATCGCCGTGCGCGAAGTTGATGAGCTTCAGCACGCCGTAGACCATCGTGTAGCCGAGGGCGATGAGCGCGTAAATCGCGCCCAGAGTGATGCCGTTGATAAGCTGTTGTAGGAAGGTACTCATGCCCGTGAGACTGTCAGCGAGAAGCTTTCTTCGTTGGAAGTTCAGAGCCGCCTGCGCGCCTCCGCGCAGCGGCGGCGTTTGCTAAGAACCGCCGCGAATCGCTCGCGGCGGTTCTCGCAACTTACTTCCGGCCGAACATCAAAGAAAACGCCTTAGTGATTGGCGTTGCCGCTGTGCGCGTTCGCGTTCGCATTGGCGTTCGTGTTGGTGCTCGCGTTCGTGTTCGTGTTCGTGTTGGTGTTCGCGTTGGTGTTGTTGGTATTCGCATCACCACCGCACGCGGCGGTGAAAGCGGCCAAAGCGGTACCGGCGACGATTGCTGCGAGTTTGCTCTTCTTCATGTTTT
>DASZCR010000270.1:0-6694 GCA_035942915.1 Pyrinomonadaceae bacterium | reverse complement strand
TTACAGGGGGACACCCCACCTAAGGGGGAGTCACTCCAAAATTCGGGGTCACCCCACCACCAAAATTTGGGGTCACCCCACGTAACCAATCTATCTTTAGAATCAACAACTTCCGAGAATCCTAAGACTTCTTTTAAGACTAATACTGAAAATGATGATGATGAAACGCTCGCGGGCTTTATGTCAGCGATTAAAAAAGCCACCAAAGAAGTTACGGGCAGAGAACTCTTACCTGCAGAAGCCGGGAAGTGGACTGAACTAGCGGAGGTTCTCGTAACCGAGCTTAAAATAGCAGCCGGGCGCACAACTGTCTCCAGCGTCCCGGCGTTCCTCGCGGAGCACCTGCGCCGACGCCTCTGGAAGAAGGAGAAACAGCAGATTGACGCAGAGGCCGCCGAGTACTCCTCTACCACCACCACCAAGAAGATAGACGCTTCACTTTGCCCGGACTGCTACGGGACTGGCATGTGGTATCCGCAAGGCTACGATAAGGGCGTCGCACGCTGCCGTCACGAGAAACTCTCCACACCGGAAGGCTGAGTGTGAGCAAGCGTCACCCGACTCGGAATCCAACTGACTCAAAGCGTCCGGTAAGCGCAAAGCAGCGCAGATACGTTTCACCCCGTTTCACTCCCTGACAAATCTCTAGCAGGGCTGAGCAGAGCATTACACAAACGCTCAATCTGGGGAGCCATTTACAGGCAATGTGTCTAGCTTAGCGAGGGAAAGGGAAGAAGTGTTTCACAAAAAGTTATTTCATATAGAATAGGTAAAAGACTTGTTTTGGTAAATCAAGTGTTCACAAACCTGCGAGTTGTGTAGCCATTACACCAATGCTGATTGTATAGCAGGAATTGCTTTGAGGTAGGAAGAGGCCCGGCGGAGTAACTCGTTAAGCGGCCGCCCCGAAGATGCTCGTGGCGAACTTCGCGCGCGCCGTCGCGTCTCTTACGCCTACTTTCTTAACGTGCCCCTTCCTCATCATGTGTGTAGCTTCAATGCCTTCGAGCGTCCGTTGCGCGGTGTGGAAAGAGCGGCAAGCACTAGTGGCGCTAGCCACCTCCTGCGGATCGCTCTGTGGTCTTGCGCGATTATATTGTTGATTAAGAACTGTGTTGCCACGAAAACGTCGCTAATGCAGAAGAGGGCCTAGGCGGAGTTGGGAAGGCGCGTGTCGCGCGTTCAACTACAAGACGCGCAGCGGCGGAGTGCAATCCCGTATCGCGCGCGAGAAAAAACTTTTCCTAAAAGTTTGCGACGAGGGTAAAATCCGCGACTCGCTGAGGCGGCCCGGGGTGGAAGTCGCGAATTCTCTCGATGTCATGATGCGGTGCTCAAGCGTTTGGCAGAGACCGACGAGCGCAAAGGCCGCGTCATCGAGTTGCGCTTCTTCGGCGGCCTGAGCTTCGGCGAGGCGGCCGAAGTCCTCGGCGCGTACACCGCGACGGTCGAGCGCGACCGGGTGGTGGCTAGGGCGTCGCTGTAGCGCGAAATCGGTGGAGGGAAGTGCCGTGAGCGTGTCCTGGGTCAAGGTCGAAGAGATATTCCTCTCCTCGCTTGAGCGGGAGCCGGAAGCGCGACCGGCACACTTAGACGCCGTGTGCGGCGGCGACCCGCGACTCCGCGAAGAAGTCGAGTCGCTGTTGGCGTGGCACGAGCGGGCGGGCAATTTCATCGAAGCTCCGGCCGTGGCTTTCGCGCCCGGCCTGTTCTCAGATGCGACGGGCGCGTGCGGGCCATCGTTTACAGGGCGGCACGTCGGCCAGTACCGCATTGAGCGCGAGCTTGGACGCGGCGGCATGGGCGCGGTCTTCCTCGCCCGACGCGCCGACGACGAGTACCAGAAGCAGGTCGCCGTCAAGCTGATTCGCGGCGGTCTCGGCGACCGTCTCCTCCTTCACCGCTTCCTCGACGAACGGCAAATCCTCGCAGACCTCGACCACCCCAACGTCGCGCGGCTCATAGACGGCGGCGCGACCGAAGACGGCACGCCCTACCTTGTGATGGACTACATCGAGGGCGTCCCCGTCGATGAGTACTGCGACCGCGAGCGGCTCTCAATCAGTGCGCGGCTGCGGCTCTTCCGCGACATCTGCGCGGCCGTGGACTACGCGCACCGCAACCTCGTCGTCCACCGCGACCTCAAGCCATCGAACATCCTCGTCACCGCCGACGGCGCGCCGAAGCTCCTAGACTTCGGTATCGCCAAACTGCTCGGCCGCGACGCGCGTGCGGGGGCGGAGACGGCGACCGCCGCCTGCATGATGACGCCCGAGTACGCCAGCCCCGAACAGGTGCGCGGCGCGAGCATCACGACCGCGAGCGACATCTATTCACTCGGCGTGCTGCTCTACAAGCTGCTCACGGGACATCAGCCTTACAGATTCAAGACCCTGCTCCCGGCCGAAATCGAAAAGGTCATTTGCGAGACCGAGCCTGAGAAGCCGAGCGTTGTCGTCACGCGCCCGCAGGAACAAGCGGGCGAGGACGGCGCGACGACGAGCCGCATCACCGCCGAAACCGTGAGCCTCGCGCGCGGAGAGAAGCCCAGAGAGTTGCGCCGTCGTCTGAAGGGTGACCTCGACGCCATCGTGCTGACGGCAATGCGCAAGGAGCCTGAGCGGCGCTACACCTCGGCCGCGCAGTTCTCCGAAGACATTCGCCGACACCTCGAAGGCCGCCCCGTCCTCGCCCACCAAGACTCTTTAGGCTACCGCGCGGCGAAATTCGTGAGGCGCAACCGCGCGGCAGTCACGGCCGCCGCGCTCGTCGTCGTCGCGCTCGTCGCCGGCCTCGCCCTCGCGCTGTGGCAGGCTGGCGTCGCGCGCCGCGAGCGCGACCGCGCAGAGCGGCGCTTCGACGACGTGCGCCGACTTTCCAACGCGTTGCTGACCGACATCGCTCCTAAGATCGAGCGCCTAGAAGGCTCGACCGTGGCGCGTCAGGCGCTCGTCGCGCAATCACTGAAATACCTCGACTCGCTCGCGGGCGAGTCGGCCGACGATTTCGTTTTGCAGGCGGAACTCGCGGCGGCCTACGAGCAGGTCGGCGTACTGCAAGGCGATTCGCGTAAACCGAGTTTGAGCGATTTTCGTGGCGCGATTGTGAGCCTCGAAAAAGCACAGGCGATTCGGCGTCGGCTGTTGGGAACAAATCCGGGGGATGCGGAAAACAGGCGATTGTTAGCGGATAACTTGCTGCTGCTCGGCGTCAGGCGGATGGCCCAGAACGATACCGAAGGCGGAATCCGCGACGAAAGAGAAGCCATGCAGATTTACGAAAACTTGGTCGCGGAAAATCCCGGTTCGCTCGCGCTGCGGACGGCGCTACTTGAAACGCGTGTCGAAGCCGCAATCAGCTACGGCGGCATCAATCGATTCGGCGAGGCCATTCCGCTGCTTGAGCAAACGGAGAGCGAACTCAAGGCGTTGCACCGCGAAGGCGCGGACGACGCGGAAGTCCAGCGGACGCTCGCCAACTGTCTGGCGTATCTCGGATTCGTGCTTTCGTGGGAAAGCCGCCAGCCGGAAGCCGAGGCGAAAATGAACGAAGCCGTCAGCCTCGCCGAATCGCTCGCCGCACGTCACCCGCACGACGCGAATTTCAAACAAGAGCTTTGGAGGACTTACCAGACGGCGGCCGTTATCTACGAGGAGATTGATAACGCGCGGATGTTCGAGTTGGGCGACAAGGCGCGAAAAATCGCTGAAGAGACAGCGGCGACTGACCGCGCCAACGCTCAGGCGCGGCACAATCTGGCGCGAACTTACGTGCGGCTCGGAACGGCCGCTTCACTGTTGGGAAGGCCGGACGAGGCCATCGCTTATCTGGAAAAAGCGGCGGCGATTTATCTTGAGTTGATGGACAAAGACCCGCTCAATCGCGGCTACGACGCCGACGCGGCCGCGCTTTATACGAAACTCGGCGACGCGCGCTGGCAACGGCGTGATTATCCGGACGCGCTCGCGGCATATCAAAAAAGTGTTGCGCTGTTTGAAAAGAAGGTCGGGGAAGATGCTGCGGACATGCGAGCTTTACGCAATCTGGCAACGACACGTGCAACCACCGGCTCGCTTCACGCTGACCTCGTCAAAATCACCGCCGGGCAGACGCGCCAGACACATCTCGCGGCGGCAAAGGAAAATTATCATCGGGCGTTGGAGTTGATGCTGAAAGCTCAGGCGCAAAACACTCTCTCCGCATGGGACTTGAGAAACATCGACGAAATGCGAGCAGCCTCGGAGAAGCTTGAGAGGATGCGTTAGACCTTTTACTGCATAGGACGAACCGCGACTTTGACATGCCTCGAACAGGCTAAGGTGGTGAGACGACGTGGCCTCACCACCTTAGTCCGCCGTTTGCCTTTAACGTGACCCGGCCTCTACGGCCGTGGCCTGCGCGCTCCGACCCGTGCCGTCGAGCATGTTCAAGCTGCCTTTAAGACAGGAGCTAACTTGGCACGAGCGTCTATGGCTTTCGCCTGTGCATGGGCGTTATTGACGACCAGCCTGAGCCCTGTTTTCCCGACGGTTTTGGCTGTCAACACGCCGGGCTTGGCTTTAGATTGCGTCGAGCGCAAGGCCTGCATGCCGGGCCGAATCGAGATGTTTGCAGCGTCCGTGAGCGCGTCGAGCGCGTTTGTCTCGGATTGTGGGATTTCAAAGTAGAAGATGCATCCTTGAATGCTGAGGGGAGGGGCAAAGACTCCCATCATGCGTCCGGAGTCGAACGGGAAAACCGTGACGGCCGGGAAGAAGGATGAGCTGCCGTAAATCCACGGCCCGTCCTCCGGCGCGCCCTTCTCCAGAAGGTTCAGGGCCTGGACATAATCCGTCACTTCTTCCAGCGCACGACGGATGCCGTCCGGGTTGAAGGGTTTGATTTCGTAAACGTCGCCGGTTTCGTAATTGCGAAGGTCGGGCCGCCCTGCACCTCGGTCGCCCTTGCCGGGGTTACCCGTCCTCACATAACGGTCGTAAGCCCCTTTCCCATTCGGCCCATAAACCAATCCCTTCAATCGCTTTGCCTTGCTGGCTTTGAGAACCTTCTGGCTGACCCAGTAGTCGCCCCACATCCCAAGGTAGTACCTCCCGATAATCTGGTGCATGGCGATACCCTCCTCTCTGGTGAAACGCCCGGTCGGGTCGGTCGAGTTAACAGGGTCGTTCTCGGCGTAGGCATACTTGTGCTGCGTCGTCGGCGCGCTCAATCTTCCCTGATAGCGATCCGACGACATGAAGCGACCGGCCGACGGGTTGTAGTAGCGCGCACGCAGGTAATAGAGGTCGGTGGACGCGTCGTGCTGCTCGCCCGCGTAGAGGAACGAGTTGGCTGTCGAACCAGTGCTCGACGTGAGTTGGCCGAAGGCGTCGTAAGTGTAGCTGTCGGTAACGTTGCCGCTGGCATCGGTGAGGGCGCGCGTCGAGCCGAGCGCGTCCTGAAGGTAGAAGGAATCGAACCCTTGACGACGCTGGCTGATAAGCCCAAGGCCGTAAGTGTAAGTGGCGACCACACGCCCTTCGCCGTCCGTTTCGACGAGCACGCGCGGCGCTTCGGTTGTCGGGTCGACGACGTAATTCGTGACCGCGCCGCTCGCATCGGTGGCGCGCACACGATTGCCGTCAGCATCGTAAGCGTAAGAGACGGTTGTGCCGTCGGGCTGCGTCACCTGCGTCAGACGGTTCAGCGTATCGTAGGCGAACTGAGTCGCCGAGCCGGAGATGCTCTTCGAGATGGTGTTGCCGTTGGCATCGTAGGCGAAGGTGGATGTCCCGTCGGAGAGAAGCTGGTCGTTGGCGTTGTAGGTATAGGCGTGCGTGACGTTCGCCACGCCGTCGGTGATGGTCAAGCGATTGCCGACCGCGTCGTAGGTGTAACGAGTTTGCCGTGTGATGCTGCCGGAGGCGTCCACATAGGTTTCACTCGTCAGACGCGACTGCGCGTCGTAAGCATAGGCGACGGCCGAGCCGTCGCTGCGCGCGACACGCGTGCGCTTGCCGCTTGCGTCGTTCGTGTAGGTTTCGTGGAAGACCGTCTGCCCGTCGGGTCTGGTCGTCGTGATAGCTGTCAGTTGGTTCGTCCGGTCGTAGCTATTCGAGGTGACGAGGCCGTTCGGGTGGTTAATGTGTGCGACGTTTCCGGCCGAGTCGTAGGTGTAGGAGGTGACGAGGCCGCGCGGGTCGGTCACGGTCGCGAGCCGCGTGTTTTTATCGTAGCCGTAATGGGTCGTGCCGTCGGGCGTTGTGATGGCGGTGCGATTGCCCGCGAGGTCGTAGGCGTAACTGATGGCCGTGCCGTCTGGATAGCGCACCTGCGTCACATTGCCCAAGGCATCGTAATCGAAATCGGTGACGCCGCGCTCGTCCGTGACCGTGTCGCGCTGGCCGGTGGCGGTGTGGGTGTAAGCGACGGTCTTTCCATCCGGGTAACGTATCAGTGTAAGGCGATCCATCTGGTCGCGCTCGTAGGTGGTGGTTCGGCCTGCCCTGTCGGTGATGGATGTGATGTTGCCCGCGCCGTCGTAGGTAGTGCGTTCGGTCGTGGCGTCGGGGAAGGTCTTCTTGATGAGGCGGTTCAGTTGGTCATATTCCAACAGTGTCTTGCGCCCGTTTGCGTCGGCCGACGAAATCAGGTTGCCGGCCGGGTCGTATTCATAGCGCGTGACGCTGCCGCCCGGTTGCGTGACGCTGAGCAG
>DASZCR010000269.1:0-33015 GCA_035942915.1 Pyrinomonadaceae bacterium | reverse complement strand
GGCTGACACTGAAGGCGTTGCGTGCCGGTGCGGTTGAAGCCTGATTTAACTTGGCGCTCTGTGCTGTGGCAATAAGGACATTGATGCATGTCAAGCCTTATACCATCATCAGGTCTGATTTAGGCAATCCCGTCGTGCATCGAGACTGACAGTTGTGCTATAAATTTCGGCCTCATCTGGTTCACTCGCAATCGCACTTACAAGGACGATGTGAGGTCTGGTTTTCCCAACCAGATTGAAGTGAGAGCGCAGGCCGCACGGTGTTTGCAGCGGCCTTTTGGCCGATTATCCTTCGGAAATTTCCTCATCGAAACGGTGCATGACTACCGGCATTAACCACTCCCCTGCCGTCGGCATCAAACCGCGCACACTCGTCGGCCTGCTCCGCCTGCGCGGGCACGCAGCATCAGAGCGCGTCGCCTACTGTTTCCTGTCTGAAGGCGAGACGCAGGGAGAGTCGATAACCTATGGCGAGTTAGACAGGCGCGCACAATCCATCGCCGCAGTCTTGCAAAGTATGCGAGCGGAAGGCGAGCGCGCTCTGCTGCTCTACCCGCCCGGTCTCGATTACATCGCGGCCTTTTGGGGCTGCCTCTATGCCAGAGTGATAGCCGTCCCGGCCTATCCGCCTCACGCCAACCGCAGACAACGCCTCGAATCAATCGCCGCAGATGCACAGGCCGCGCTCGCTCTCACGACGAGCCGCATCCTAGAGCGGGCGTCTGTGCGCCCCGCACGGAAGGACGGTCTGGACGGGCTGCGTTGGCTGGCGACAGACCGCGTCGCGCTCGATGAGCATGAGCAATGGCGCGAGCCAGAATCGCTCGACGAAGAGGGACTCGCTTACCTGCAATACACATCGGGTTCTACGTCTGCGCCGAAAGGCGTGATGGTCACACACGCCAACGTGCTGCACAACTCTGCCTACATCCATTACGGATTCGCGCACACGCCGGAGAGCGTCGCCCTCAGTTGGTTGCCGCACTTCCACGACATGGGATTGCTCGACGGAATCATCCAGCCTTTGTACGGCGGATTTCCCGGCCTCCTGATGTCGCCCGCAGCCTTTCTGCAAAGACCGCTCAGTTGGTTGGAGAACATCTCGCGCTATCGTGTGACGCATAGCGGCGGGCCTAATTTCGCCTACGACCTGTGCGTGCGTCGCATCAGCCCCGAACAGCGCGCGACGCTCGATGTGAGCAGTTGGCGCGTGGCCTACAACGGCGCAGAGCCGGTGCGCAGAGAGACGCTCGAACGCTTTGCCGAAGCGTTCGCGCCCTGTGGTTTTCGCTGGCACAGTTTCTATCCGGCTTACGGGTTGGCCGAAGCAACTCTGAAAGTTTCGGGCGGTCATCCCGAAAGCGCGCCCGTCATCTATCAGGTGCAGGGGGGCGCGCTGGCCGAGAACCGGATTGTCGAGGCGACGGGCGACGCGGAAGAGACGCGCGCGCTGGTCGGCTGCGGACGCGTTGAGATGTCAACCGAAGTCCGCATCGTCCATCCCGAATCGCTGATTCAGTGCGACTCGGACGAAGTCGGCGAGGTATGGGTGAGAGGGCCGGGCGTGGCGGCAGGCTACTGGCAGAGGGCTGAGGAGACGGAACATACGTTTCATGCTTACCTGCCCGAAACGGACGCGGGGCCGTTTCTGCGCACGGGAGATTTGGGTTTCGTCAAAGACGGCGAACTCTTTGTGACGGGTCGTCTCAAAGACCTCATCATCATTCGCGGACGCAATCATTACCCGCAGGACATCGAAGCGACAGTCGCGCAGAGTCATCCCTCGCTGCGGAGAGACGCGGGCGCGGCCTTCTCCGTCGAGATAGGCGGAGAAGAACGGCTCGTAATCGCTCAGGAGGTCGAGACGCGGCAGACGACCGAGTGGCAGCCCGTCTTGGCAGCCATCCGCGAAGCCGTCACGGCCGAGTTTGAGATACAGCCCGCCGCCATCCTCCTGCTCAAGCCCGGCAGCATCCCGAAAACTTCAAGCGGAAAAATCCGGCGCAGTGATTCGAGAAACATGTTCCTGCGCGGCGAGTGGGAGGTGATTGCCGAGTGGCGCGCCCCGCAGAGCGACGAAACGGCCAGCGTTGAGCCATCCGCGCCGCTTGCTTCGTCGAGCGCCGCGTCTCTGGAAGACTGGCTGCGAGAAAAACTCGCAGCGAGACTCGGACTCGCGGCCGGAGAGATAGATGTCAATTGTCCGCTCACGCGTTACGGCGTGGATTCTTTAATCGCTATCGAGTTGATGCACGACATCGAGACGCGCGCGGGCGTACTTTTACCGTTGGCCGATTTTCTGCAAAGTCCGAGCCTCGCAGAGCTTGCCGCACGCGCGACGCAACAGTTACCGGGCGACGCGCAGAGGCAGGAAGCCGCGCCTGCCACGACGCCTCGACCGCGAAAAACGGAGGACGCGGAAGGCGTCTGGCATCCTCTCTCGCACAATCAGAAGTCGCTCTGGTTCATGCATCACGTCGCGCCGGAGAGCGCGGCCTACAACATCAGTTTCGCCGCGCGGATTCGCGGAGAGCTTGAGGCGGAAGCGTTCCGGCGCGCCTTTGAAACTCTCGTGCATCGCCATCCAGCATTGCGCACGGCCTTCGCGCTGGTTGACGGCGAGCCTGCGCAACGCGTCAGCGAGCAGGCAGCAAGCTTCTTCCAGATGGAAGACGCCTGCGGCTTAGACGAGCCACAACTGCGCGAGCGCATGAACCTTGAGACGCGCCATTGTTTCAATCTGGCAGATGAACCGTTGCTGAGGGTCTTTCTGTTCAAGCGTGCGACGGCCGAGCACGTGCTGTTGTTGGTGGCTCATCACATCATCGTCGATTTCTGGTCGTTATCTATCCTGATGCACGAGTTGGGAGAACTCTACGATGCGGAAGTCAACGGCAGACGTGCCGCTCTCGACGCGCAGACCTTGCAGTATGCCGACTATGTAAATTGGCAACGCGAATGGCTCGCAGGCGCGGAGGCTGAAGGACAGCGAAGGTATTGGCACGAGCAACTTGCGGGCGAGTTGCCGGTGCTGGATTTGCCGACCGACTATCCGCGCCCGACCGTGCAGAGCCATCGCGGCGCGTCCTTGCCGTTGCGACTCGATGCCGCACTGACAAGCAGATTGAAATCGCTCGCGCGGTCGCACGACGCAACCCTCTACATGCTCCTGCTGGCGGCTTTCGAGACCTTGCTCTATCGCCATACAGGACAGACCGACCTGCTCACGGGCACGCCGACTGCTGGACGTGGTTTCGCAGAGCTTTCACGCACCGTCGGCTACTTCGTCAATCCCATCGTCATGCGCGCGAGACTTTCGGCAGAGATGTCCTTCGAGGAGTTGCTCGCGCAGGTGCGACAAAACTCCATCGAGTCTTTCGCGCATCAGGATTATCCGTTCGACCTGCTGGTCAAGCAGTTGCAGCCGGGACGCGACGCGTCGCGTGCGCCGCTCTTTCAGGTGATGTTCGCTCTGCATAAAGCGCGTCGGCCGGAAGAGCAGGCGTTGGCGGCGTTCGCGCTCGGCGAGTCGGGCGCAGAAGTCTCCCTCGGCGGCCTCCGCCTTGAATCAATGGCGCTCGACCAACGCATCGCGCAGTTCGACCTGTCGCTTACGATGGCTGAAGTAGACGGAGAACTGGCGGCATCGTTCGAGTACTGCACGGAACTGTTCGAGGCGGCAACGATTGAGCGTCTCGCGGAGCACTTCCGCGTGCTGTTGGAGGCGTTGGCCGATGCGCCTGCACGACCGCTCGCCGAACTGCCCCTGCTGACGAATGCGGAGCGCGTGCAGTTGCTCTCTGAATGGAACGACGAGCGTCTGGCGTTGCCTGCCTGCGTGTTCGTCCACGAGTTGTTTGAGCAACAGGCTGCACAGAGGCCGGAGCAGACGGCTGTCATCGCCGGAACGGAACGGTTGAGTTATGGCGAGTTGAATGCCAGAGCCAACCGTCTGGCGCGGTATCTGCGCGCGCGTGGAGTGAGGTCGAACGTCATCGTCGCGCTCTGTGCCGAACGTTCGATAGAGATGCTCGTCGGCGTGCTCGGCGTGCTCAAAGCGGGCGGGGCTTACGTGCCGCTCGACCCGGCCTATCCGCCGGGACGCCTCGCCTTCATGCTGGAAGACACGGCCGCGCCTTTCCTGCTGACGCAGCAAAAATTCTCCGCGACGTTTCGCCAGACCGATGCCGAAGTCATCCTGCTGGATGCGGACTGGCCGTCTGTGGCTGAGGAGAGCGACGCGTCGCCGAAGGTTGAAGTCTGCGCGGAGAGTTTGGCCTACGTTATCTACACTTCCGGCTCGACGGGGCGGCCGAAGGGGGTGTTGATTAGCCACGACGCGTTGGCGCATTACATCGGGTCGGTGACGGATGAGTACCGCATCGCGCCGGACGACCGGATGCTGCAATTCGCCTCACTCAGTTTCGACATCAGTGTCGAGGAGATTTTCTCCTGTCTGACGCGCGGCGCGACTCTCGTGCTGCGCGACGAAGAGGCGACGGCTTCGCCCGTCTCTCTGCTGCGCCTCTGCGGCGAGCAGCAGGTCACCGTGCTCAATCTTCCGACGGCGTACTGGCATCAACTAGCAGCCGGTCTCACGTCGGCCGATTGGGCTTACGCGGAGAGTGTGCGTCTGGTCGTCATCGGGAGTGAAAAGTTACAGCCCGAACGGTTGGCGCAATGGCAAGCGGTGGTCGGCGAGCAGGTGCGTCTGGTTGATGTCTACGGCCCGACGGAGGCGACCGTCGGCTCGACCATGTATGACCTGAACGGTGTGAGAGGTGCGACCGGCGGAGGCCGGAAAATCTCCATCGGACGACCGCTGCGACACGCTCAGGCATACATTCTCGACGCGCATCTTCAACCCGTACCCATCGGAGTCGCGGGAGAGTTGCATCTCGGCGGGCACGCGCTCAGTTCCGGCTATCTCAATCATCCTGAGTTGACGGCCGAAATGTTCATCCCGCATCCCTTCAGCGCGATTCCCGGCGCACGTCTCTACAAGACCGGCGACCTCGCGCGCTTTCTTCCCGACGGCAACATAGAATTTCTGGGACGCCTCGACAAACAGGTGAAAGTGCGCGGCTTTCGCATCGAGCCGGGCGAAATCGAGAGGGCGCTGGTGCAGCACGAGCGCGTGCGCGAGGCGACGGTTGTCGTCAGGTCGGAAGATGGCGACAAGAGACTCGTCGCGTATCTCGTCGCCGACGGCTCGGATGCGCCGACGACTCAGGAGCTACGTCAACATCTCAAAGAGAGCCTCCCGGCATACATGCTGCCGTCGGCCTTCGTGTTTCTCGATGCGCTGCCGCTGACGCCGGGCGGCAAAGTTGACCAACGCGCTCTGCCTGCGCCGCAGTCGTCGAGCACGGAGTTGACGGAGAGCTTCGTCGCTCCGCGAACCTCGCTTGAGCGAACACTGGCCGAGATTTGGGCTGATGCGCTCAAACAGAAGCGCGTCGGCGTGCATGAGAACTTCTTTGAACTGGGCGGCGATTCGATTCTGATTATCCAAATCGTGGCGCGCGCTCAACAGGCGGGCATCAATCTGAGCGCGCGGCAGTTCTTCCAGTACCCGACCATCGCCGAACTTGCAGCCGTCGCAGGCACAACAACGTCGGCGGCTTTCGAGCAGGGAGCGGTGACGGGCGAAGCCCCTTTGACGCCGATTCAACGCTGGTTCTTCGAGCAGGAGTTTGAGGCGGCCGACCACTGGAACATGGCTCTGCTGCTCGCAGCGAACGTCCCGCTGCAACCCGTGTTGTTGGAACAGGCGCTCTCACATCTGCTCGCACATCACGACGCCTTGCGTCTTCGTTTCGTGCGCGAGGACGCAGGCTGGCGACAATTTATTACGGAACCTTCCGAGAACGCCTTTGCGCTGCGACGGGTGGACTTGTCCGGCATCCCGGAAGGAGAACAGACGGCAGCCATCGAGACCATCGCGGCCGAGATGCAGGCGGGATTCAGTTTGAAGGAGGGAGGGCTGCTGCGTGCGACGCTCTGCGAGCTTGGCGAAGCCCGCGCGCAGCGTCTGCTGCTCGTCGCGCATCACCTCGTCATAGATAGCGTCTCGTGGTCGATTTTACTGGAAGACCTGACGAGCGTTTATGTTCAACTGCAACGCGGCGTGCGCGTCGAGCTTCCGCCGAAGACCACGTCTTTTAAATCGTGGGCGGAACGGCTCGCCGAACACGCGGCCTCAAATGGCGCGCGGCAGGGCACGGAGTATTGGACGCGACTGGCGACGAAAGAGTTTAAGAGCCTGCCGTTGGATTATCCCGGCGATGCGGCGCGTGAAGATTCGACGCGAATCGTCTCGGTCTGCTTGAGCGACGGAGAGACACACGCGCTGCTCCACGATGCGCCGCACGTCTATCACACGCAGGTTAACGACGTATTGTTGACGGCGCTCGTTGCGGCCTTCGCGCGTTGGACGGGCGAGAGCGCGTTGCTCTTAGACCTCGAAGGTCACGGGCGCGAAGAGCTCTTCGCCGATGTCAATCTCTCGCGGACGGTCGGCTGGTTCACAGATGTCTTCCCCGTGCTCCTGCAACTGGATAAGCCCTTCACACCCGGCAGCGCCTTGAAGTCAATCAAGGAACAACTCCGGGCGATACCCGACGAGCGTCTCAACTACGGCGTGCTGCGCTACATGGACGGCGCGCCCGACCTGAAGGCCGCGCTCGCTTCTGCGCTGCAGCCACAGTTGAGCTTCAACTATCTGGGACGGATAGACCGCATGTTGGAGCCGTCCTCCGTCTGGCGTCTGATAGGCGAGGGGGTCGGGGCGACGCGCGCCGGGCGTAACCGGCGGACGCACCTGTTGGAAGTGAACGCAGGCATCTACGAAGGGCAGTTGCGTCTGGATTGGTCTTACAGCAGCGACCTTCACGAACGCGCAACTATCGAACGGCTGGCGACGGACTATCTCGACGCCTTGCGTGCCATCGTCGCGCATTGCCTATCGCCCGAAGCCGGAGGATACACGCCTTCCGACTTTCCTCTGGCAAAGTTGGAGCAGCGAAAGCTGGATGAATTGCTGCATGCGACGGGCACCGTGGCAGACATCTACCCGCTCTCCCCGATGCAACAGGGGATGCTCTTTTATAGTCTCTACGCACCGGCGGCGGGCATGTACATCGAGCAACTCAGTTGCGTCTTCACGAGCGACTTCGATGCGGCGGCATTCACGGCGGCGTGGCAGAGCGTGGTCGCACGCCATCCTGTTCTGCGCACAGCCTTCGTCTGGGAGAACTTGAACGAGCCTCTGCAAGTCGTGCGACAGAGCGTTTCGTTAGTGCCTGACGAATACGATTGGCGAGAACTGTCACCCGCCGAGCAAGAGAGACTTCTGGAAGCACATCTATCCGAAGACCGTCTGCGCGCCTTCGATTTGAGCCGCGCGCCGCTGATGCGTCTGGCGCTCATCCGCACGGCTGAGGATGTCTATCATTTTATCTGGACGCATCATCACCTGCTGCTCGATGGCTGGTCGGCCGCGCTGCTGCTGCGCGAAGTGCTGGCGAGTTACGAAACGCTGCGACTTGGTGAATTGCCGCCTGCGCGCACGCTGCCCCCGTTCCGCAACTACATCGCGTGGTCGCAGCGACAGGACATCGCGCAGGCCGAACAGTTCTGGCGCGGCGAACTGAAGGGCTTTACCAAACCGACGCACCTGACGACCGGATGGCCTGCGAGCGGCGCGACGGACGAGACGCCGAAGGCCGCGCGGCAGGAGGCGCGTCTGACGACGGCAGAGACCGCCGCGCTGCACGCCTTTGCGCGCTCGTCGCAACTAACCCTGAGCACTCTCGTACACGGCGCATTCGCGTTGCTGCTCAGTCGTTACACTACGGAAGACGAGATAGTTTTCGGCACCACCGTCTCAGGCCGCCCGCCTGCGCTCGCCGGAGTGGAAGAGATGGTCGGCCTCTTTATCAACACGCTGCCCGTGCGCGTGCGTGTCGCGCCGCAAGTCTCCGTGCGGAGATGGCTCGGCAACCTGCAAACCAAACTGGCCGCGCTGCGCGATTATGAATATAGCTCGCTGGCGGAGATTCAGGGATGGAGCGACGTGCCGCGTGGGCAGTCTTTGTTCGAGTGTCTGCTGGCCTTTGAGAACTATCCTGTTGACGCTGCGCTGCTCGACGAGACGGGTCGCCTGTCGCTCAAAGACGTGCGCTCTTTTGAACGCACCAACTATCCTTTGACGATAGCCGCGCTGCCCGGCGCGGAGTTGCGTCTGCAAGCTCTCTACACGAACGACCGTTTCGACGATGCGACGGTCGAACGCCTCCTTGCACATTTCAAACACCTGCTACTGGACATCACGTCGAGCGCCGATAAGAGCCTCGCTGATGTCCGTCTGTTGGATAAGGACGAAGAACGGCGCATCCTCAGAGAGTGGAACGAGACGGCGACGCAGTATCCACGCGAACAGACCATTCATCAATTATTTGAAGCGCAGGCCGAGCGCACGCCGTCGGCCTTGGCGCTCGTCTGCGGCGAAGTACAGTTGACCTATGCGGAACTGAACGAGCGGGCTGACAGGTTGGCCGACTACTTGAGGGAGAAGGGCGTCGGACGCGAATCGAGCGTGGGCGTCCTACTGGAACGCTCGGCCGAGATGGTGGTTGCTCTGCTCGGCGTACTCAAGGCGGGCGGGGCATATCTGCCTTTAGACCCCTCGTATCCTCAAGAGCGTCTGTCTTACATGCTGGAAGATGCGGGCGTGCGTGTCCTGTTGAGCACGGCGCAGTACGAAAAGATGTGGCCGGACAATCCCGCCATCTTGCTTCTCCGTCTCGACACAGATGCACAGCCGACGACGGAGGAGCGTGCGAAGCGGCCACCTCTCGATATGAGCGCCGATAACCTCGCCTACGTTATCTACACTTCCGGCTCGACGGGCAGACCGAAGGGCGTCTGTCTGCCGCATCGCGCGGTCGTGCGTCTGGTCTGCAATACAGACTACTTGCAGATAAGCGCGAGCGACCGCGTGGCGCATCTTTCAAACGTCGCTTTTGATGCGGCCACGTTCGAGATATGGGGCGCGCTGCTAAACGGCGCGCGGCTCGTCATTCTGGACAGGCAAGTGGCGCTCTCGCAGCAGGACTTGCACGACGAGTTGCGGCGACAACAGGTCAGCGTCCTGTTCCTCACGACGGCGCTCTTCAACGAGACGGCTCGACATATGCCGGATGCCTTTGCAGGCGTCGAACATCTGTTGGTCGGCGGAGAGACGGCCGAGCCGCGTTGGTTCCGAGAGGTCTTGGAGCGCGGCGCGCCGGGCAGATTGCTGCACGTCTACGGGCCGACGGAGAACTGCACCTACTCGACGTGGCAGGCCGTCGAAGCAGTGGCCGAAGACGCGCGTCACGTTCCCATAGGTCGTCCCATTGCTAACTCGGAGGCGTACATTCTGGACGAACTGTTACGCCCCATGCCTATCGGCGTGGCCGGACAGTTGTATGTCGGCGGCGACGGGTTGGCGCGCAGCTATCATGCGCGACCGGAACTGACGGCCGAGCTATTCATCCCTCACCCGTACAGCCTTGAAGGAGGCGCGCGCCTCTATCGCACGGGCGACCTTGCGCGCTACTTGCCCGACGGCCGGATAGAATTTCTCGGACGCGCAGACAATCAGGTCAAGATACGCGGCTTCCGCATCGAGTTAGGAGAGATTGAAGCGGTCTTATCGGCGCATGAAGCGGTGAGAGGAGCGGTCGTCGTCGCCAGAGAAGAGCCGGGCGGCGAAAAGCGTCTGGTCGCTTACGTGGTGTTCGCGGGCGTTGATGGACACGCGGAGATGTCTGCCGAGTTGCGCGGCTATCTGCGCGAACGGCTGCCGGAATATATGTTGCCGTCGGCCTTCGTCGTGTTGGAATCGTTTCCTCTGACGCCGCACGGGAAGGTTGACAGGCGTGCTTTGCCCGCGCCCGACGCGACGGGGCGACAGACGGGCGCAGAGTTTGTCGCGCCACGCAATCCGCTGGAAGAGGCGCTGGCAGACATCTGGCGCGGATTGCTCGGAGTCGAACGCGTCGGCGTTCATGACAACTTCTTCGAGTTGGGCGGCCATTCGCTGTTGGCGACCCGCGTCCTGTCGAACGTGCGCCGTATCTTTCGCATTGAGTTGCCGCTCAAGGTGGTCTTCGAGTCGGCCACCGTCGCCGAGTTGGCACGCGCCGTCGTCGCTTTTGAAAACGAGCCGGGACAACTGGAAAAGATTGCGCGCGTGCTGCAAAAACTCAAGAGCATCTCTGCGGAGGAGGCTCGGCAGGAGTTGGAAAGGAAGCGCCGGGAGAGAAGCAAGCCATGAGCGAGCCGAGAGATTTTCTGAACATGGACGGATTGGACGCCGACAAGCTTGAGCTCTTCGAGTATCTGCTCGAAGAAGAGGGCATCGAGGGCGCATCTCCGACCGAGATTATCTCTCCGCGCGAGAGGACGCAGCGGCTTCCGCTCTCCTTCGCGCAGCAGCGTCTCTGGTTTCTCGAACAGCTTGAACCCGGCAGCGCCGCTTATCACATTGCCGGAGCGTTGCGGATGGTCGGCCAACTCGACACCGACGCGTTGAGCCGCAGCCTCAACGAAATCGTCCGCCGGCATGAATCGCTACGCACCTCTTTCATCATCGTCGCAGGCCAACCGGAGCAGTCCATCTCCCCCGCCCGTGAAATCGTCCTTCCGGTCGAAGACTTCACGGCGTTGCCTGCCGATGAGCGAGAGGCAGAGATGCGACGCCTCAGCAGAGAGGAGGCGCATCGTCCATTCGACCTCAGCCAGAGTCCGCTCTGGCGCACGCGTCTGCTGCGCATGAGCGAGGATGAGCACGTCCTGTTATTGACGATGCATCACATCATCTCTGACGGGTGGTCAAGTGGCGTGCTGGTCAGAGAGTTGGCGACGCTTTACGAAGCATACCGGAAGGGCGCGGAGTCGCCGCTGGCGGAGTTGCCGGTGCAATATGCTGATTATGCTCTGTGGCAGCGAGAATATCTGACGGGCGAGACTCTTGAGAGTCAACTTGATTACTGGCGGCGACAGTTGGGCGGCAACCTGCCCGTGCTCGAACTGCCGACGCAGAGAGCCAGAGCCTCCGTGCAGACGTTTCGCGCTGCCAGCCATCCGCAAGTCCTGCCGGAAGAGCTCTCCGAAGCACTCAAAGAACTGTCGCTCAGAGAAGATGCGACGTTGTTTATGATTCTGCTCGCGGCGCTGCAAGTTCTGTTGTCGCGCTATAGCGGACAGACCGACCTGCTCACGGGCACGCCCGTCGCCGGACGCACACGCGCCGAGACGGAAGCACTCATCGGATTCTTCGTCAACACGCTTGTCCTGCGCACACAACTCGACGAACGTCTGAGCTTCCGCGAGTTTTTAGCTCAAGTCAAAGAGGTCTGTCTGGAAGCCTACGCGCATCAGGAAGTGCCGTTTGAGAAGTTGGTTGAGGAGTTGCAGCCGGAGCGCAACTTGAGCCGGACGCCTCTGTTTCAGGTGATGTTCACCTTGCAGAATACGCCGATGCCGGTCATCGAGTTGACAGGGCTGAAGCTGAGTCTGTTGGAGACGGACACCGAAGCGGCGCAGTTTGACTTGGCGTTGGAGGTGATGGAGACGCCGGAGGGGCTTAAAAGCCTGTGGCGTTACAACCGCGACCTGTTCGACGGCGCGATGATAGCGCGCATGGCCGAACAGTTTCGCACGTTGCTGGAAAGCGTCGCGGCCGATTGCGGTGTGCCCATCGCAGAACTGTCTCTGTTAACAGAGCGCGAGTCGCAACGTCTGCTCTTCGAGTTGAACGAAACCGCTACCGACTATCCGCGCGACTCAAGCATCCACGAACTGTTTGAGAGACAGGCCGAAGCGACGCCGGATGCGCTCGCTCTGAGCTTTGAAGGCGAGCAACTGACCTACGCGGAACTGAACCGTCGTGCGAATCAGGTGGCGCATTATCTGATTGGCATGGGGGTCGGCGCGGAGATGCGCGTCGGCATCATGTTGGAGCGTTCGTTGGAGATGATTGTCGGACTGCTCGGCATCCTTAAAGCGGGCGGCGCATACGTCCCGCTCGACCCCACCTATCCGCACGAACGGCTCGCCTTCATGATTGAAGATGCGATGATTCTCGTGCTCCTGACACAGGAGCAACATCTCGATTCCGCGTTCGCGCAGCAGGTGGTGTGTCTCGATAGCGATTGGGAATTGATAGCCGCCGAGAGCACGGAGAACCCTTCGAGCAAAGTGGATGCGGAGAATCTCGCATACATCATCTATACCTCCGGTTCGACCGGCAGGCCGAAGGGTGTCTGCATCTCGCATCGCGGCGTCGTGCGTCTCGTCAGGCAGACCAACTATGCCGATTTCTCTCCCGAAGAGGTCTTTCTTCAACTCGCGCCCGTCACCTTCGACGCTTCGACGTTCGAGATTTGGGGCGCGTTGTTGTGCGGCGCACGCCTCGCGCTGATGCCTCCGGGCGTTGCCTTGTCGGAGGAGATTGGCGCTGCCATCAGGCAGCATCAGGTGACGACGCTGTGGCTGACGGCGGGTCTGTTTCACCTGATGGTGGAAGAACGTCTGCCAGACCTGCGCGCGTTGCGACACGTCTTGGCTGGGGGCGACGTTCTCAACGTCAGGCACGTCAATCGCTTCGTTAGCGAATGTCCGGGCAGCCGTCTGACGAACGGCTACGGGCCGACGGAGAATACGACCTTTACGTGCTGTCATCATGTCGAGCAGGCCGAGCAGGGCGCGAGCGTGCCGATTGGCAGACCTCTCTCCAACACGCGCGTCTATATTCTCGACGAGCGCATGAGGCCGGTCGGGACGGGCATCGTCGGCGAGTTGTACACGGGCGGCGACGGGCTGGCGCGTTGCTATCTGAACAGGCCGGAGTTGACGGCGGAGAAGTTCCTCCCTGACCCGTTCAGCGGCGAGGTCGGCGCGCGTCTGTATCGCACAGGCGACTCGGCGCGTTATCGTGCAGACGGGACGATAGAGTTCATCGGACGCGGTGACCAGCAAGTGAAGCTGCGCGGTTTTCGCATCGAGTTGGGCGAGATTGAAGCGGCGTTGAGCGCACATGCGGCCGTGCGTGAATGTCTGGTGCTGGTGCGCGAAGATGCTTCGGGCGACAAGCGTCTGGCGGCCTACTTCACCGCCGACGAGGCAGAGACGCCGACGCACGATGAACTGCGCCGCTACCTGCGCGAGAGGCTGCCTGAGTACATGATTCCTGCGGCCTTCGTCGCGCTCGAAGCGTTTCCGCTGACGGATAACGGGAAGATTGACCGCCGCGCGTTGCCCGCGCCGGAGGATTCTCTACCGTCGAGAGAAAACCTCTATGTCGCGCCGCGCAACGCGACCGAAGAGGCCTTAGCCGCCATCATCCGCGACGTTCTGGGCATCGAGCGCGTCAGCATCTATGACAACTTCTTCGACATGGGCGGCCACAGCCTGCTTGCCACGCAGGTCATCACATGTGTCCGCGACACCTTCCACGTCGATTTGCACCTCAAACGCTTCTTTGAACATCCGTCGATTGCCGACCTCGCCGCGTCGATTGAAGCGTTCAGCCATCCCGGACTCGACAAGGATGCGCCGTCAATCAAGCCTGTTCCGAGAGAGAGAGCGTTGCCGCTCTCCTTCGCGCAGCAGCGTCTCTGGTTTCTCGACCAGCTTGAACCCGGCAACCCTATCTACAATCTCCCGACCGCCCTGCGCTTGCGCGGCGCGCTCGACGTTGAGGCGCTGCGGCGGACGCTGAATGAAATCGTGCGCCGGCACGAACCCCTGCGCACGGTCTTCCGCGAAAAAGAGGGCGAGGTCGTGCAGGTCATCCTGCCGGAGCAACTCGTCGAGATGCCCTTGCTGAATCTGTCGAGCTTGACTGAGGCCGAGCGCGAGAGGGAAGCGGAGAGACTCGCGCGTGCGGAGGCGCAGCGCGGCTTCGACCTCTCACGCGGCCCACAGCTACGCGCCACCCTGCTGCAACTCTCGACCGAAGAGCATCTCCTGCTCTTCACGATGCACCACATCATCTCGGACGGATGGTCGAGCGGCGTGCTCGTGCGCGAGGTGGCGACGCTCTATGAAGCATACGCGCAGGGTAAGGAATCGCCGCTGCCGGAACTGCCCGTGCAGTATGCCGACTACGCCGTCTGGCAGCGCGATTGGCTGCAAGGCGAAGTGCTCACGAAGCAGCTTGCTTACTGGAAAAAGCAGTTGGACGGCAGCCCCGCCCTGTTGGAGTTCCCGACAGATTATCAACGCCCGGCGGCGCTCACCTTTCGCGGCGCAGTCTTGGGTGTGGAACTCTCCGCGCAACTGACCGAAGAACTGCGCGCGCTCGCTCGCCGCGAAGGCGTCACGCTTTACATGATTCTGCTGGCGGCGTTTCAAACGCTGCTCTCGCGCTACACGGGGCAGCAAGATATTGTCGTCGGCAGTCCGATTGCCAACCGGCAGCGGCGCGAGATTGAACCGCTCATCGGATTCTTCGTCAACACCCTCGTCCTGCGCACGGACTTGTCGGGCAATCCGAGTTTCAGACAACTGCTGAAGCGTGTGCAGGAAGTCACGCTCGGCGCATACACGCATCAGGATATCCCGTTTGAGATGCTGGTCGAGGAGCTACAGCCGGAACGCAACCTCGCCTTCACGCCGCTCTTCCAGATGATGTTCGCGTTGCAGAACGCGCCCGGCGACGAATTGAAACTGCCCGGCCTCGCGCTCAGCCGGTTGGACGTGTGGGGTGGCACGACCCACTTCGACCTCACGCTGCAACTGGAAGAGTCCGCGCAAGGTCTGACCGGAGTCGTCGAATATAGTGTGGAGCTATTCAGGGAGGAGACCATCCGACGCCTGACGCGTCAGCTACAGACTTTACTCGAAAGCATCGTCGCCGACCCGGACGCGCCTCTCTCCGCTCTGCCTCTGCTCGACGACGCCGAGAAACAGCAACTACTGGCGCGATGGACAACTACCCCGTGCAAGCTTGAGCGCGACGAGTGGCCGGGCAATCTTCCCTCCGGCGTGTCTCTGACGGATGCGAAGGTCTTCCTGCTCGATGTTGAGCTACAACCCGTCCCCGCAGGTGTCTTGGGCGAGTTGTATCTTGGCGGCGCGGAGTTTGTGCGCCAATTTGCGGATGAGACTGAACAGGCAGACCACTTCATCCCGCATCCGTTCAGCGATGAGAAGGACGCGCGCCTGTATCGAACGGGCGATGCGGCTCGCTATCGCGCCGACGGGCGTCTGGAATACGTCGGGCGCATGGACGACCTCTCGACGCACAGTGCTACGGCGGGGAGACGCACGCGCCCTGTCTCCACTCAAACTCAGGGCGACGAGAGAGTGGCTTATGCTGCGCCGCGTACTCCGACGGAAGAGATTCTGGCAAGTATCTGGTCGGACGTGCTCAAGGTTGAGCGCGTCGGCATCCACGATAATTTCTTCGACCTCGGCGGCCACTCTCTGCTGGCTACTCAACTGATGTCGAGAGTGAGAAACGCGTTTCATCTCGAAGTGCCTTTGCGTCTTCTGTTCGAGCACGCGAACGTGGCGGACTTGGCGCGACGTATCGACGCAGGTCTGCGTGACGGACAGGAGTTGAAGAGCGCTCCCATCACGAGCCGCAAGCGCGATGGACATCTGCCGCTCTCGTTCTCTCAGCAGCGTCTCTGGTTTATCGACCAGCTTCAGCCGGGCACTTCCACTTATCACATCCCCGTCGCGCTCAACATCAGCGGGGCACTCGATGTTGAAACTCTCGAACGAAGCCTCGCAGAGATTATGCGTCGGCACGAGTCTCTCCGCACCTCGTTCACTGTCTCTGAAGGTCAGCCGGTGCAAGTCATTGCTCCCGATTCCGGCTTCACGCTGCCTCAAGTTGACCTCTCTGCGTTGACTGCGGATGAGCAGGAAGCGGAGGCGCAACGCTTGAGCAGAGAGGAGGCGCACCGTCCATTCGACCTGCAACAGAGTCCGCTCTGGCGTACGCGCCTGCTGCGTATGGGCGAAGACGAGCACGTCCTGTTGCTGACGATGCATCACATCATCTCTGATGGATGGTCAAGCGGCGTGCTGGTCAGAGAATTGGCGGCACTGTACGAAGCGTACCGGCGCGGGGAGGAATCGCCGCTGCCAGAGTTAGCGGTGCAATATGGCGATTATGCTCTGTGGCAGCGGGAACATCTGACGGGCGAGACTCTTGAGAGTCAACTCGCGTACTGGAAAAAGCAACTGGCAGGCGCGCCGCAGTTGCTCGAATTGCCGACCAGACAGCCGCGCTCCGTCGCCCAAACATTTCGCGGCGCGCGGGAGGAGTTGACACTTTCGCCGCAGTTGACGAGGTGGCTCAAAGCACTCAGCCGAAGCGAGGGCGCGACGCTGTATATGACGCTGCTGGCAGCCTTCAAAGTGCTGCTCTGGCGCTATAGCAGGCAGAGCGACATCCTCGTCGGCTCGCCGATTGCGAATCGCAATCGCGCCGAGACGGAAGCACTCATCGGATTCTTCGTCAACACGCTTGTCCTACGCACACAACTCGACGAACGCGTCAGCTTCCGCGAGTTCTTAGCTCAAGTTAAAGAGGTCTGTCTGGAAGCCTACGCGCATCAGGAAGTGCCGTTTGAGAAGTTGGTTGAGGAGTTGCAGCCGGAGCGCAACTTGAGCCGGACGCCTCTGTTTCAGGTGATGTTTGCGTTACAAAACGCGCCGATGCCGCCGCTGAAATTGGAGCAACTCAAGTTGTCGCTCACGGATGTTCCGGGAGAGACGGCGAAATTCGACCTGACGCTCTCGCTTGAAGAGTCGGGCGGCGGCCTGTCGGGCGCGTTCGAGTACAACAGCGACCTCTTCGATGCGGCCATCGTCAGACGCATGGCCGTGCATTACGCGCACCTGTTGGAGAGCATCGTCGAGAAGGTGGAAGCGCCTCTCTCTACGCTGAGCTTGTTGAGCGCGGCGGAGCGTCGTCAACTGCTCGTCGAATGGAACGACACGGCACACGGCGAGGCCGCGTCAATCTGCGCCCATCAAGGTTTCGAGCAGCAGGCGGCGTTGACGCCGGAGGTTGCGGCCGCCGTCTCCGAGCAAGAGCATGTGAGCTACGCGGAATTGAACCGCCGCGCTAACAGGTTGGCTCATCACCTGCGAGGATTGGGCGTGAGGGCGGAAACGCCCGTCTGTATTTGCATCGAACGTTCGGTGAATCTGTTGGTCGGCATCCTCGCCATCGCTAAAGCCGGAGGCGCTTATGTGCCGCTCGACCCTTCCTATCCGGCGCAGCGTCTCACCTTCATGTTAGAGGACAGCCGCGCGCCCGTCCTGTTGACGCACGAGAGGATGCGCGGCGTGTTCGACGGTTGCGAGGCCGCGCTGGTGCTGCTCGACCGTGATGCGGAGGCCATCGCCCGGCAAAGCAGTGAGAATCCGAGTTGCGACGTGCTGCCCGGTAATCTCGCTTATGTCATCTACACGTCCGGCTCGACCGGCAAACCAAAGAGCGTCGAGATTACACACGCGTCCTTGATGAATCTCATCGGATGGTATCGGCGCACTTCGCCTGTCGCGCCGGGCGAGAGGGTGGCGCAACTCTCAGGCGTCGGGTTCGACGCTTCGGTCTTTGAACTGTGGCCGAACCTGACTGCCGGAATGACCTCTTACCTGCCCGACGAGGAGACGCGCCTGACGCCGGAGAAGTTGCGCGATTGGCTCGTCTCGCGCCATATCAAAGCGTGCTTTGCGCCGACCCCGTTGGCCGAACTGATTCTGACGCTGGATTGGCCGCCGGAGACAACACTGCGCGCGCTCTACACGGGCGGAGACACGCTTCATCATTTCCCCGCCGCCGCTCTGCCTTTTCAGGTGCGGAACAGTTACGGGCCGACCGAAAACACGGTCATCGCCACCTCCGGCCACGTCACGCCGGAAGACGCGGCGGCGAGTTACGCTCCGCACATCGGCCGTCCGATTGATAACGTCGAGGTCTACCTGCTCGACCAGAATATGGAGCCTGTGCCGGTGGGCGTGCGCGGCGAACTATATGTGGGCGGCGCGAGCCTCGCGCGAGGCTACGCGCACGAGCCGCGATTGACGGCCGAGAGTTTTATTCCGCATCCCTTCGCGTCTGCGCCGGGCGCGCGACTCTACCGGACGGGAGACGCCGCGCGCTACCTGCCTGACGGACGGATAGAATTCCTCAGTCGCCTCGATAATCAGGTGAAGATTCGCGGCTTCCGCATCGAACTCGGCGAGATTGAAGTGGTGCTGAAGAAGCACGAGGACGTGCGCGAGGCGGTCGTCGCCTGCGACGAAGTGCGTCCCGGCGAGCATCGCCTGACGGCGTATCTCGCGCTCGAAACGCAAGCGCAGCCGTCGCTCGACAAGCTGCGCGGCTATCTGATGGAGAAGTTGCCGGAGTACATGATTCCGTCGGCCTTCGTCATGATGGAGCGTCTGCCTCTGAACGCCAACGGAAAGATTGACCGTCGTGCATTATCGGCGGCGGGCGTCGCGCACCTGACGCTGGAAGCGACCTATGTCGCGCCTGCGACCGAGTTGGAGCGCGTCATTGCAAAACTTTGGCAGGAGTTGCTCGTTCTCGAACGCGTCGGGATTCACGACAATTTCTTCGACCTCGGCGGCCATTCGTTGCTCATCATACAGATGCGCAGCAGGCTTCAGGAGATTCTGCAACGTGAGATAGCGGTTATCGAATTGTTCAAGTATCCGACCGTCAGCACGCTCGCACGTCACCTCAGCCGAGACGACGCGAAGCAGCAGAGCGCGCATGTCTCGCCGCATCGACAACGCGCCGAAGCCCGCCGCGAGTCGGCCGCACAGCGGATGCGCCACCGGCAGAAGCAGCCGACGCTTTAATTGCGTGCGAGCGCATGAGCTTGCGGCGGAAGATGCCATTTTAGTAAGATGCACTTTCCTTATGCAGTCAACAGCTATCTTAAACGGCAATACCTCATCATGTTTCCTCAAATTCAACGTGCGGGTAATCTCTGTCGGGACGACAACGACGGCACTTCACGCCTGAGATGTCAGCACTACTCCCGATATGCCCCGCTCATGGTGTCGAAGGGTTCATCTTGGTGCGCGATATCCTCGCCTGCGCTGTTCTTGCCTTCAGCCCGGCCCGCAAGTCTAAAGAACCCACTATAAAGTAGCTCTCACGCGCGCGCTTCGGTCAGTCAGGCGTGGGAGTATGGTGGTGGCGCGAGTTCGGGTTTGAAGCAAGGCTCACAACGGGGCGGCGGCTCGCCCTTCATTCATTAAACCTGATATGGATTGCAGTTCTACTCGTGGGAGGCTGGTATGAGCAGCAGCGCGGATGCGTTCAGTTATGACATCGCCATCGTCGGCATGGCTGGTCGTTTCCCCGGCGCGCGCAACGTCGAAGAGCTCTGGCAGAACTTGCGCGATGGTGTCGAGTCAATCAGCTTCTTCTCGGATGAGGAGTTGTTGCAACGCGGCGTCGAACCTGCGCTCTTAAACGATGCCGATTACGTTAAAGCCGGTGCCGTCATCGAAGACGCCGAACTCTTCGACGCCTCCTTCTTCAACTTCACGCCGCGCGAGGCGGAGATGATGGACCCGCAGCATCGTCTCTTTCTCGAACATGCTTGGCAGGCGTTGGAAACGGCCGGGTACGAAGCGGAGAAGTACAGTGGCCGCATCGGCGTCTTCGCAGGTGAAAGCGTCAACTCCTATCTGCTGCATAACCTGCTTCCGCAACGCGAATTGATTGAAGCCGTCGGCGTCTTTCAAACCTTAATCGGCAATGACCGCGACCATCTGGCGACGCAGACCGCTTACAAACTGAACTTAAAAGGGCCGTGCCTCAACATCCAGACGGCCTGCTCGACCTCTCTGGTGGCGGTGCATGTGGCTTGCCAGAGCCTGCTCAATCAGGAATGCGACGTAGCGCTCGCGGGCGGAGTCTCGGTCGGTGTGCCGCAGGGACAGGGCGCGCTCTATCAGGAGGGCGGCATCGTCTCGCCCGACGGGCACTGTCGCGCCTTCGACGCGCAGGCCGGAGGGACGGTCAAGGGCAGCGGCGTCGGAGTCGTCGTCTTGAAGCGATTGGCCGATGCGCTGGCCGACGGCGACTCTATCGAGGCGGTGATAAAAGGCACGGCCATCAACAACGACGGCTCGCTCAAGGTCGGCTATACCGCGCCGAGCGTAGAAGGGCAGGCGGGCGTTATCGCGGAGGCGTTGGCGACGGCGTTGGTCGAGCCTGAGACGGTCGGCTACGTCGAGACGCACGGGACGGGCACGGCGCTCGGCGACCCTATCGAAATCGCCGCGCTCGCGCAGGCTTTCGGCGCGCCCGGCCTCACGCCCGGTTCCTGCGCCATCGGCTCTCTGAAGACGAACATCGGCCACTTGGACGCGGCGGCCGGTGTCGCCAGCCTCATCAAGACCGTGCTGGCGCTCAAGCACAGAGAGATTCCGCCGAGCCTTCATTTCACGCAACCCAATCCGAACATCGACTTTTCGCGCACGCCCTTTTATGTCAACACCAAACTGGCTGCGTGGGAGTCGAACGGCCATCCGCGTCGCGCCGGGGTCAGTTCCTTCGGCATCGGCGGCACTAACGCGCATGTCGTCCTTGAAGAAGCCCCTGCGCCGCCGCCTCCTTCCGGCACTTCGCGCACGCACCAACTGTTGACGCTCTCGGCCAAGACCGACACCGCTTTGGATTCCCTGACGGCCAATCTGGCCTCTTACCTGAAGGAGCGACCGCACACCGAGTTGGCCGACGTGGCCTACACGCTTCAGTTGGGACGCAGAGATTTTACGCATCGGCGCGCGTTCGTCTGTCGTGATACGCAGGAGGCTGTGCGCGTCCTCGAAGCGTCGAACGCGGGACAGCCGCTGAGGAGCGTTCAGGAGCAGGGCGCACCGGCCGTCGTCTTTATGTTTCCCGGTCAGGGTTCGCAGTATGCGCAGATGGGACGGGAACTTTACGAGAGCGAGCCGACGTTTCGCCTCGAAGTTGAACGTTGCGCGCAACTGCTGCGGGCGGAGAGCGGACTCGACCTGCTCGGCCTCTTATACGGAGCAGAAGACTCGGACGAAGCGGCAGCCGCGCGCCTCATGCAAACCTCCGTCACACAGCCTGCGCTGTTCGTCATCGAGTATGCGCTGGCGAAGTTGTTGATGGAGTGGGGCGTGCATCCGGCGGCGATGATTGGTCACAGCATCGGCGAATACGTCGCCGCCTGTCTGGCGGGCGTCTTCTCTCTGGAAGATGCTCTAAAGCTTGTCTCGGCGCGTGGACGCCTGATGCAGCAGATGCCTGCGGGCGCGATGCTGGCCGTGTCGCTTTCGGAGCAGGGGTTACAGCCATTCCTGAGCGAGCAGTTGAGCGTGGCGGCCATCAACGCGCCTTCGATGTGCGTCGTCTCAGGAGAGTTGGAAGAGATTCAAAGAACCGAAGCACGACTCACGGCGGAGGGCGTCGCCTGTCGTCGTCTGCACACTTCACATGCTTATCATTCGGAGATGATGCAGCCCGTCGTCTGGCTGTTCGCGCAGGAGGTGGCGGCAGTTCGCCTGCACGCGCCGCAGATTCCATACATCTCTAGTCTGACGGGCACGTGGATTAAGCCGGAAGAAGCGACCGACCCCGGCTACTGGGCGAAACAGCTGCGCGAGCCTGTGCGCTTCGCCGCAGGGGTCGCGGAGTTGTTCAAAGAGCGGGAGCGGGTTCTGTTGGAGGTCGGGCCGGGTCACAGTCTGCGTACGCTGGCGCGTCAGCAGCAGCAGAACGGCTCGGCGGGTCGCCTTGTGCTCTCGACACTGACGGGCGCGCGTGAGCAAAAGTCTGAACTCGCCGCTCTGCTTGAGACGCTCGGTCAACTGTGGGTCAGAGGCGTCGAGATTGATTGGAACGCTTTCTGCACAGAGCAGCGCCGCCGCCGCATCCCTCTGCCGACCTATCCCTTTGAACGCCAGCGATACTGGATTGATGCTCCTGCTCAGACCAATGCTCAGGAGCCGAAGCGCGATGCCTTAGAGCGAAAGCCTGACGTTGCCGATTGGTTTTACGTTCCATCTTGGAAGCGTTCGACCATCCACCGCGAGCCTCTCGAACAGGGAGCAACTCCGACGGAGCGTTGCTGCTTACTCTTCGCTGATGAAACCGGACTCGCTTCACTCGTCGCGCAGCGTTTGACGGACAAGGGCGAGGAAGTCTTCATCGTCAAAGCTGGCGAACGCTTCGGCAAGGTGGCCGAGCGCGTTTATGAAATCAACCCGCGACAGCGCGCGGATTACGATGCACTGTTCGCAGAGCTTCGCGCAAACGCTAAAACTCCAGAGGCGATTCTGCACGCGTGGGGCGTCTCGGACGAGCCGAACGCGGCGGCGACGATGGACGCTTTTGCAGCCTCGCAGGCGAAAGGTTTTTACAGCCTGCTCTTTCTGATGCAGGCGATAGGCGAGAGCTTGTCGGGCGACGCGCTGCGCCTCTCTGTCGTGACAAACAACGTGCAGGAGGTGACGGGCGACGAGTCACTCTCTCCTTTCAAAGCGACCGTCCTCGGTCTCTGCAAGGTCATCCCGCAGGAATATCCGCAGGTTAGCTGTCGCACGATTGACGTTATGCTCCCGACGCGCGAGACGGAGCGTGAAGCACTGGCCGAGAATCTTATCAACGAACTCTTCGCGCACGACCGCGAAACGACCGTAGCCTATCGCGGCCGTCATCGTTGGGTGCCGCTCTTCGAGCCGTTCAAATTCGCCGAGACGCCGCGAGAGTCGTCCGGCGCGGGGCGCTTGCGCGAGGGCGGAGTCTATCTTTTGACGGGTGGCCCCGGCGACATTGACTTGGCGTTGGCGCGAAACGTTGCTGCGACGGTGCGCTGCAAACTCGTTCTCCACGTGGCCGCGCAACTGCCTGCGCGTGATGAGTGGCCGCAATGGTTGGAGACGCACGACGAGCAGGACGAAGTCTGCCGTTACATTCGCGGCGTTCTGGAACTGGAAGCGACCGGAGCAGAGGTCTTGCCCTATCGCGCCGATGTCGGCGACCTTGAGCAGATGGCTTCTGTCATCGCAGAGGCGCGCGAACGCTTCGGTCGCATCGACGGCGTCTTCCACACGGCAGCCATCACGGGCGGCGGCATGATTCAACTGAAGACTCCGCAGGCGGTTGAGGCGGTCTTCAGGCCGAAGGTGTTGGGAACGCTCGTGCTGCAAACGCTACTGAAGGATGCGCCGCCGGATTTCTTCGTGCTGTTCTCCACGACGCTTTCGCTGACGGGCGTCTTTGGTCAGGCGGACTACTGCGCGGCAAACGCTTTTCTTGACGCGTTCGCACGCGCGCAGACGGCCGCAGGCCAGACGCTGACGCTGGCCGTCAACTGGAACCTGCCTCACTGGGAAAACTGGCAGGAGGCGGGGCTGGCCGGTGCGTCAGCCTTTCAGACGCAGTTCGCCGAGATGCGCGAAGCTTATGGTGTGACGGCTGAGGAGGGCGTCGAAGCGGTGCGGCGCATCCTCGAAAGCTCGCATCCGCAAGTCGTCGTCTCGACGCAGGACTTCCAAGCCTTGTTGGAGGCACAGAAGCAGGTGGCGGCAAGCGACCTGCTCGACCAATTGAAGCCTGCGCGCGTGCCGGGCGGAGCGCACGGTGACGGCACAGGCGAAGCTTACGCGCAGCCCGAAGGCGAGACGGAGCAACGCATCGCGTGCGTCTGGGCCGAGCTCTTCGGCCTTGAGCGCGTCGGCCGCCGCGACAACTTCTTCGAGCTTGGCGGCAACTCGCTGATAGCCATCCAACTCGTCTCTCAAATACGCAAAAACTTTCAAGTGGAACTGCCTTTGAATCGTCTCTTTGAAGCGCCGACCGTCGAAGGTTTAGCCCGCGCCGTCGAGGAGAGCCGGCAAAAGGCGAAAGAGAATGAGGAGATAGAGCGTCTCTTAAAGGAGATTGAAGGTCTCTCGCTCGACGAGTTGCAGGCGCACCTCTCCCAAGAACTACAGACCGGGAGCGAGCAGAGCTTAGATGGATGACATCGCCAAGCGTCTTGAGGCATTGACCTCAGAACAACGCGAACTGCTGGAACTGCGACTCAGAAAAAAAGGCTTGCAGTCTCCGCTCGCGCGCGACGACGCCGCCCACACCATCGAGACGGCCGCGCCTGAGAGCCACACTCCCGACGACCGCGAAGACCCTTTGGCGTGGAAGACGCGGAGAGTCGAAAGGAGCGTGCGCTTCAGCATCTACTTTTTCTCCGACGACGGCTCGAAAAACAGCGACGACAAATATCGTCTGCTGATGGAAAGCGCGAAGTTCGCCGACCGACACGGCTTCGACGCCGTCTGGACGCCGGAGCGCCACTTTCAAGCTTTCGGGGGACTGTATCCAAACCCCTCCGTCCTGAGCGCCGCGCTGGCGATGATTACCGAGCGCACGCAGATTCGCGCGGGCAGCGTCGCACTGCCGCTGCATCATCCGGTACGCGTCGCGGAAGAATGGTCTGTGGTTGACAATCTGTCGCGCGGGCGCGTCGGCGTCTCGTTCGCATCGGGCTGGCATCCGAACGATTTCCTGTTCGCGCCCGCTGCTTACGACGAGCGCAAAGAGGTGATGTTCCGCCACATCGAGACCATCAGGAAGCTGTGGGCGGGTGAGTCTGTGACGTTTGAGAGCGCCAACGGCAGCGAGGTCGAGGTGAGCATCCTCCCGAAGCCCATCCAGCCGCAACTGCCGATATGGATTACGACGGCGGGCAATCCCGAAACGTGGAGCCGTGCGGGAGCGATTGGGGCGAACGTGCTGGCGGCGCTGCCCGGTTATGCGCCGTCTGACCTTGCAGGGTTCGTCCGCAACTATCGCGCAGAGCGCGCACGTCACGGCCATGACCCGGACGCGGGCATCGTCTCGCTGATGGCGCACACCTTTATCGGCGAAGCCAACGCGGCCGTCAAAGAGAAGGTCAGACAGCCTTTCTCCAACTATCTGCGGAATTACTTTAAGCAGTTCGAGAATGTGCAGGCTGACCCGTCGAGCCTGAGCGAAGCCGACAAAGATGCTCTGATGGCGGCGGCCTTCGAGACCTATTTTCAAGACCGCACCTTGATGGGCACGCCTGCCAAGTGTGCACGGCTGATTGAAACTCTGTCGGCCGCAGGGGTTGACGAACTGGCCTGTCTCATCGACTTCGGAGTCGATACGGATTCCGTTCTGGAAAGCCTGAACTACTTGAATGAGTTGAGAGAGCATTTCGCGCAAGCAGCGTCGGCCGTCTCGGCCGACTCGACGAAGTGAGGAAGAATGAGCGACCTGGCCGAGAGAATAACCGCGTTAAGTCCGCAGCAGCGCGCGCTGTTTGAAGCGCGGCTCAAGAAGAAGGGACTACATGCGCCCGCAGCGCAGACGATTCCGCGCATCGAGCGCACGGCGTCGAACCTCTACCCGCCTTCCATCGACCAGGAGCGACTGTGGTTCATAGACCAGTTGCAACCCGGCAACACGGCTTACAATATCTTCACCGCCAGCCGCTTGAGAGGCCCGCTCGATGTCTCGGCCATGCGCCGCGCCGCCAACGAACTGCTCCGCCGCCACGAAGTCCTGCGCACCACCTTCAAGGTTGTCGAAGGTCAGCCGATGCAGTTCATCGCACCGACCCTCGAACTGTCGATGACGCCCGTCGATTTAGGCTCGCTGCCGGAAGCCGAGCGCGAAGCCGAAGCCCTGCGTCTGGTGATAGAAGATGTCTCCGCACCGTTCGATTTGGAACAGGGGCCGCTCGTGCGCGCAGGTCTGCTCCGCTTGCACGAGTTAGACCATGTCTTCTATCTCAACATGCATCACAGCATCACAGACCGCTGGTCGGCCGCCGTCATCGAACAGGAAATCGGCGCGCTCTACTATGCGTTCCTACAGGGACAGCCGTCGCCTCTGCCGGAACTGCCGATTCAGTTTGTCGATTATGCCGTCTGGCAGCGCGAGCGGATGCGCGGCGAGATTTATCAGGAGCAACTCGCCTATTGGAAGAAGCAGTTGGAGGGCGCGCCCTTCGTTCTCGAACTTCCGGCCGACAGCCCGCGCCCGGCCATTCAAACTTTTCGCGGCGCACGCGTCTACTTTCATCTCTCACACTCCCTGCTCGAAGCACTCAGAGAACTGAGCCGCGTCGAGGGCGTGACGATGTACATGACGCTGATGGCCGCCTACAAGCTTCTGCTCTATCGCTACACGGGGCAGGAGGACATGCTGGTCGGCTGTTCGATAGCCAACCGCGACCGCCCGGAGACGCAGAACCTTGTTGGCTTCCTCCTGAACCTGCTCGTGCTGCGTACGGACATGTCCGGCAATCCGACCTTCCGCGAACTGCTCGCACGCGAGCGCGAAACAGCCCTCGGCGCATACGCCCATCAAGACCTGCCTTTCGGCAAACTTGTGCAGGAGTTGCGACCCAGACAAGACCCCAGCCGCAACCCCATCGCGCAAGCCGCCTTCATCTATCTCGATTTTCCCGAACTGACGACGATGGAGTCGATGGGTCTCAAAGTCACGCCGCTCGTGATTGACAACGGCGCGTCGAGATTCGACCTGACGCTCGCTTTGACGGAAACCTCCGACGGCTTCGACGGCTCGTTTGAATACATCGAAGGGCTTTATGCACGCCCGCGCATCGAGCGCATGGCGAAACATCTGGAAACTCTGCTCCTACACATCGTCGCCAATCCAGACCAGCGCATCAGAGAACTTCCCCTGCTCACACCGCAGGAACGTCACCAACTTCTCTCCGACTTCAACAACACACAGCACGAACTGCCTCCCACACGCACCATTCATCAACTCTTTGAAGCTCAAGTCGAACGCACACCCGACGCGCCCGCACTTGAGTTTGCAGGAACTTCTCTGACCTATCGCGAGTTGAACAACCGCGCCAATCGTTTAGCTCAACATCTGCGCGCACTCGGCGTCAGGCCGGAAGTGAGAGTCGGTCTTTTGATGGAGCGTTCGGCGGAGCAGATTATCGGTTTGCTCGGCGTGCTCAAGGCAGGCGGAGCATACGTGCCGGTGGAGGCGAAGACGCCGCGCGAGCGCATCAGGTATGTCTTGGCTGATGCGGGCGTGCGCGTGCTCGTGACGCATGGCGAACTGACAGAAGGATTGGTAGCGGAAGATGTGTCCGTTGTAGAGATAGATAAACTGGACGGCGCGGGAGGCGACGCGAAGCGCGAGGCGGTAGCGTGGGAAGTGGATGGAGACAACGCCGCATACGTTATCTACACGTCCGGTTCGACAGGACAGCCGAAGGGAGTCGTCGTCAGCCATGCCAACCTCGTCAATACGATGCTCGCGCCATTCTCCCCGAAGCCTGAGCCGATTACGGCATCGCTGCTGTTGATGTCGTATGCCTTCGACGGCTCGATACTCAGTATCTTCACCGCTCTCACACAGGGCGCGAAGCTGTTGGTTCCGCGCGAAGGGCAGCAGGCCGACCCGACACAGGTCGCACGGCTGATTGCCGAAAGTGACATCTCCACTATCTTCACCGTCCCGTCATTCTACGAGTTGCTTCTGGAACAGGCGCAGGCCGAGCAGTTGCGAACGCTGCGCGTCGTGCACGTCGGCGGCGAAGCCTGCACGCCGGAACTGGTCGGCAGGCATCAGGAGCTTCTGCCTCAGACACGTCTCTTCAACCTCTATGGGCCGACGGAGACGACCGTCTGGTGCACCTCCTACGAGTTCCGCGCCGGAGACGCAGATAAGCCGATACTGATTGGCCGTCCTTCACATAACACACAGACCTACGTGCTCGACGAGCATCTGCAACTCGCGCCGCTTGGCATCGCCGGAGAACTCTTCATCGGCGGGCGCGGCGTGGCGCGCGGCTATTTGAACCGCCCTGAGTTGACCGCAGAGAGATTCATTCCGCATCCATACAGCAGCGAACCGGGCGCGCGTCTGTATCGCACGGGCGACCGCGCGCGTTTTGTTTCGAGCGGCGAGATAGAGTATCTCGGCCGTCTCGACCATCAGGTGAAGCTGAGAGGCTATCGAGTCGAATTGGGAGAGATAGAGGCCATTCTCACGGAGCAGGAAGGAGTACAGGATGCGGCAGTGATTGTCCGCGAGGACGAGCCGGGTAATAAACGCCTCGTGGCTTATCTGGCGGTCGAGGGGGAACAGGAGGAGGGGTCGGCCAATAAGCTGCGAGATGCGTTAAAGGAGAAGTTGCCGGAGTACATGATACCGTCTGCGTTCGTCTTGTTGGAGAAGTTGCCGCAGACGACGAGCGGCAAGGTGAACCGTCAGGCTTTGCCCGCGCCCGACGCCGCGCAGACCACGCCGGAAGCGTCATACGTCGCCCCGCGCAACATGACGGAAGAGATGCTGGCGAAACTCTGGGGCAGCGTGCTGGGGCAAGAGCGGGTCAGTATCGAGGGCAATTTCTTTGAACTGGGCGGCGATTCTCTGCTGGCGACAAAGCTCGCTTATCAAGTGCGCAAGGTCTTTGAAATCGAGTTGCCTTTAACAGCCCTCTTCCGGCATCCGACCATCGCCGAACTGGCGCTCGTCATTGAAGAAGAACTCATCGCGCAGATGAATCAAATCAGCGAGGAGGAAGCGGAGCGTTTGCTCAAGGACAGTCAGGTCTCAGGAGCCTAGAGTAGAGCGGCCGGGAGACCTCAGTCGTCGTGGCTCGCGTTACTGCTCTCGACTCCCGACCGATAAGGAAGCAGCATGTCTCTCACCGATGCGGCGGCTCGACTATCACAGCTTTCGGCGGCCAAGCGAGCGTTACTCGAAAAACGTTTGCAGCGCCGGATGAGCGAAGTGTCGGTCGAGCAGACAATCGAGCGGCGCAGTAGTTCCGAAAATGTGCTGCCGCTCTCGTTCGCGCAACAGCGTCTCTGGTTCATCGACCAACTTCAGCCCAACAGTTCCGCCTACAATATCCCTGCGGCACTGCGCCTCACCGGCCCCCTCAAGATTGACGCCTTAGACCGTTGTCTCAACGAGATTATTCGTCGCCACGAAGTCCTGCGCACAACTTTCACACTGAGTCCCGACCGCCAGCCTCTACAGGTTATCGCACCGGAGTTGAAAAACTCCCTGCGCATCGAAGACCTCTCCGCGCTGCCGTCGTCGGAGCGCGAAGCGGAGGCCGTGCGTCTGGCGACGGAAGAGGCGCGTCGCCCCTTCGACCTCGCGCGCGGCCCTCTGCTGCGCACACGCCTGCTCCGACTCTCGACAGAAGACCACGTCCTGCTGTTTACGCTCCATCACATCATCTCGGATGGTTGGAGCATGGGCGTTTTGGTGCGCGAATTCGGCGCTATCTATTCGGCTTATGCGCAAGGGGAGGAATCGCCGCTCCCCGAACTGCCGATTCAGTATGCGGACTTTAGCGTCTGGCAACGCAACTGGCTGCAAGGCGCGGCACTCGCGGAGCAGCTTGCTTACTGGCGCGAGCAACTCGGCGGCGACCTGCCCGTGCTACAGCTTCCGACCGACCATCCGCGCCCGCCCGTCCAGAACTATCAAGGCGGCCACGTGCCGTTCACGCTCGGCAGAGATTTGTCCGAACGCCTCAAACAACTCGCGCACGGCGAAGACGCGACGGTCTTCATGATGATGCTCGCAGCCTTTCAGGTCTTGCTGCGGCGCTACACAGGGCAGGAAGACATCCTCATCGGTTCGCCCATCGCCAATCGCAAGCATGCCGAAACCGAGCCGCTCATCGGCTTCTTCGTCAACACGCTGGTGCTGCGCACGAAGCTTCACGACAACCCGACCTTCAGGGAGTTGCTGCGACGCGTGCAACGCATGGCTCTCGGAGCTTACGCGCATCAGGACTTGCCTTTTGAAAAGTTGGTCGAAGAACTGCATCCCGACAGAGACCTGAGCCGCAACCCGCTCGTGCAGGTCATTCTGGCTCTACAAAACGCGCCGATGGGCGATTTGGAGTTGCACGGACTGACCGCCCGCCCGCAGGAGTTCGAGAGCGACGTGGTGAGATTCGACCTTGAGCTTCACATCCACGAACTGCCCGACGGCCTGAGCGGCCTGCTGGCCTACAACGCGGGACTCTTTGAAAGGGAGACTATTAGCCGTCTTCTCGAACACTTCCAGACGCTCCTGCAAGGCATTGCCGCCGACCCCGACCGACGCATCTGCGACCTGCCGCTACTGACACCGCAGGAACGTCACCAACTTCTCTCCGACTTCAACAACACACAGCACGAACTGCCTCCCACACGCACCATTCATCAACTCTTTGAAGCTCAAGTCGAACGCACACCCGACGCGCCTGCCCTTGAGTTCGCAGGAACTTCTCTGACCTATCGGGAGTTGAACAACCGCGCCAATCGTTTAGCTCAACATCTGCGAGCGTTGGGCGTCAGGCCGGAGGTGAGAGTCGGTCTTCTGATGGAGCGTTCGGCGGAGCAGATTATCGGTTTGCTTGGCGTGCTCAAGGCAGGTGGAGCATATGTGCCGGTGGAGGCGAAGACGCCGCGCGAGCGCATCAGGTATGTGTTGACGGATGCGGGCGTGCGCGTGCTGGTGACGACGGATGTCGGATTGAGCGCAGAGGTGATAGGCGAGGGCGTAGAGGTTGTCGAGATAGATGCGAAGGATGGAGAGCAGGAGTCGGGCAGTGATGTCGAGACGGGCGGCGGGGTGATAGAGAGCGGAGTTGACGGAGAGAATACGGCCTACATTATCTACACGTCCGGCTCGACGGGACAGCCGAAGGGCGTGGTGGTCAGTCATGCCAGCCTCGTCAATTCCATCCTCGCACCGTTTGCCGAAAGGAGCGAGCCAATCGAGTCGTCGCTGTTGTTGATGTCGTATGCCTTCGACGGCTCGATGCTCGGCATCTTCTATCCGTTAACTCAGGGCGGCCTGTTGAGCCTCGCGCGTGAGGGAGAGCAGGCAGACCCGTCGCAGGTTGCGCGGCTGATTGCGGAGAAGGGCATCACTTATATCTGTGTCGTTCCCTCGTTCTACAGGTTGTTGTTGGAGCAGGCGCAGAGAGAGCAGTTGCGCTCCCTGCGCGTCGTCCACGTCGCCGCAGAGGCCGTTCCGCCGAAATTGGTGGAGATGCATCATCAACTCCTTCCCCAGTCGCAGTTGATTAACATCTATGGGCCGACGGAGACGACCATCTGGTGCGCCTGTTACGAATTTCGCCCGCACGAAGACTTATCCGCCATCCCTATCGGACGGCCGTCGCATAACATGCAGGGCTACGTGCTCGACGAGTATCTTCAGCCTGTGCCGGTCGGCGTCGCCGGAGAACTCTATGCCGGTGGCGCAGGCATCGCGCGCGGCTACTCGAACCGTCCAGATTTAACTGCCGAGAGATTCATTCCGCATCTTTACAGCAGCGAACCGGGCGCGCGCCTGTATCGGACGGGCGACCGTGTGCGGATGCTCGCAAGCGGCGAGATAGAGTATCTGGGGCGTTTCGACCATCAGGTCAAGATTCGCGGCTATCGCATCGAGTTGGGAGAGATAGAGGCTGTTCTCTCGGAGCAGGAAGGGGTGAGAGAGGCGGCGGTGGTCGTGCGTGAGGACGAGGCGGGCGACAAGCGTCTGGTCGGGTATGTGGCGACGAATGAAGGAGAGCACATCAGCGCCCCGGAATTGCGCCAGCGGTTACAGAAGAAGTTGCCGGAGTACATGATTCCGTCGGCCTTCGTGATGCTGGAAAAGCTGCCGCAGACGGCGAGCGGCAAGGTGAACCGTCCGGCGCTGCCTGCGCCGGAACTGCGTCGAGATGCGCTCGCTGAAAGTTTCGTCGCGCCGCGCACGCCCATCGAGGAACTGCTGGCGAGAATTTGGAGCGAAGTCCTCAAGGTCGAACGCATCGGCATTGAAGACGACTTTTTCGCTCTCGGCGGCCACTCGCTGCTGGCAACGCAACTCATCTCGCGCGTGCGTGAGAGCTTCGCTGTTGATTTACCTCTGCGCGCGCTCTTCGAGTGCCCGACCGTCGCAGGGCTGGCGCAACGTGTCGAAGCAGGTATGCGCGCCGGTCAGGGCGCGTCGCCTCAACCGCTCGTTCCCGTCGCGCGCGAAGGGCATCTGCCGCTCTCGTTCGCGCAGCAACGCCTGTGGTTTATACACAAGCTTGAGCCGAGCAGTTCGGCCTACAACCTGCCCGTCGCCGTGCGCCTCACGGGGCAATTGAACGTCCCCGCTCTGCGACAGACGTTGAGCGAAATCGTCAGGCGGCATGAGAGCCTGCGCACGAGCTTCGGCATGAACGACGGTCAGCCCGTCCAGCTTATCGCTCCGCACGTCGAGTTAGACCTGCCGGTTTCGGACGTGAGCCACCTGCCGGAAGAGGAGCGAATCAGGGAAGCGCGCGAGCGCGCATCTGCCGAAGCGCGTCGTCCGTTCGATTTAGAGCGCGGGCCGCTGTACAGGCTCGGTCTGCTGCGTCTCTCTGCGGAAGACCATGTCCTGCTGTTTACCATGCACCACATCATCTCGGATGGTTGGAGCATGGGCGTTTTGGTGCGTGAAGTGGCCGAGCTTTACAGCGCCTTCGTCGAAGGGAAGCCTTCGCCGCTCTCTCCGCTGCCGATTCAGTATGCGGATTTCGCACACTGGCAGCGCACGCATCTCGCGGGGGAGGTGCTGGAAACTCACTGGCAGTACTGGAAACGACAACTCGGCGGGACGCTTCCTGTTTTGGAGTTGCCGACAGACAGGCCGCGCCCGCCCGTCCAGAGTTTTCGCGGCGCAAGCCAGACGCTCAATCTTCCGTCGAGATTGGTCGAGAGCCTGAATGAATTGGCGCAGCGCGAAGGGGCGACTCTGTTCATGTCGCTGCTCGCCGCCTTCAAGGCCGTGCTCCATCGCTACACAGGTCTGGAAGACATCATTGTCGGCTCGCCGATTGCCAACCGCAACCGAATCGAAGTTGAAGGGTTGATAGGCTTCTTCGTCAACACGTTGGCGCTGCGCGCGGACGTGTCCGGCTCTCCGAGTTTTCGTGAACTACTCAAGCG
>DASZCR010000268.1:0-9528 GCA_035942915.1 Pyrinomonadaceae bacterium | reverse complement strand
CACCAGGTTACAGAACAGTCTTTCTCTTACATGATGTTGAAGGGCATGAGCATGAGGAGATTGCGAGACTGCTGGGTTGTTCGGTGGGAACGAGTAAGTCTCAGCTTCATAAGGCCAGAATGAAATTAAGAGGGCTGCTCAAGCAGCAGAAGCCGCCGCGATTCTACAGGCACGCTTAAAGGAGCTTTGCGAAGAGGCGAGAGAGGGCAGAAGCAACACGGCTTCTGCCCTCTCTTTTTTTCTACTTGAGGTCGAAGAGCATCACTTCGGCGTCGTCTTCGGCGCGAATCGTCAGACGCTCCTCGTCGCTGACGGCTGCGCCGTCGCCCGCTGCGAGAGCGTGCGCGGCGTTGACGTTGACCGTTCCCTTTAACACTTGCAGCCACGCGTGCCGACCGTTTCTGAGCGTGTGCTCAGTTTCCTCTCCGGGCGCGAGCGTCGCCAGATAAAGTTCTGCGTCCTGATGAATCGTCACAGAGCCTTCGCGCCCGTCGCGCGAAGCCAGCAGGCGCAGACGGCCGCGACTCTCTTCGCGTCCGAACTCCTTCTGCTCGTAGCCCGGCTCGATGCCCTCACGTTCGGGAAGAATCCAGATTTGAAGAAAGTGCGAAGTCTCGCCGGGTGCGGCGTTGTACTCGCTGTGCGTGACACCGGTTCCGGCGCTCATGCGCTGCACCTCGCCGGGACGAATGATGGAACTCGTCCCCATGCTGTCCTTGTGTGCGAGCGCGCCGTCGAGCACGTAGCTGATAATCTCCATGTCGCGGTGCGAGTGCGCGCCGAAGCCCCTCGACGGGGCGACGAAATCTTCGTTGATGACGAGCAGGTCGCGAAAGCCCGACCAGCGCGGGTCGTAGTAGCGGTTGAAAGAGAACGTGTGGCGGCTGTCGAGCCAGTCGGCTCTCGTCCGCCCGCGCTCTGCCGCAGGTCGTTTCTTAATCATTCCCTCTTGCTCCTTCCCCTCTCTCTCAAGGGCTTCTGCTGCTACTGCCGTCTCTCGTCGCCCGAAAGCTTTTTGTAACCATTATGGTTACGAAAGCGGAGACTTGTCAAGGCGGCTCCTTCTGGCGCGCCGCCGGCAACGGAAACGGCGCGCTGCGAAACCTGTTCGGATGTCGCGGCACGCCGTTTCGAGATGTGGAGCGGGAGACGAGATTTGAACTCGCGACTTCGACCTTGGCAAGGTCGCACTCTACCACTGAGTTACTCCCGCGCGTTTGTTCTGGCGGATGATTCTACGGATTCGACGCGTCGTGTCAAGCAGGCGGCAGGCGCAGCTTTTCCTGTAGACAATCGTCGCGCCTTCGCCGTAAAATCCGCACGCATTTCAAGCCCACGCCGCCCCGCCGGACTGACCCGATAATAGTCCGAGCGGCAAACCACAAAAACTTCCGACCCGGCGACCCTATCGCCCGTCTGCTTCGTTTAGCCCCAACGAAACAGGAGGAATCCGAAGATGAAAAAAGTGCTGGTCGTCATTCTCTTGCTCTGTGTCGTCCTCACCCTCGACGCTTGCAAGGCGAAGGAACCCGACTCAGGAAAGTCCGGCGAAAACGCCAATCAAACGGTCAACAACCGCAACGCCAATACGAACACGGACACGAGCGCGAGCACCAACGCGAACGCGAACGCAAATCAAGGAGGCAACGTGAACACCGACCAGGGTCTCGCCCCAAGCGGACGAAGCAACAACGAGAAGGACGTACAGATTCTTATCAACGAGGTGGGCGGCAAATGCACCATCGAAGTCCCTGCGGCCTATCAGTCCGTCTACATCAAGGTCAACAAGGGGAAAGTCAAATGGACGGTGATTAACAACTGTGCGGCGGCGGCGGCCTCTAACGTCATCATCGAGAACTTCGGCAAGAGCAACCAGCGCCCGTTCGGCGGAGAAGAGTGCGACAACCGTTTTGTCTTCGACCCGATAGCCAGAGGCGAGGAGAGCCGCATGGTGACACGGACGGGTAAGGTCGAGGGCAGGTTCGCCTACACCATCAAGGTCGTCAACGCCAACGGGACGCTCGCCGAACTCGACCCGGAGATTATTGTCGGTTCGGTTGACTCCGACCAGCAGTGACCTCTCAGTTAAAGAGAGACTTGTACTCGGCGCTGTCGTGGAGGGCGAACAAGTCCGGGTCGCGCGCCGCTTCGGAGCGGCTGTAGCCGCTTGCCAGCGCGCGCTCCAAAGACTTGAGAGACTCGTTCATGTCGCCTGTCAGCGAGTAGACGACGGCCTTCTGGTACATGAGGCGCGTATTGTGCGGCTCGATGAGCGTGGCGCGCTCTATCTGCCGCCGCGCTTCGTCGCGTCGTCCGAGTTTGGCTAAGCTGATGGCCCGACGGCCGAGCAGCGTCGCGTCGTCGGGCGAGACTTTGAGGCGATTTTCAATCAACTCGACGGCGCGCTCGAACTGCGCGCGCGCCTCCTCCGTCCTTCCCAGACGCAAGAGCGCGTCTCCCAGATTTCTGCGCGGCACGTCGTTGGCCGGTTCAAGCTCGACGGCCTTGCGATAAGCCTCCGCCGCTTCCTCAAACTTTTCCAGATAGAAGAGGTTCGTGCCGAGATTCGAGTAGGCGATGCCTGCGCGCGGGTTAATCTCGATGGCGCGTTCGTGCATGGCGGCGGCATCGCTGTAGCGGCCGAGCAGGTAGTACATCGCGCCGAGATTGTCGTAGCCGTGAAAGTTGTCGGGCTGGATGGTGATGAGGCGTCGGAACTGTTCGGCCGCTTCCTCGTAGCGTCCGAGCGTGTAGTAGCAGACACCGAGTTCGTTGTAGTTGTCCCAGTAGCCGGGACGGATGCGGATAGCCTTTTTGAAATACTCGATGGCGCGCGCCGCGTCGCCCTTCTGGCGGTAGCAGCGACCGAGCCAGCGATGCGCGTCGTCGCTCAAGGGCTGCAACTCGATGGCGTGCCGGAACTCTTCGATGGCACGCTCGACGCGGTTCGTGCCGTGATAGACGATGCCGAGAGCGACGTGTACCTGCGGCTGATGCGGGTCGAGCACGAGCGCGTGGTCGCTGGCGGCAATCGCGCGTTCAACCCACGTCTCCTCGCGCGTCGCCTCGTACTTGAGCCAGTAAGCCTCGCCGAGTCCGGCCTGCGCGGGCGCGAAGTTGGGGTCGAGTTTGAGCGCCTCTGTGAACATCTGTAGCGCGTAGTCGATGTTGTCTTTGACCTCGCGCCGTTCGAGATAGGCGCGCCCCTTCGAGTAGAGTTCAAAGGCATCGATATTGGCCGACGTGTGGTCGCGCGAGGAGGAACGCGCCTCGGCCGCACCGCCGAGTTTGAGCGCCGCGGCGACCGACTCGCAGACGCCGTCCTGTATCTGGAAGATGTCCTTCTCCTCGCCCATGTACTGGTCGCCCCAGATGACGCGCCCGCTCTCGACATCAATCAGGCGCGCCGCGATGCGTATCATCTTCCCGGCGCGCATCACCTCGCCTTCGAGCAGGATGGTTGCGCCCAACTCGCGCGCCAACTCGCGCGCGCCCTCTCCCGTCTGACTGACGCGCCCTGCGCCGATGGACTTCGATAAGACGGACAACCCACTCAACTTCGACAACTCCGTCGTGATGACGGAGGCCAGACCGATGCCGATGAAGATGCTCTCCTCCGACGTGTCGATGGCTTCGAGCGGGAGTGCGAGGATGGTCTTCGGCGCGCCATGCAAGAGCGAGTGTGCCGCCTGCGAAGGCGCTTGCGACGCGGCATGATAAGTGGAGGCCACAGGCGCAGGAGCACCCGTCTGTTCCGGTGTCACGGGCGCAACCTTCAGTCGCTTCGTGGCCGCCTGCTGACTTGAAGGCTCGACGCGCGTCGCGTCCGTCCTGAGCGCGTCGAGAGCGGCCTTGACCTCTGCGAACGACGAGTAACGACGCGTGCGCTCCTTCTCCAACAGTCGCGCGAGCAGGAGCCGGACGCCCGTCGGCAGTTTCGGTTCAGGCTCGTCGAAGCGCACCGGTTCGCGGCTCAGGATGAGCGCCGCGACCTCGAAGGAACTCGGCGCGTGGAAAGGATGTCGGCCGGTCAGCAGTTCGTGGAGCACGACGCCGAAGGAGAAGACATCCGAGCGCGCGTCGAGCGCCTGTTTGCGCAACTGCTCCGGCGACATGTAGGGAATCGTGCCGATGACCGAACCGGCGTCCGTCAGGCTTTCGACGAAGGCGCGCGTCGCCGCCTGTTCGTCAACGGGCGCGCCTTCGGCTTCGAGCGCACGCGCGAGTCCGAAGTCTAAGAGTTTGACCTGCCCGCGTTCGTTGACGATGACGTTCTCCGGCTTGATGTCGCGATGGAGGACGCCGCGCGTGTGCGCCGCGTCGAGCGCATCGGCAATCTGCGCGGCGAGTCCGAGTGCGGTCTGGAGGTCGAGCGTGCGGAGTCGGATGTACTCGCGCAGGCTCCGCCCCTCGACGTACTCCATGACGATGTAGGCATGGTCGTCCGTCTCGTCGATTTCGTGGATGGTGACGATGTTCGGATGATTGATGCCGGAGGCGGCGCGCGCTTCGCGCAGGAAACGCTTACCTGAATCGTGCGCTGGCTGAAGGTGTTTGTTGATGAACTTGATGGCGACCGTCCGCAGCAGCACGCGGTCTTCGGCCATGTAAACCTCGCCCATCCCGCCCGCGCCTATCTTCGAGCGGATTTCGTAGCGGCCGAACACGCTGCCAATGCTGATGGACATATGCGGTCAATCTATTACACGCACGCCAAATGTCAAGAGTCGCGCCGGGCGCGCACGCTCCCCTGCGCGTTGCTATTTCGCTGCCCGCTTCTATAATCGCAGGATGCCGGAAGACGTGAGGGTGCTGCGGCTCGGCGAGATGTTGCTGCGCCAGAAGGGGTCGCCTGCGCGGCGGCTCATCCACGCGATTATGTGCATCGCCCTGCGCCTCTTCTTTCGGCGAATAGAGATGAGCGAGGCGGGACGCGCGCCCGCGTCCGGCGCATGCGTCTTCGTGCTCAACCACCCGAACGGATTAATCGACCCGGCGCTCGTCTTCTGTGCGCTGCCGCGTCGCATCTCCTTTCTCGCCAAGTCGACGCTCTTTCGTCTGCCCGTCATCGGTTACGTGCTGCGCACGGTCGAGGCGCTGCCGCTCTTCCGGCGCGTCGATGCGGGCGAAGACCCGCGCCAGAACGTGGGTACCTTCGAGGCCTGTCAGGAACTTCTGCGGCAGGGGCGCTGCATCGCGCTCTTTCCCGAAGGACTCTCGCACAACGAGACGCAACTGCTGCCGATTAAGTCCGGCGCGGCGCGCATCGCGCTCGGCGCGATTTCGGTCGGCACAGACAATCACAATGGCGCGGGCGTGAGCGCTTTGAAAATCGCTCCCGTCGGTCTGTACTACACGTCGAAGACATCTTTTCGCAGCGAGGCTCTGCTGCGTTTCGGCGAGCCGCTCGAAGTCACGCCCGTCGAGTTGGACGAGCGTGGAGAGCCGCCGCGCGAGGCCGTCCGAGAACTATCGGCGCGCATTGAGCGTGCGTTGCGCGAAGTGACCATCAACGTCGAGACGGACGAGGAGTTGGAGGTTGCCCTCAAGGCCGGACAACTCTTCGCCTCGCTCGAAGAGGGCCTCGACATCGAACAGAGTCTGACGGCGCGCTTCGCCTTCCTGAGCCGCTTCACACGCGCCGCGCCGCAGACTGCGGGAGCCACACCGGAACAGGCGGCGGCTTTGCGCCGACGCATTCTCGCCTACGAAGAGGAGTTGCGCGGTCTGGGACTGGCCTCGGAGAACCTCTCGCTCTCGCGCCATTCAAAATGGTATGTCCTGCGCCACTTTCTGTTGCGCGGCGCGCTGCTCCTACTGCTGCTGCCGCTCTCTCTGGTCGGCGCCGTGCTGCACCTGCCCGCCTATCTTCTCTCGACGCTGCTCGCGCGCCTCTTTACCAAACACGGCGTTGACGAAGCCACTTCAACGGTCAAGATACTGGCGGCCGTCGCACTGATGCCTTTGACGTGGCTTGTCCTCGCGGGTCTCTGTTATTACTTCTGGGGATGGCGCGCGGCTGTCGCTTCAGTGCCGCTGAGCGTTCTCTGCGGCTACGTGGCGATGCGCTCGCTCGAAGAGTTGTACGACCTGCGCGGGTGGCTGAAGGCGGTCGTCGTGCTTGTCCAAAGGCGCGGACAGTTCCTCCGCCTGCTGCTCGAACGCCGCTCGCTGCACAGAGAGTTGGCACGCGCAGGCGACGAGACACCCGATGCGTAAACGGGTATACTCCCGCCACGCTGCGGGCGAATTAAGACGACGCTTTGATTCAAGTATTTTGCTCGCAGTGTTCCTTAGAATTTATCATCTCCAACAAGTCATCATCTCGAAACCGGAGCGCATCTGTCATGAGACAGTATTTGGACTTTCTCGACCACATTCTTAAAAACGGCGCACTCAAAAGCGACCGCACGGGGACAGGCACGATTAGCACTTTCGGCTATCAGATGAGATTCAATCTGGAAGAGGGCTTCCCCGTACTGACAACCAAAAAGCTACACTTACGCTCCGTCATTCACGAACTGCTGTGGTTTTTAAGCGGGGATACCAATATCAAGTATCTTAAAGAACATGGAGTAAGTATCTGGGATGAGTGGGCGGATGAGGAGGGGAATTTAGGCCCGGTCTATGGCAAGCAATGGCGTCGCTGGGAAACGGCTGATGGTCGAACTATCGACCAGATGAGCCGTCTGATAGATGAAATCAGAAGCAACCCCGACTCGCGCCGTTTAATTGTCTTGGCCTGGAATGTCGGCGAGTTAGACCGGATGGCGCTTCCGCCCTGCCACCTGCTCTTTCAATTTTATGTCGTTAACGGAAAGCTCTCCTGCCTGCTCTTCCAAAGGTCGGCCGACGCCTTTCTCGGAGTTCCCTTCAACTTAACCAGCTACTCGCTACTGACTCACATGGTCGCCCAGCAATGCGACCTCGGAGTCGGGGAATTTATCTGGACGAGCGGCGATTGCCACATCTACCTCAATCACTTGGAGCAGGTGAAGCTGCAACTACAGCGCGACCCGTACCCTTTACCTCGTCTCGTGATTAAACGAAAGCCAAGCTCACTCTTCGATTACCGCTTTGAAGATTTTGAGATAGTCGATTATCGCTTTCACCCGCATATCGCCGCGCCGGTCGCCATCTAGCTTCAGGCCATCAACTTATTGAGCGCGGGGGAGCGAACTATTCTTTCCGCGCAAAGATATAAGCGCGGCGGCTTTGATACTCAATCGCCTCTGGATAGGGGTCTCGCTCTATCACTTCCTCCAACGCGAAACCTGCCGACAGCAGATAGCTCTTCATCTCCTCCGTCGCAAAGAAGAGGAAATCTAAAGACACCCGCTTGCCCCACCACTCGTCGAGATGCTTGATTTCTTGTCCGATATGGAAAGTCAGCAGCAGCACTCCCTGCGAGCGCAGGACACGCTTTAGCTCCTGCAAAGCCTGCACCAGCTTCTGTCGGGGAATGTGGACGAGCGAATAGAAGGCCGCTATCCCGCCGTAAGAGTCGTCCCGAACGTCGGTGAGAGCCAGCATGTCGCCGCATTGAAAGGGTATCTCCGGGTTCAAACTCTGCGCTTGTCGCACCATCGCGGGCGACAAATCGACGCCGCAAGCTCTGATTCCCCGACTGTGGAGATAACGTGCGACTTGACCGGGGCCGCATCCCATGTCGCAGATAATGCCTAAGCCGTCCGTCTTTTCGGCGAGCCAATCGAGCATCTTCCGGTCAAATGGCTTCTTATCCATTTCATCCAGAAATTGCCCGGCGTACTCTTCCGCCACGCGGTCGTAGCTGCGTTGGAGGCTCTCCATTCGTCAACTTCACATGCTGCTGCGCGGCCCGGTTCGATGTGTTGTGAGGCCGTAAATCAAAAGCGCGCGCCTATCCGCCGCATTTATAATCCGCAGTAAAGATTTCGGAGTTCTCCGGGTGTCCGGGTTCATAGCAGACTTTGACGGCCTCGCTGTTCTGATAACTGCTCTTCACGTCGCCACTCTTGCTGGTCTGCCCGTTCAAGGTCTGACCGTCAACCGTGTAACGGTATGCGATGCTCGTCTTGTATCTGGTGCGCGCTCGATTGTTCGTTCTGCTGCGGTCGGTATCGACGGAGACGGACAGAACTTGCGCTGGGGCTTCAGCCGTCAGCCGCGTCAGTTGGTTCCGGCGGCGGACGTAAAAGAAGACTGCCACCGCCAGCAGCAGCGCCACGACAACTCCCACAAAGACCGCTTTCCTCAAACCAGACATTCAGACTCTCTCCTTCTCATCATCTTCTTCGACAGCACGACGGCGCTGCCCGCGTAAGTCGTCAGCGAAACGTAGCGGAGACGCCCGAAGTTAGTCAACTTTCCTGAACGGTCGGAGTGCACCTGTCTCTAACGGCGCGGCGGGCGCGGGCAGTCGAGCCTGATGGTCTTTCTCGGTCGGCCTCTCTGCTCAGAGAACTGGATATGTTCGCGGCAAGCGTTGCGGTCGAGATAATAGCGCCCGCGCTCGGCTCTTTCGTAGGTTGGATAATTGACGCGGCCTTCGACAAAGAGCCGCGCCGTGTCGTCATCGTCCACAAGTCCCACTTTCAACTTCGCTTTCTCGGCAAACTCCCTCTTGAGTCGCGCCGCCAGCGCGGTCATGTCTGCGCGGTTGAAGTGTTTCGGATTGACGCTCACGACGACGAGAGTAAAACCTCTCCGGTCTTCGGGAAAGACGCGCCAGACGCGATAATCGAGCGCGCCGTCGTCGTCGGCCGTGCCGGACTGGACAGTTTCCGTCGGCGCGTGGAGAGCAGGCGACGACTGCGGAAGCGTCGGAAGGGGCGGCGACGGCGACTTCGCCTGCTCTGTGCGCGCGAAGAGCAGGCTGGCGGCGAGCACGCCCGACAGCAGCGCCAACGCCAGCAAGCCGCTCTGCATGATTTTGCCGCTTGTCATCCGACGCCTCCTCAACATCATCCGCAGCCCGCGTTTCTCAACGCCGTATTGATACTGCGCGAGCCTTCCCTGTTAAAGTCCTCATCACTGACGCCGAGCTTCGTCGCAAGGCTCTTATCGTCCGGATAGGTCGAGCCGTAGAAGGTGTGCAGCGTCTCGTGCAGGATGGTCGCGGCATTGAGGCCGGAGGGCGCATAGTAAACGTCTCTCGGCGTCGAACCACGACCGCTCGCATAGACGGCCGCCGCCGCGTCGGGCGTGAGCGTCTCGAAGAACTGCTGCACAGACATTCCGGCGAAGAGACCCTTGCTTGACTGAATCCCTGCGGCCTCCGTGCTGATAGTGGATGCCGTGCCGTCGAAGGCGCGTTGGCCGCGAACCGCGTTGGCGATGCGGCTGGCGCTCAATCCCAGTTTATCTTTCAGGAAGGCTTTGCAGGAGTCGGAGTTCTTCAGAATGTTGAGCAGACGGTCGCGCTCGTTCCGATACTGCGTGCGATTGTCTCCGGTGAGCGGCGCGCGCGTTCCTTGCGTCTGCGGCGCGAAGGAGAAGGCGAACGAGCCGGTGACGCTGCCGGGTCTGCCCTCGACGGTGTTGGCG
>DASZCR010000267.1:0-2873 GCA_035942915.1 Pyrinomonadaceae bacterium | reverse complement strand
CCTCTTGATAAGTGAGATGCTCTTGGTTGAAAACTAAGGCTGTCGCCTTTGGTGTCCGCGCTGCTTGTGCGGCAATCAGTTCGTGCAGTGTCAGGTGGCGCGGGTAGTCTGTCGCGGTGTCGTTTAGATGGAGGAGAAGATGTCGCTGCTCGGCTCTGCTCAGCATCGGGAGGTCGGAGAGTCGAGAGTCGGGTGCGTCGGCGATGCTTTCGAGCAGGTTGACGAAATGGCTGAGGAGGCGTTCGACCGTGGCGCTCTCGAAAAGGTCTGTCTGATAGGTCAGGACGCCGCCCAAGCCCTGCGGCGTCTCCTGCATGAGAAGGTTGAGGTCAAACATCGCCGTCCCCGTGTCGGCCGCGAAGGAGTCGAGCGTTAGGTGCGGCAACTGTAGAACGGCTTCGGGCGCGTTCTGGAACGCGAACATGACGTTGAAGAAAGGCGAGCCGCTCAGGTCACGTTCAGGCTGCAACTCCTCGACCAGCTTTTCAAACGGCACGTCCTGATGCGCGTAAGCGCCGAGCGTCACTTCGCGCACGCGCGCGAGCAGTTCTTTGAAGGGGGGGTTGCCGGACAAGTCCGTGCGCAGCACCAGCGTATTGACGAAGAAGCCGATGAGGTTTTCCAGTTCTTTCCAGTTACGATTGGCGATGGGCGTGCCGACTGTTATCTCTTCCTGCGCGCCGTAGCGCGCGAGCAGCGTCTTCAAGCCCGCGAGCAGCGTCATGTAGAGCGTTGCGCCCTCGCGCCGGCTCAGTTCCTTGAGCTTCTCGCTGGCCTCTTTCGAGAGCAGGAACGTCTGCAAGCCGCCGCGATAGGTACGCGCGGCCGTGCGCGGACGGTCGGTCGGCAGCGCAGTCATTGACGCCTCGCCCGCCAGTTGTCGTCGCCAGTAGGCCAACTGTTCTTCGAGCGTTTCGCCTTGCAACCATGTGCGCTGCCACGCGGCGAAGTCTGCGTACTGAATCGGCAACTCAGGCAGAGGCGAGGGCTGGCCTGCGACGAACGCCGTGTAGAGCGCCGTCACTTCGCGCATCAGGACGCCGATGCTCCAACCGTCGCTGACGATGTGGTGCATCGTAAAGAGCGCGACGTGCTCGTCGTCTCTGAGCTTCAACAGGCGTGCGCGCAGCAGCGGCCCTTGCGCCAGATTGAAGGGTCTCTGCGCCTCTGCGGCCGCAAGTTGTCGCGCACGCGCTTCGCGCTCCGTCTCTGCGAGGTCAGAGAGGTCAACGACTTCCAGCGAGAAGTCTGGCGTCGTGGCAATCAACTGAAGCGGACGGCCTGCGACTTCGCTGAAGGTGGTGCGCAGAGATTCGTGGCGGCGGATAATCTCACGCAAGCTCTGCTCAAGGACAGGCACGTCGAGTCGCCCCGTGAGACGGATGGCGGCCGGGAGGTTGTAGGCGACGCTCTCCGGCTCAAGGCGGTCGAGGAACCAGAGACGTTGCTGCGCGAACGAGAGCGGCAAGCCCCTGTCTCTCGGCACGGGCGAGATTTGCGGAGCGTGCGAGCGTTTATCCGAATGGAGCGCCGCTTCGACGGCGTCGGCGAACGCCTCCAACGTCGGCCTCTCAAACAACAGCCGGAGAGGCATCTCCACGCAGAAGGTGTTACGCACGCGCGCGAGCACCTGCGTTGCCATCAGAGATTGACCGCCCAACTCGAAGAAGTTGTCGTCGAGACTGACCTGAGAGATGCCGAGCAACTCCGCCCAGACGTTCGCCAGCATCTCCTCGACGGGCGTGCGCGGAAGCAGCACGTCGCGCGGCGTCTGCGAAGCGAACTGCTCCGGGGCGGGAAGCGCGGCGCGATTGACCTTGCCGTTCGAGGTGAGCGGGAAGGCGTCGAGGAACACGAACGCGGAAGGAACCATGTACTCCGGCAGCTTCTCTTTTAAGAAGCCGCGCAACTCGCCCGCCTCGATTGCTTCTCCGTCTTCGCCGACTACGTAAGCGACGAGAGATTTACTAGCATGTCTGTCACCTACTGCCGAAACAACTGCCGCTTTCACTCTCCGGTGACTGCCAATCGCCGCCTCTATCTCTCCCAACTCTATCCGATGCCCCTGCACCTTCACCTGATAATCTTCTCTCCCTAAAAACTCCACCTCTCCCGTCGCTAACTGTCTCCCCACATCTCCTGTTCTATATAACCTCTCTCCCCATCCTCCGTGCTCGATGAAACTACGACTTGTCCGTTCCTCATCTCTCCAATATCCTTTCGCTAATCCAACTCCTCCGATGTAGAGTTGTCCCGTCACCCATTCAGGACATTCTTCCATCCTCTCGTTGAGAACATAGATTTGCTGATTCCTCATCGGATGACCATAAGGAATGCTTTTCCACTCACTCTCGACTGCTCCGATTTCATAAAGTATCGACCAGATGGAAGCTTCCGTCGCTCCTCCTAAACTGACCACGTGTGCTCTTGTAGCCTGTCGCCTCACCTCATCAGGTAATGACAGTCCTATCCAATCACCACTCAACATCACCAAACGCAGACTCTCCAACATTCCTCGTCGTTCATCTCCGACGTATTCCACCAACATCTGCATCAGTGCCGGCACCGTGTTCCAGACTGTCACCTGATGCTGTTTGACCATCTCTGCCCAGTGTGCCGGGTCTGGACTGGGAGTGACATCTGGAACGACGAGTGTCGCACCTGCGGCTAAGGTGCCGAAGATGTCGTAGACGGAGAGGTCGAAGCTGAGCGATGAGAGTGCAAGGATGCGGTCGTCAGCAGAGAGGTGGAAACGTTCGTTGATGTCGAGGATGGTGTTGACTGCTCCGCGATGGTCAATCATCACGCCTTTGGGGGTGCCGGTCGAACCTGACGTGTAGATGACGTAGGCTAAGTCTTCTTCGCTTTGCAGG
>DASZCR010000266.1:0-4651 GCA_035942915.1 Pyrinomonadaceae bacterium | reverse complement strand
GGCCAACACGTCCGCGTCGGGCAGCATCGAGCAGAGCGCCAGAAGCACCCAGAAGCGGGGCGGCAGGCGGCGCGCAGGGTAGAGATGGCCGATGGCCGTCGCACAGACGGCGTGCGTGAAGATGGTGGGCATGCGTCCTGCCAGCGAGACGCGCGCGGCGTGCGTCTGGCTGGTCTTCAGCCGACGACGCTGTAGGTGCGGATGTCCGGTTCTTCGGCGACAAGCCCGTCGAGCCGCGCCGTCGCGTTTTGAATATGCTCGGTGGCGAAATGCTGTTCGAGCGCGGCGTCGCTCGTCCATTCTTCGACGAAGGTGAAGTCGGTCGGCTCGGCTCTGTTCTGAAGCAGTTCGTAGCTGACGCAGCCCTCTTCGGCGCGCGTCGGCGCGACCAGCCCCGTCAGGACTTCGCGCAACTCGTTGACCTTGTCTGGCAGCGCCTTGATGCGGGCGACGACTCGCAGAGAATTTTCGGGCATCGCTTCTTCTCCTTAATCGGTCAGGTCAGTTTCATGCCACTCCGCCTTGCGGTTTCCGGGTCTGACCGGCGGGGGCTGGTCTGGGCAAAGGTTGTCAGGCGAGACATCTGCGTAGATGAAGTTTTCGGGAGGCACGGGCGAGCCGGAGAGACGGCGCAGCATGGCGAGTTGACCGGCGTGCGTCATGGCGTCGGAGAAAGGGCCTTGCAGCATGCGCTCTGGCGTGATGCCGACAAACGGCGTCCCGCTTTCGAGATGGCGCGCGAGGTCTTCGATGGTTTGATGAAACCTCCGCACTTCAGCCCCGAAGTCCGCGAGCGGTTCGGGGTCGTGTGTGCCTCCGACAAAGAAGGTGCGCGCGTAACCGAGCACGCTCTCCATGTGGCGGACGAGTTCGTGAGGCGTCCTGACGTAAGGCGCGGCGCGGAAGGCGGCGAAAGAGTCGGGCGCGTCGCGCAGAGCCTTCTGCGTGCGATAGGCGAGCGCGGCGAGAAAGTGTCGCAGCAGTGCGCGTTTGTCGTCCATCGGGTTCGTCGTCTTCAGGCGCGACGACGGCGGCGCGACCCGTTGAGCGTGTCGATGCTGACCCAACGGCCATCGCGTTTTAAGTAGACGCGCGGCGCGGTCGGTGGGAACTGTCGCGCGAAGGATGGATTGGCGGCCAGCAGCGGGCGCACGGTAGACATGTCGCCCGTCGTCACGCGCCACTGTCCGCCCTCGCGCAGAAGGTACTGGCGCGAGACGAGCTTGCCTTCGCTCTCGATGGGCTGGCGCACGCGCGCGTAGAGCACGGTATCGACGACGGCGAGGTCGCCGGAGACGCGAACGCGGCCAATCTCAAGGCGCTGCAACTCGAAGATGCCCTGTGCACGCTGCATCGCGCCGACGAAACGCTCGCGCGAGACGCGGCGTTGCGAGGCCGAAGGCAGCGCATCGTAGATGCCGCCGTAGTCGCCCGCACGCAGACGCTCGAAGGCGCGCTGCATGACCTCGCGCACCTCCGCTTCGTTGTTGATGAGGGGACGTGCCGCGCCGACCGTCGGCGACGATGCGCCACAGACCAGCACCAGCAGGACAAGCGCGCACGCCGCGCGCCGGAAACTCTTAATCCGAATCGCCTCCACCACCGTCGCCACCTCCTCCGTCGCCGTCGCTTCCATCCGCGCTGTCATCGTCGCCTTCGTCGCCGTAATCGTCGTCCGGGTCGCTGCTGCTCGTGTCGTCGTCTCGCTTGAGTTGCGAGCGCACGTTGAGAAACCATGCGACGCAGCCGATGGCGGCGACGACGAAGGCCGCTTTGAACCATCCCGTCAGCAGCAACGGCGCGGCCAGTATCAGGCACGCGGCCGAGAAGGTGCTCCACCATCCGCGCGCGTTCTCCGGCGCGACCGTCTCCGCATCTCTGTCGGACGGCTCATACATGCGCTTGTCCATGCTGCTTCAATCGACGTTGACGGGAATCGCCGTCTCGATGTTGCGCGGCGGGAGACACTCTTTGTCGTTGCAGGGCTGGACGCGGACTTTGGCCGAGAGCGTCTGTCGTCCCTTCGGCGCGCTCGCCTCGGCGCGCAGTTTGACTTTGATGACAGGCTGACCCTCGTAAACGGCCAACTCTCTTTCGTCGAACTCGAACTTCCGCATGAGAGCCTTTGGATAGACCGTCTCGGCCACGCTGAGGCCGCCGGACGGGGCGACCGTGACCTGCGTGCCGATAAGGTTTTTGTCGGTCGGCGGGTTGGCGTTGACGTGGTAGCCGTCGCGGATGTCGAGCCGCACCTCGACCTCCGCTTCGCCGCCCGGCCGTAGGGCGACCTCTGCGGCGCTGGCGCGCACGATGCCGTCGTCCGCCTTCTGAACGCCGCCGGTCTTGGCCGCACCCGGTTGATTGTTGCTGTTGCCGCCCGCCTGTTGCTGCGGCGGCGTCGCAGTGTTGCCACCGGAGCATGCCGCGACAGTCAGCGCCGAGCAGCAGAGCAGCAGGATGAGAATGTTTCTGTGCATAAGATTTTCAGATTGAGCCTGCGCCTTCACTTTCCGCCTCCCGCCGCTTCCGCGTGAAACTCCGTTCTTACATTCTCGCGCGGGAGATGCAAAAGAAAACCGGCGATTATTCCAGCGCTTCCGGTTCGTCTTCGCCGCCGTTTTTATCTGGACGTTTGATGCCGAACTTTTCGAGACGATATTGGAGCGTGCGGAAGGTCAGGCCGAGCAGCTTGGCGGCCTTCGTGATGTTGTAGTCGGTGCGCTCCATCGCTTGCATGATGAGGTTGCGCTCGACATCCTCGAACATCACGCCTTCGGCCGGAAGTTTGAATGCGCCTTCGGCCGCTGGGCGCGACTCCTGCCGGACTTCGAGCGGCAGGTCTTCGACCGTGATGTATTCGCTTTCGGCCAGCAGTATCGCGCGCTCGATGGCCGACTCCAACTGCCGGACGTTGCCCGGCCATGCGTAATCCATCATCACCTTGCGCGCTTCCGGCGTCAGCCCGCGCACGAGCCGCGAGGTGTTGCGCGTGTGCTTCTTGAGAAAGAATTCGATGAGGACGGGGATGTCTTCGCGCCGGTCGCGCAGGGGCGGCACATCGACGGAGAGGACGTTGATGCGATAGTAGAGGTCGTCGCGGAAGCGTCCGTCGCCGACCATCGCGCGCAGGTCGCGGTTGGTGGCGGCGACGACGCGGACATCAATCTTGATGGCGCGCGTGCCGCCGACGCGCCGTATCTCGCGCTCCTGCAAGGCGCGCAAAAGTTTCGCCTGCATGGTCACGTCCAACTCGCCGATTTCGTCGAGGAAGAGCGTGCCACGGTCGGCGACCTCGAAGAGTCCCTTCTTCTCCGCATGCGCGCCCGTGAACGCGCCGCGCTCGTGGCCGAACAGTTCCGACTCCAAGAGGTTCTCGTTAATCGCCGCGCAGTTGACGGCCTGAAACATCTCTGTCGCGCGCGGTGATTGGCTGTGAATGGCGCGCGCAATCAGTTCCTTGCCCGTGCCCGACTAGCCGCGAATAAGGACGGTCGAAGACGAACGCGCGACCTTGAGAATCATCTTCTTAACGGCCTCCATCTCCTGCGACGCAGAGACTATCTCAACGTCGAGCGCGTCGAGGCGTGCGAGGGCGCGGCGGATAGTGTCGAGGAGCGTCTCGCGGTCGTAAGGCTTTTCGAGATACTCGAACGCGCCGCGCCGCAGAGCCTCTTTCGCAGACTCGATGGAGCCGTGCGCCGTGAGCAGAATGACGATGATGGATGAATCGTAGGCGAGCAGCTTTTGCAGCAACTCGACGCCGTCCATGCCCGTCATCTTGAGGTCGGTTAAGGCCAGGTCGAAGCGACGCTCCTTCGCGATGCGCAGCGCCGCCTCCCCGGACGCGGCCGTCGTCACGTCGTAGCCCTCGGCCGACAGAATCATCTCCAAAATCTCGCGCTGAGACTTCTCGTCATCAACGACCAAAATGCTTTTACGTCCCATTCGATAACAGTGATGAGCGATAAGTGTTGACTGCTAAGTGATGGGTGATGGGTGATAGGTGATAAGAAACAGCCTTCATCCTATCACCTATCACCCATCACCTATCACTCTTTCTTATCACCTATCACTTCCTCCTATCGGTAGTTCGACTGTAAATGTTGTGCCTTCGCCGGGGCGGCTCTCGACCGAGATAGTGCCGCCGTGCTCTTCGACCGACTTCTTGGCGATGGCAAGGCCGAGTCCCGTCCCTGTCTCCTTCGTCGAAAAGTATGGCTCGAAGATTTGCGAGACGTTCTCAGGGGCGATGCCGCGCCCCGTGTCGGAGATGCGGACGCGCGCGCGCCCGTCTTCGCTCGTGAGCCAGACCGTCAGGCGTCCCCCTTCAGCCCCCTCCATCGCCTGCATACCGTTAAAGATAAGGTTTGTGAAGAGCGAACGTAAAGACTCGGCGTCTCCGTAGACGACCGTGCGTGCATTGGCGTCGGTGTCGAGTCTGGTGAGGATGCCGCTATCCTCAGCCTGCACTTCAACCATGCGGAGAGAATCAGAAACTACTTCACGCAAGTCCAACGGACGCAGTTCAAGCGACGCCGGACGCGTGTATTTGAGAAACTCCGTAATCCGCGTATTGATGCGTGCCACTTCCGTCTTGAGTTGGTCGGTGAGGCGTGCGACTAACTCTCTTTTCTGCTCGTCGGGCGGAGCG
>DASZCR010000265.1:0-41975 GCA_035942915.1 Pyrinomonadaceae bacterium | reverse complement strand
GGGCCGTCTCGCCAATCAAATTCTCGCGCGTGACTTCCCCCTCTTCGGTAATAAACAGGCGTGAGCCGATTTCAATCCGAGTCGTCGCAGGAGTTGGACACGCAGGAGGCGTATGGTCGAAGACGGTCGCGACGGCGAGGGGGGCGAAATCCCCCCGTAGCTCGCAGGAACGCCTCAGCGCGGCGAGGTACGTGGACGGCGCGGCGAGCGGCTCGACCAGCACGCGCACGATGCCGTTGCAGCCGAGTCCCAGCCCCCAAGCCATCTCGTCACTTGTGGATGCGGTGTCGTACTCGATGAGCTTCGCCGCACCCTGCGCGATAACGCGCTTGGCGTGCTCTACGACATCGGCTTCGAGGCATCCGGCGCTGATTGTGCCCGTGCTCGCGCCGCCCTCGCAGACCAGCATCCGCGCGCCCGGTCGCCTGTATGAAGACCCCTCGACGCTTACGACGGTCGCCAGCGCGCAACGCTCGTTCCTAGCACACGCTCCGTCGAACGCCTCGACTAAAGCCCGCACTTCGTTCATCGTCAGTGCCCCCTTACAGCAGCTTGTCCGGCGTGATGGGCAGTTCACGGACGCGCCTGCCCGTGGCGTGGAAGACGGCGTTGGCGATGGCGGCCGGGATGCCGACCATGCCGAGTTCGCCCATGCCCTTGACGCCAAGCGGGTTGACGACCGTGTCTTCCTCCTCGACGAACAGCGTCTCGACCTCGTGAACGTCGGCGTTGACGGGCACGTGGTAGTGTTGAAGGTTCGGGTTCATGATGCGGCCGTAGCGGTGGTCTATCTCTGTCGCCTCTTGTAGCGCCATGCCGATGCCCCACACCACCCCGCCTATCTCCTGACTGTGCGAAGCCTTCGGGTTGATGATACGACCGCAGGCCGTCACCTCGATGGCGCGCGTGACGCGAACCTGTCCGATGTCTGAATCAACCTTCACCTCGACGAACTGCGCGCCGTGCGCCATCGTCGCGTACTTGCGGCGCTCCTCAGACGGGCGCGACTCGAATGTCTCGACAATCTCGCCCAAGTTGTTGCGCCGCATCACGTCTGCGATGTTGACGGAACGCGACGGGTCGCTCTTGAGCCGCAGCCGGCCGTCGAGCATCTCCACGTCGGCCGCCGTCGCCCCCTTCAGCGGCGAGTTCGCGTCCTGATTCGCGAGCGCGAGCAGTTTCGCGCCGACGGCCAGCGCCGCGCCGTGGACGGCCGAGCCGACGCTCGCCGTCGTCCATGAGCCGCCCTGCGCCGGGGCGCGGGGCAGACCCGTGTCGCCCAGCTCGAACTTGACCTGCTCTGGCCTCAGTCCCAGATACTCGGCGGCAATCATGGTGATGACCGTGTAGGTGCCGGGACCGATGTCGCTGGTCGCGCTGGCGACGTGCGCCGTGCCGTCGGCCTTGAAGGTGATGCGTGCTGAGGCGGGCATCTGGAACGCGCCCCAGATGCCGGTCGCCATCCCCCAGCCGACGAGCAGGCGGCCATCGCGCATCGAGCGCGGCTCGAACTTGCGGTTCTTCCAGCCGAACTTTTCCGCACCGAGCCGGTAGCACTCCCTGAGCGCCTTGCTCGAAAACGGGCGGCCCGATTCGGGGTCGGTCTCGGCGTAGTTGATGAGTCGGAGTTCAAGCGGGTCGAGCTTGAGCGTGTAGGCCAGTTCGTCCATCGCGCACTCTAACGCGAACATGCCGCTCACCGCGCCCGGCGCGCGCATCCACGTCGGCGTCGGGAGGTCTGTGGCGGCAATCAACGTCGGCGCGTAGAGATTCGGGCAGGCGTAGACCTGTCGTGTGAAGCCGGTCGTGTTGTCCGAGAACTCCTCGAAGGTGGAGGTGTTGTGGACGGCCTCGTGAATCATGGCCGTGAGCTTCCCACTTCGCTCTGCGCCGAGCGCCACCTTCTGGATTGTGTAAGGGCGGTGGCCGTGCCCCGTGAACATCTGCGTGCGCGTGTAGACGACCTTGACCGGGCGCTTGAGTTCGCGCGCCGCCATCGCCGTCAGAGCCGGGTAGTAGTTCGGCCTCAAGGACGACCCGAACGCGCCGCCGACGTAGGGCGAGATGACCTGCACGTTCGCCTCCGGCACGCCGAAGCTCGAAGCGAGGTGCGTGCGGACGTTGTAGACCTCCTGCGACTTGTCGAAGACTGTGAGTCTATCGCCCTCCCAGACGGCGACGGCAGCGTGCGGCTCCATCGGGTTATGGTGCTCGACCGGGATGCGATACTCGGCCTCGACCTTCACCGGCGCACTCTTCATGGCCGCCTCCGGGTTGCCGCGCGGCTTGGGCGGCGGCCCCAGCGAAGGGACGCGCGCCCGTCCGCGCATGGACTCCGTGTCGGTCGTGTGCTTCTCGACGTTATAAGAGACCTTGACGAGGCGCGAGGCGTAGCGCGCCTGCTCGTAGGTCTCGGCGACGACGAGCGCCACCGGCTGCATGTTGAAGTAGATTCTGTCCGATTGGAGCGCGCGGAAGGACTTGTCCCGCTCCTCCTGCGCGCGCGGCGGCGACTGTTCGTGCGAGGCCTTCGGCCCAAGCTTCGGCGCGTTCAGGTGCGTGAAGACGCGGACGACGCCCGGCGCGCTCTCGGCCTCGCTCGTGTCGATAGACTTGATGGTTCCTTTCGCCACCGAGCCAAGCACGATGAAGCCGTAGGCGAGGTTTGGCGCGCGGAACTCTGCCGCGTACTTCGCCCTGCCCGTCACCTTCGCCACGCCGTCCACGCGGCTCATCTCTTTCCCGATGTATCTCGGCATATTCTCCCCCTTAGACCAGACGTGCGGCGCGCATCAAGGCGCGCACGACGGCGCGCTTCCCCAACTCGACTTTGTAGGCGTTGTGTGCGAGCGGCTTCGCGCCCGCAAGCGCCGCTTCGGCGGCACGACGGAAGCTCTCCTCCGACGCCGCCCTTCCCGCAAGCGCGGCCTCAGCCTCACGGCTTCGCCAGGGCTTGTGCGCCACTGAGCCGAGCACGACGCGCGCCTGCCTGATGTTGTTCCCGTCCATTTCGAGCGCGGCGGCTACGGCGACGAGCGCGAAGGCGTAACTCGCGCGGTCTCTCACCTTCAGGTAGTAGGAGTTCTTCGCGAAGTTCGACTTCGGCAACTCAATGGCCGTGATAAGTTCGCCGTGCGCGAGGTTGTTGTCCTTCTCCGGCGTGTCGCCGGGCAGGCGGTGGAAGTCGTTGACGGGTATCGTCCGCTCTCTTCCGTTCGCGCCGCGCACGCGCACGACGGCGTCGAGCGCGTAGAGTGCGTTCGCCATGTCGCCCGGATAAGTCGCCACGCACTTGTCGCTCCACCCGAAGATGGCGTGAATGCGGTTCAACCCTTCAAGCGCGCCGCAGCCTGAGCCGGGTTCGCGCTTGTTGCAGGGCATGGCCGTGTCGTAGAAGTACTGGCAGCGCGTGCGCTGCATCAGGTTGCCGCCGTTGGTCGCCATGTTGCGGAGCTGCCCCGACGCGCCCGCGACGATGGCCTGCGTCAGCAAAGGGTAGTTCTGACGTATCAAGGGGTGGTTGGCCGTCTCCGAGTTCTTCGCCAGCGCGCCGATGACGACACCGCCTTCGCGCGCGGTCTTAATCTCCGAGAGCTTCAGGCGGTTCACGTCAACCAGCTCGTTCGGGCGCTCGACATCCTCCTTCATGAGGTCGAGGATGTTGGTGCCACCTGCTAGAAACTTCGCGTGCGGGTTCGCGGCGACCGCCCGCGCGGCCGCCCCCGCGTCGCTCGCGCGCACGTACTTAAACGGTCTCATCGGCTTCCCACTCCTTCCTGACCTGCGCCAGCTCTTCCTCCTCGACGAAGCGCCACGTCCGCGCCGACTCACGGCCTGAGTGCGCCTCCCGAATGGCCGCGACGATGCCCGGATAGGCGCCGCAGCGGCAGATGTTGCCGCTCATCCGCTCGCGTATCTCGTCGTCGGAGAGTTGCTTGACCGGGGCCGACACATCCTCCGTGACGTGGCTCACGTCCCCGCGCCGCGCTTCTTCGAGCATCCCGACGGCCGAGCAGAGTTGCCCCGGCGTGCAGTAGCCGCACTGGAAGCCGTCGTACTTGATGAAGGCCGCCTGCACAGGATGCAGTTCGTCGCCCTTCGCCAGACCCTCGACCGTCGTGACCTCCTTACCCTCGCACGTCGCGGCGAGCGTCAGGCACGACAGCACGCGGCGACCGTCCACGAGCACCGTGCACGCGCCGCACTGTCCCTGGTCGCAACCCTTCTTCGTGCCGGTCATCTCCAGACGCTCCCGCAGCGCGTCGAGCAGCACCACACGCGAATCGAGTTCAAGCGTCTTAGCCGCGCCGTTGACCTTCAGCGCCACCCTGACGGGGTTCTCCACCACGCGCGCTGCGGCGAAGACCGCGTCGGGCGCCGTGCCGAGCGCGGCCAACGCCTCCTCCTTCTCAAGCAGCATCAGGGCGAAGAGCCCCATGCCACCCGCGAGCGTCTGCCCAAGGAACGTGCGACGCGCCTGACCGATGTCGGTCAACGTCGGCATCTCCTTTAACAGCGCCTCCTCGTCGGCCGTCAACTCAGGCCCTGAGGTCTCGTCCAAGTCGTCTTTCATGTTCGGCTCCCCCTATTTGTGCCTAAACCACTCTCTGCCCGCAAAGGCCGCCAGCCCAAACCTGTGCTGCGCAGCTTACGCGAACAACTGCCTGTCGCCAAGACCGCTCCGCCCCCTCACCTTAAGACCACCCACGCGCGGTGTGCGCGTAGTCTCATCCGTGAGCGTCTCTATTTGCCTGCTAACGTGGGCTAGGACGAGATGCCCCTGTTATGGTGCGGGTCAAGGTCAGGGCTGGCTCCGCTTCGACGAATACTGTTCGTCGCTGACCTTCTCCATCCACTCGACGACCTTGCCATTGACATGCTCCTGAATGGCAATGTGGGTCATGCCGGTGGTCGGCGCGGCCCCGTGCCAATGCTTTTGACCGGGCGGTATCCAAACCACGTCACCCGGCCTTATCTCCTGAATTCGGCCACCCCACTGCTGAACCAAGCCTGACCCGGCCGTCACGATGAGCGTCTGGCCGGCCGGATGGGCATGCCACGCCGTCCGCGCGCCGGGCCGGTTCAATGCTTCGACTCCGGAATCAATCTTTCCCAGCTTGACGCGCCCGCTTGAATAACCGAAGTCCTTGTAGAAGACGGCGAGGTTCCCCCAGGGCGCGTAGTAGGTGATGTCCCCGACCGAAGGGTCACTGCCGGGGGCGCGCCTTCCTTCGACAACCTCTTCGGCAGGTCGCTGACTTTTTCGGTCTCCGCGTAGTCCTTCAGCGTCAGCGGGAGCAGGGAGACGAAATCTCTGGACGTTGCGTTGTCGTCGAGGCATGACGACGAGGTCGCCCTTTGTGACCGTGCGAACGTCGGCGCCGACCGACTCGACGACGCCAACGGCCTCGTGCCCCATCACGACGCCGGTCTCGCTCGGCTCCATCGACTTGTAAGGCCAGAGGTCGCTGCCGCAGATACAGGCGCGTGTGACCGTGACCAGCGCGTCTGTCGGCTTGATGATGCGTGCGTCGGGGACGTTCTCGACGCGGACGTTCCCGGCACTGTACATGACTGTTGCTCGCATGATGATTAAAACCCCCGTTTCTTGCTCTAACTCACCGGATTGATGCTGAAAGGATTTTAGATAACGTGCGTCTGGCCGTCGCGCACACTCTTGCTCGACCTGTGCCGATATTGCTCTAAACGGTAGGGCGAAGTGCGGGGGAACGAGAGGTGTGGAAATCGGCGCTAACGGGCGCGAGCACCTTGAATGAGTTGGGAGGGCTGGTTTTGGCGGCCGGGCTGAAATCAGCGTTGGCGGCGGTAGTCGCTGGGTGAGAGGCCGGTCTCCCTGCGGAAGAGCCGCGCGAAGTGGCTGGGGTTGGCGTAGCCGACTTCGAGCGCCACGTCAATCACGCTCATCCTCGTCTCGCGCAGCAGCCGACGGGCTTCACTCATCCGCAGGTCGATGTGGTAGTGCGAGGGCGAGACGCCGGTGGCGGCCTTGAACAGGCGTTGGAAGTGAAACTTGCTCAGCCCCGCGTAGCGCCAGAAGGCTTCGGCTGATGTTGTCTCCGGGATTGACATTTAACGACGCAGACATAAAAGCGCGAGGATGCGGTCTGATTCTTACAGCGCCACTTTAGCGATTCCGGTGTCCCTGACGCCAATAGTGAGCGCCCATCATCACCCGGAAGTTAACTAAAATTAAGACGCTTCAGACAAGGCGCCGAAGCGGTCGAAAGAAGTAGAAGTGAGCAGTTTATGATTTGGATTTGTATTCAGGCGTATAGTCTTCTCTGGCGGAGCGTTCGGCCGGGCGGGAGGCCGCCGAGGGGGCGGTGCGGGATGATGGGGCGGAGGAGGTGGTGGTGGCGGTGCGCTTCGGTTGCAGTGCCGTGTATTGGTCGATGAGCGCCTCGACGTATTCATCTACAAGCTGTTGTAATACTTCCTGAGGCTCATTCGACGGGGCGAGGTATTCATCCTTGAGTGCAATTACCGAAGCTTTATTAACTCTCATTTTATCTTTAATGGTCTGCGGAAGCTTGTCGAGATACTCGTCAATTACCTGTTCGGCAATCTGATAATCCATCATCGGGAAGACGTGGGTAGTACTGAAGGGCGCGAGTATCACTTTGAGCAATCCGAGGAAATCGAGACAGGCGCTTCGGGCGTCTCTGTGAAGAAGGAGGAAGTTTTCTTCGGCGGGATTTAGTTTCTGGAAAGAAGTGTTGTCGGCCATCTTCAGAGGCACCTCCTTTCTAACACCTGTAAAACATACTCGCTGTCATATGGCGTGTGGCCTGCCCGGTTCGATTCATAGTATTCGTTTGTGACTATTCGCTTGAAATCCGCATCAGCTTCAAAGTCAAGAAAGAGGATAGCATCAATTTCCGGGTCGCCTAAATCTTTAACCAGATACTCTGATGAACCATGCCTTCCCGACCCCTCAACTTTGAGGCGTTCGCTCGGCAGTTGACCGATTTTTACCCGGAACACGAGCGGGTAGAAGAAAACGATATCGACGCTGTCGCAAATATCCTTGAGCCTTTCGGCCAAAGAATGGTCTATCACCCCTTCTCTTCTTTTTGCTTCCACGCCGGTACGCAAGTCTTGTCGATACGACCTGAGATATCTGCTGTAGGTGTCTTTCTCCCTCCATGGTTGGAAGAAGTCTTGATAAATCAGGTATGGGTTGGAAGAACGTGGGTTGCTTAGATTGTGCGGGTAGTACTCGCCCGCCAGATAAGTGTAGTGCTTAGCGCCAAAGAAGTAATGACCTAAAATCCATGCCAGCGCCGTGACGGTGCCGTAGTAGTGCCTTCCGGTTCCGCCTTGCTGCGAAGCTACGTATGCTGTGCTGGCGCTCCTTTCCTGTGGAAGGTTTGCCTCGCGCGGTCGGAGGGCGTTCGTCGCAGGCGACGTTTGAGGGGCGTGTAAATAAGTAAGCCAGTTGCCCGGTGGCAGACGCTGGCCGGACGTGAACTCGAAGAAGCGTTGTTGGATGCGCTCCGTGATGGGGCCGCGCCGGTCGCCGCCGATGCTGACCTTATCGACCGAGCGGATGGGTACGACCTCGACTCCCGTGCCCGTGAAGAACAGCTCTTCGGCGACGTAGAGCGACGCGCGTTGGAGCGTCTGCTCGCGCACGGGAATTTCCAGTTCGCGGCAGAGTTGGATAACGCTGTCGCGCGTGATGCCGGGGAGGATTGAGTTGGAGAGCGCAGGCGTCGAGACTTCCCCGTTGTGGACGAGGAAGAGGTTCTCAGTGCTGCCCCCGGAAATATTTCCCTCGTCATCAAGCGTGATGCCTTCGGCGTAGCCACCGAGCAGCGCCTCCATCTTGACGAGTTGCGCGTTCATGTAGTTAGCGCCCGCCTTCGCTATCAACGGCATCGTGTTATGCGAAAGTTTCTGCCACGTCGAGACGCACACGTCCACTCCGCGCTCGATGACTTCATCGCCCATGTATGCGCTCCAATCCCACGCGCTGATGTAGCAGGAGAGCGGGTTCGGGAAGGGGTTGACGCCGAAGGCCGGACGGTCTTCGTCAAGCGAGCGGAAGATAATCGCGCGCACGTAACACTTGTCGAAGCCGCTGCGGCCGACCAACTCGATAACCGCGTCGCACAGTTCGTCCACCGTCCACCTGTGCTCCATGCGATAAATCTTGGCCGAGCGGAAGAGCCGTTCGATGTGCTCGCGCAGGCGGAAGAGGACAGGGCCGCGCCGCGTCTTGTAACAGCGGATGCCCTCGAAGACGCTCGACCCATGATGCAGGACGTGCGACATGACGTGGACGCGCGCATCGTCCCAGCGGATGAACTCGCCATCGCGCCAGACCTCTGGCGCAATCGTTAACATGTTAGTGGTCGAAAACACTCTCTTCCCTCTTAAGAAGTTCCTCTGTTACTTTGAAATAATGGTATTGCTTCCATGAGTCCTTGTGCCCGATGACGTAGAGTCTCCTCTGAGCGCGGCTCACGGCAACGTTTATCAGATTCGGCCGCGCAGATGCCCATTGTTTCGCTCCCGGTTTCTTCGGGTCGCCTCCGAGCACCAGAATCACGACAGTTGCTTCTTTCCCCTGCACCGTATGAATCGTTCCGGCTTTGACTCCCTCGAAGCGTGCGGCAATCTGGCGCAGTTGCCGGACAACGGCACGAAAGGGAGAAATCAAAAAGATGTCACACGGAGCTATCCCCCTGCTAATGAGGTCTGGCAAGAGCAGTTCAACTCTCTGACCTTCGGCGGGAATCCAGTGGCCTTCCGACTCTCCGCTCGACACGTCTATCCATTCGCTCGACGGTAAATCTATCTCCGGATGCGGCGCTGTGCCGAAGACCATCATTCCGTCGTAAGCGACCGCGTTGGAGATGTCGAACATCGGGCGGTCGCAACGCCTGTGGACGCGAAGCGGGGAGCCAACCCAAAGGGGCGCATCCTGTGAATGAAGCCAAGTGCCTAAGCGGCTGGCACGGTCTCCGAGTTGCTGCACAGAGGTATTGCCCGGCAACCATCTTTCATCAACATCATAGTACCGTCGCAGGGCTTGTTGGGCTGTAAATGGGAGGGTCACAATCGGTTCCAGTTGCAGCGGGTCGCCGACGACGACCGTGCGCTTCGCGCGCCAGATGGCACCCGCAGCGGCCTGCGGGACGGCCTGACCGGCTTCGTCAATGAGCAGCCAGCCCAACGCCTCCCGGCCTAGATGAGAGAAGAGCCTGTCGAAGGAGGCGAACGTCGTGGAGATGACAGGGATGACGAAGAACAACGTTGTCCATGCCGCCTCAATGCCTTCGAGTGGTGCCGCTTCCGGCACTGTGCCTGCGAGGATGTCCATCGCTCCCTGTAAGCTTTTCCGCATCCGCTCGGCGTTGGCGGCGATGAAGGCTTTATGCAGGCGGAGGGCTTCGAGAAACACTCTGGCGCGTGCTTCATTCCAAACGGGGTCAGACCAGGGGGACGAAAGCTCACGTCCCTCCTCATTCGTCTCCCAAGTAGACGCAGCGGGGAGAAACTCTCCCAAAAGCACCTCAGCCTCGCGCAACTCCGCGCGTCTTGCAGCAGCCGCCTGTCGCTTTCGTTCCAGTTGCGACGACATACTGCGCCACTCGCGCTCGACGCCGTCAAGGTTGCGCTGACATGAAGCAGTCCGCCTCCGAGCCTCGTCGAAACGTTCCTCTGCATCATCCGTCCGGGCTGCAAGAGTATTGTCCTTTGCCCTCCACACACGAAAGGTCTTCCCCATAGAAAGAAGAATTTCCAGAAAACCGGGTCGCAATTGCCGATGTTCCAGACGCCGCTTCTTCGCTTCTTCCAACTCGGCAGCAAGTTCTCTTTCAGCCGCCTCGGCTTCGAGGAGTTTGCCTGACTCGACCTCCTTCCCGGCCTCTAATGCCCGCAGAGCCGTTTCCATCTTTGAAATCTCCTGCTCTAAGGAGAACAGCTCCATGTAAGCCTGATAAGCCTTCTCGCGCTGCTCGCGCAGTCGGCGTTCTGCTGCGAGGGCTGTTTGAAATCGCCTGACCGCTTCGCTCCAATCCGCCGCCCCGACATTGACCGACTTCAGAATGGAGAGGAAACCGTTACCGGATGCGACATCAGCATCACTCACGGCGTCATCTGTATCTCCGTACCAGAAGCGACTAAGAAATTCTGTCCGGTTCGCCTTGTTGCCCAACCGCGCCGCTATCAAAGCCCATGCAGGCTGGTCGATAAGGCCGCTTGCGATTTCAGGGAAATAGTCTGCGTAGGGGAACCACTCCCGGTCAACCGCATCTTTGCCGGGAATCTCTAGAGTGACGTTTTCGACCGCTCCGTTATTGTTCGAGGCGATGACTATCTGAAACGCTTTGAACTCGTCCTTCCAGAGCGAAACGACACGCGTGAACCTATTGGTCATCCACCTCCGCTCTCCTGCGAAGGCAGACTCAGGACGCGCGAGTTTGGCGAGCAGCAGAGCGCGCTCGACGATGACCGCAGCAATCAAATCCCGCAACAGCGTGGTCTTTCCAGTTCCCGGCGGGCCGTTGACGGCAAAAAGACCGGAGCCTTCTCTGAGTTCCTGCACCATCGAGTTGACGGCGAACTGCTGGCTGAAGACTAAAGGATGATGCCCCTTGCTCGGCCAGCGCCCTTGCGGGAACAGACCCGGCGCGAGTTGACGAAAGAGTGTCTCCACAGATTTTCGGACATCTATCCGGGCGGAAGGATTAAGCTCATCATCGTCGGCCAGAAATTTTCGGAGACCTTCGCCGATATTCTGTTTGCGGATTTCTCCCGCTACGCGGCGGAGGTCTTTAACAAAGAAGCTGTTAAGAAAATCCTGTTCGTCTGCCGAATACTTCTTTCTGGAAGCGACGAGTCCTGCCTTGATGCGAATTTCGAGCGCGTCCGAAAGCTCCGTCACGCCTAATGCTTCGGCGACTATCTCCGTCTCGCGCAGGAGATGACCGTAGTTGACGTGACGGCCTATCTGGAATCCCTTCTCCTTTAACTCCCACCCTTGCTCGTCCGTTTGCAGAACGGAGAGACGCTCGGCGAAACCCTCAGCCAGTTTGACGGCGAGAGCGTCGAAGCCGACGAGCCACTCGGAGCTTTCCGGCCCCGGATGAAGCGTTCGACCCGTCGCCCACGCGCAGGTGGAGACGACGAAAGTATCAAAGAGAGGTCGCCCGTCGTCCGTCACGGAGAACGCAAAGAGGCAGCTTTCGCCGTCTGCCCTCTCGTCGAAGGACTCCGGGTCTTTCCCCAGTTTGTCTTCGAGTATGCTGCGGACTTTCTGCAAGCGATAGATGCCGCAATAGACTTGAAAGCGCCGGGAGGTGCCGTGCGGCGTGCGGCGCGTTCGCAGTGGATGGTATGGCTCCCACGGAAGCGCCGTGACTTCGTTGGCGGAGAAGACCGGCTCGGCGAAGTCGTGCGGAGCAACGCGCGGGACATTTTGCGGCGAGAAGAGTTCAACAGCGCGCCAATAATCAACGACGGCCGCCTTTTTCATGTAATTGACCACTGCTGATACGGCCTCACGCGTTTGGCCTCGCCGACTCGTCGGGCAGCCCTTTCAAATGAAACCTCTGGCATCGGCCATCCGGCGGCGTCATCCCCGGTCGGCGTTCTCTTTTCTCCAAACGATGGAGTAGCGCCAGAAGAGATGTCTGCTTATCAGTGCGCCGGGCAGGATGTCCGCGCAAACCTGCTCAATCTGCGACAACGTGAGATAGGTATCTGTTTTTCCATGCTCGGCATACGCCTCGCGCACTGCTCTCGGCGGGTGTAGCCTTCCGGTTTTTATCAACCTGAGCAGGAGACTCGCAGGATAAGCGAGACTGTCAAAAAGCAGGTCGTTGAAGTTGGAGCGCCGGTAGAGGTCGAGGCAAACGAAGACACCTCCCGGCTTCAAGGCGCGTCGTATTTTTCTCAGGATGCTTTCGATGGGCAGATGATGAATCGTCGTCAGCGTCGCAATGCAATCGAACTGATTATCCGCGAGCGGATAGGTCATCACGTCGCCCTCAACGAACGCGATATTCGGATAAAGTTTTGAGCGTTGCTGTGCAAGACGAATCATCTGCGGAGATAAATCTACGGCGAGAACACTTGCGGCACGCCCTGCGAGCAGCCGGGAGAACTCTCCCGTGCCGCAGCCGATTTCCAGAATGTGTCGGCAGTGTTCGGGAATCTGGCTGAGCAAATATCCGTGATAATACGCGTTATGATTCCAGTCGTCGCCGGAGAGCAAGGCAATCCGGTCAAAATCGGATTGAATCGATTCCAGTGTTTGTCTTGAGTGGCTCATTAAGCGGCCGGGTGTGCTTTCCTGAAGTTGGCGGTGTAGCTCCAAGGTGCGCCGTGACGTGCGGACAAGGCGAAGCCTTCTGTTTCGACGAGCCGTTTGAGTTTGGGGAATCTGGAAAAGTCCGGGTCAGGGAGATGCTCGCTGATGGAGAGGATGCCTGACGGTTTCAGGACGCGACGGGCTTCGTGCAAAAAAGCTTTCCCGTTCGCCACTTCTCCCAGAACGGCGACGAGAAAGAGCGCGTCAAAGGAGTCCGCCGGAAATGGTAGACGCCCGGCGTCGGCGTGCGTGTATCCGACGTTGGACAAGCCTTGCGCTTCGAGTTTGCGTCGCGCCTTGTCGAGCATCTCAGGTTGAACGTCGAGCAGTTCGAGGTGGCCTGCTGAAACCGTGCGCGCGACCTCGACGCTGTAGAAGCCGGAGCCTGCGCCCACTTCAAGCACGCGGCTCGTGGGCGAGAGCGCGAGTCGTGCGACGAGTTGCCGTGGCGTGAGCATGAGGTGACGCCAGGGGAGGTCGAGGAAGAACGATATCTCGTGCGGAAATATGCCGCGACCGAGAGTGTTCTTCACGTTGCTGGCCCAACGTCTCGCCTTCATAGATTTCAGTCGGCCGCGCGCCGCCGGAAACACTCCGGCCGCACGCGCCAAGCGCGACGAGATGATGGCGCAGGACGAGCGTTGACATCAAGCTTTCGGTCGTCGTCGTGCGCCTCTCTGTCGCGGCGCGGCGGATGACAGAGCGGCGTCGGCCAGCCCGGTCTGCGTGATGCTTTATCGCATGGAGAGTCCGCGATAATACTCGACCATGCGCCGGATGCCTGCGGCTTCCACTTCAGAGAGTTCCTCGAACTGTACGCCCATCCCGACCTTCAGCATGCAGTACATGACCCTGCCGCGCACAACTTGCGGTTCGGCCACGCCCGCCTCGTTGACGGGCAGGTGAATGCGGAGGCTGATGCGCAGATTGGCGCGTCCCTCATCGACGCACGGTTGCACGAAGCAGCCTTTGGTGCTGAGGCTGGTGATGACGCCCCAGTATTCGGGCGAGTCCTCGACGCGGAAGTAAATCTTCTCGAACGCGCGGACGCGCTCGGCTTCCCTCTTCTGTGTGATGGTGACATCAGCCATGTGGCCTCTCGCTCCCTGACCTCCAATCAATCACCCACACGCCGCAGCTCTTCCTGCGCGGAGACGTTGAGACTGCGCCAGTCTCGAAGGCGTCCCTGCACACGCGGCGCTCTTCGCCTGATGGGGCACGCGCCGCAGCTATTCAAGATGCGCGAGAACGGTGATTGATGGAGCGTTAAGCTTACGGACGCCTACGGATGACTGATGAGGCGTGAGGCGTCGGCAGCGTTAAAGGTTGTCTCAGGGCTTTGACGAGTGAGATGTCACAAGCCCCCGCCGATAGATTCTTAGAGCTTTTTCCTGCTGCTGCCACTGTCGTCTCTCACACACTCACGGATGTTTGCGTCGAGACTGCGGATAAACCGTGTGGCAGGGTTGTTACTATAACACACGTGAGCGAGACGGTGTTGATGGATGAGAGGATGGAGACAAGAAGCGGGTGCATCGTCAGTGAAGCGGCGCGTGAGTGCTTTGTCGTCAGTCGTCGGCGGCAGGCTTGGCGCGCAGTTTCTTGACGTGTGCGCGGCGGGCTTTAGCTTCGAGCTTTCGTTCTTTCGAGGCGCGCGTCGGGCGCGTCGGCAGGCGCGGCGTCTGCCGTTCGTTCAGGCGCGCCACGGCCTCGCGCAGTTTGCGCAGGCAGACGGCCTTGTTGCGATACTGGCTGCGCGACTCGCGGCACGTGACGACGATGCCCGTCGGCAGATGGCGCAGGCGCACGGCCGTCTCCGTCTTGTTGACGTGTTGTCCGCCGGGGCCGCTCGCGCGAAAGGTCTCCACCTCGCACACGGCGAGCAGGTCTTCGTCGGACTCCGGCAGCGCCCACATATTCAGTGCATCTTGAAGGGGCCGCCCGGCGGCTCCGGCTCAAGCTCCGGTCGCGTCGAGTCTTGAATGACTTCGTGCATTTCGAGCGCGTTGGCGCGCGTGAAAGCCTCCTTCGGGAGAGTGCCCGATTGCGCGTGGCCTTTGACGAACTCGTCTGAACGTACCCAGTTGAGAAAGTCCTGCCGGCTCTGCCAGATGGTGAAGACCACGTAAGGGTCGCCTTCGTTGACCGGGCGCAACACCTGATTCGAGACGAAGCCGGGCATCTTATCGACGAGTCCGGCGCGCTCGCGAAAGCGTGCCTCGAAGGCGTCGGCGTATTCTGGATTGACGTAGATGCGATTGGCGACCGTTATCATTCACCTCTCCTTCGACGCAAAAAGCATCGGCTACTTGGCGAAGACCTGCGACCTGTCGGCGAAGGCCTTGAACTCAAGCGCGTTCCCGCTTGGGTCGAGGAAGAACATCGTGGCCTGCTCGCCCACCTCTCCCTCAAAGCGCACGTAAGGCTCGATGATGAACTCGATGCCCGCGCGCCGCGTCCTCTCGGCCAGTTGACGAAACTGCTCCATTTCCAGAATGACTCCGAAATGAGGGACGGGAACGTCGCGGTTATCAACCGCATTGGAATGCACGACGCCCGCTTTGCCCGGTCGCAGGTGCGCGACAATCTGATGTCCGTAGAGGTTGAAGTCTATCCAGTGGTCAGAGCTGCGGCCTTCGGGGCAGCCGAGCACGCCCCCGTAAAACTCGCGCGCCGCTCCGAGGTCGTGGACGGGAAAGGCCAGATGAAATAACGTGTCCATGTCGTCAAAAATCCTCCCGCGAGAGATTAATTCACCCGTCATCATACTCCAACGACCCGCGACAGGTCTCTGCTCACGCGCGCCGTCGGCCGCGACTCGTTACAGTTCTTTCCTGAAACAGATGATGCGCTCAACCTCCTCGAAGCCGAGCGCAGCGTGCGCGGTCGCGCTCACTTCGTTATGCAACTCCGTGTCGGATGCAAACTCGGTGCAACCTTGAGCGCGCCCCCACGCTTCGGCCGCCGCGACGAGCGCACGCCCGACGCCTCTGCGCCGGTGCGCGCTTTCGACGAACCAGCCTTCGAGATAGGCGACGCGCCTTGTCTCGCACCCTTCTGCGTATGGACGAATAGAGAGTTCGGCGAAGCCGACGGGCTGCCCCTCGTCTGCGAGCGCGACGAGCACCTCCGACGGATTGTCGCGCTCGCCCTCGAAGAAGCGCACGATGTCGCGCGCGTGGTCGGCCTCGGCCGACGGCCACAAAGCCTTTCGCATCCGCTCCCAGTCCGCCGCCTCTCTCTGCTCGATAGGACGTACTTTCATCGACACTCTGTCACAGACTCCGGTGCGCCGAATTATACGCGCCCGCGCAGGCTTCTGTAACCAGACCGGCGCGGGCGCATGTGACTCCCATTTCGCAGCGACGAGACGACGGCTCACTGATTATCGACGAGCGCCTCGATGAGGTTCTCGGCCGAGTCTGCGACGTTGGAGAAGAAGTCGAAGCCTGTCAGCGCCTCGACCTGGTCAACGCTGACGCGATAGGTGCGCCAATCGCTGTTAATCGTGCCGGAGTTGGGCATGATGACGGCTATCGTCCTCGTCGTCGAAGTGACGCGCGCAGGGTCGTCCGTCCCTGTGGGGATGACGATGATGACCTTCCACGTCTGCGAAGGCACGGTGACGTGACCGGCGGCGATAGTGCCCTGCGTGCCGTAGCCGCCGGAGACGATGTAGAGTTCGTTGCCCTGACCGGCCAGTGTGCGACAGTAGGATTCGAGGCTCGCCCAAGGCCCCTGATTGTTGGCCGGGAGTTGCGGAATCATGTTCGTCATGAGGAAGGTCGAAGAGTTGTCTGCAACCGTCTTCGTGCGGTCGGCCGAAGGCGTCATGTGTCCACGGTCGTAGCCGGAGCCGGAATAGTCTGTGCCTTGCACCTGATACCAGCCGGCGGGCAGCGTGGTGTCTGCGCGGAAGTCGTCCTGTCGCGGCGTCGAGCCGAGCCAAGACGAGTCGAGATGCCAACTCGTCCAGACGGGCGTGCCGAGGTCTCTGTGATAGGCCAGCGCGTACTGCGTCTTGACCATCAGGTAGTTGCTGAAGTTGACCGGGTCGGCGACCGCTCCCGAAGGGTTGCCCATCGTCAGGTGGACGCTCGTCGTGGGCGTCGGCGTCGGGGTCGGGGTCGGTGAGGTGAAGGCTGTTATCTGTATGTTGTCGAGATTGAGACGCGCCGCGCCGCCCGACACTTTGCGGAACTCGAAGCGGATGGCCGTCGAAGAATTGACGGTGAAGGTGGCGGTCTGCAAGGTGGTCGAAGTGGTACTCACGGTCGAGCCGACCTTCGACCATGCGCCGCCGTTGTTCGTTGATTGCCACAACTCCCAACTGCTGTTGGCGTCCGTGCCGAACTTGGCGTGCTCGACGGAGACCGTCCCGGCGCTCGCCACGTTGAAGTTCATCCGCACGATACCTGTCTCACGGACGCGCGCGGCGAATGCGCCGGTCTTGCGGTCGGTGCTGAGGTTGCCCGTCAGAGCTTCGTTCATCTGCCACTGCCCGGAGCCGAGCGCCACCGTTCCGGCAGCGTAACTGGTTTTGCCTCCGGCCTCGAATCCTTCGCTCAAGATGGTGGTCTGTGCGCGTCCCGGCGTCAGCCACAGCGCGCAGACCGCCCCCACGGCGACCACGATTATCAGTCCAAACGTCCAGCGTCTCATGAGCTATCCTTTCTTCGTTTGTGTGCCGGTCAAGTGTTGAGCGGTAGCGCCTCGGAAGCGTCCGCACGGATGGCCGCCTGCGTTTCGGGCAGCCGCCTCCTACGAGGGTGCGCGATACAAAAAACTTACGGGTAAGAAAAATGAGGCAAGGGCAGAAGGGGGGTGGCCCTTTACCTGTCTGCGTGGCGGACGCATGATATGGTAGGCTGCCGCGTCGAAGCAACAGAAGGCAACAGAATTTTGTGTGACGCGCGGCGGCAGCAGACGGCGCACGAGACGGGAGCGGACAGGTTGTGAGAACGGATGAAGAGATAGTGCGCGAACTTGAGCGAGCCACGACGGGGCTGCTCTTCATGAGCGAATCGGACTACCCCGTAGAGGTCTTCAGGCTCGAAGGCGCGGAGGGGTTGACGCACGACCTGCTTCGGCGCAAGGCGGGAGCCGACGGTGAGGCGGCGGTCGTTGTGCAGAGCGTCGAAGACTTCTTTCGCGTGGCGGCGGGCGAGCAGGAATGGAAGGGCGCGGCCGAGCTTGAGACGGCGCGCAGGTATCAGGCGCTCGTCGGGTTGCTCAAGAGCGCGCTCGAAGACGTGCGCGTCTATCGCGTCGGCGAGATTAACATCGGCGTCTACGTCGTCGGGCGCAGCCCCGCCGGAAATTGGCTCGGCGTCTCGACAAGGGTCGTCGAGACCTAGAGAGAGAGCGTAGAGTTCCTGCTCGCGCGTGCGCGCACGGTGTCAGTATTCCCAAGGCGGCGGCGGTTGGTAGTTGATGAGGCTTCTTCGCGCATGTTCCAGATGGTACTTAAGCTGGTTTGCCTTCTCCGTCTGGTTCAGTTTCACAAGCAACTCGCTGTAAGACTCAAGGTTTGCGGCGTAGAGAGACAAGTACTTTAACATCTCTTTCTCCTTCTGCGCCTCGTCGCCGGATGCGATGAGGTCGGAGTTGGGCAACATCTCCTGAATCCATTGGAGCACGGCGCGCGCTTCCTCGTAGAGCTTTTCCGCCTCCTGAAGCTTCTCCTGTTTGACCTTGATGGCGGCGAGGTCTGAGAGCGCCCTGACGTAGATGTGCGGCGCGCCGTCGCGAAAGACTCCGTCTTCGGTGAGCGTCTTCATGATGTCTGTCGAGAGGCCGCTGCCGCGATTGCCCGGCCCAATCTTGGCGGCGTAAAAGTCGCGCGCGAGCGCGAGCAACGGCTCGGCCTCGGCGTATCTGTGCTGCCGGTAGTAGAAGTCTCCGAGATTGAAAGCGTGGTCGGCCTCCCACCCGTTATTCGCCCCGAACACCTCCCGGCTCAGGTCGAGTGCTCGCCTGTAAGTGCCCTCGGCCTGCGGCAGTTTCTTCTGCGCCTCCTGAAGCAGCGCCAGCATTATCAGGGCATCGGTGAACGTCGAGGCGGAATCTTTGTCCTTGTTGATGAGCCAGTCCGCCTCCAAGTCATTAGTAAACTTTTGGAGCGACTGTTCGGCGAGGTCGTGCTTTTGCTGTTCCCAGTAAAAGATTGCCAGCTTAAAGCGCATGACGGAGCTATAGAGGTGAAGGTCACGCTGCTGTTCCCAGAAGGCCATCGCGTCGAGATAGTGTCGCTCTGCGTCCGCATATTTTTTCCGTTTGTGGTAATACTCCCCGACCCTGATGTTGAGTGTGGCGAGTGCCGGTTTGTCCTTTTCGTAAGCGACGGGGGCGAGCCTCATCAGCCGTCGATAGACGGACTCGGCCTGCTCATGCATCTCGACGCGGGCGTATGCCTCGGCGATTTCCTTCAACGACTTAGCCTCGGCCGGTTTGTCGAGGTGGTCGCGCTTGAGCTTTTCGTCGCGGAGCGTGCGCGCCAAATTGTAGAGGCTGTCGGCGCGCTCCTTGTCGCCCTCCTGGTCGCGCTCTTGATAGAACTGCGCGAGGTCGAGATAGACGTTGACGAGTTCGGGTTGGTTGGGCGCGAACCCGTCGAGCGGATTCTGGCCGGCGTCGCCGCCTAAGAGGTACTGCCTTTCGCGGAACGCCGCGACCTCTTTGTAGAGCGCCTCGGCGGCGCTAAATTTGGCCGACCGGCGTGCGAGCGATGCCTCCTTCAGTGCTTCGAGTGCCTCTATCTCTTGACGAATATGGGGCGGCTTTCCTCTGGTGGCCTTCTCCTCCTGCTGGTTAGCTAACGCTTTCATCACTTCCTCGCGTTCTCTGTCGCTGTCGCGGGCGATGGCCTTCGCGTCTCTGGCTTCGTCGAGATAGAGCGCGGCCATCTCGCTCTTGAGATTGAAGAGCGCGGTTTGGCGCGACTTCAGCATCGGGTGGTTGCTGTCGGAGTGTCTGCGTATCTGGTCGCTATGTATCTTGAGCAACGCCTCGTAGCGTTCGTTGGCCTCTTTGTGCTTGCCCTGCTCGCGGTAGACCTGTGCCAGTTTGTGCAGCGTGGCGGTGGCCTGCGGGCTGGCCGCGCCGAGCGACGCGGTCTGAAGTTCGAGGGCGCTGGCATAATGTCCGGCCGCCACGTCGTATTCTCTGGCCTTGCGATAAACCGCGCCGAGATTGTACTCAGCCCACGCCTGCCCTTCCGGCTTTCCCTTATGTGCCTCGTGCAGTTTGACGAATTTGAGGACAGCGCCTTCAAGGTCGCCGACCTCGAAGGCGGCCAACGCCTCGCGGTTGAGGGCGTCCTTCTCCTTCTCTTTGACTGCATCCTGCTGCGCCTGCTGGATGTCTTTGATGGCGCTTACGAGCTTGCGCGCCTTGTCGTCGGCGATGTCTCTCTGCTTCTTCTCTTTGGCCTCAGCCTGCAAGGCATCTTCCTTCGCTTGTAAGGCTTCTTCCTTCGCCTTTTCGGCGGCGGCGGCATCGAGTTGAGCCTGATGGTTCGCCTTGTCGGCATTCTCTTTCTCGCCCTGCGCGCGCCTCTTTTGGTCATCGGCGATGCCCCTCTGCGCTTCGGCATCAGTCTTTTTCCTGAAGGCGTAGACGGCACTTGAGACGGCGACGACGAGCATCAGGGCGAGCGCGACGGCGGCGAAGCGGAAGCGACGCGCGGCGCGCGACTGTTCTTCGGCGCGTCGGTGTTCGACCTCTGCGAGTTGCTCTTTCTCCTCCGCCAGCTTTTGCGCAATCTCGGTTTCGCGCTCGCGCGCGGCGGCCAGCGCCTCGGCCGCGCGTCGCTCCTCCTCTGCGCGCCGCTGCTCGGCTTCCGCACGACGCTGCTGCTCCTCTGCGAGACTTCGTTCGTACTCGGCCTGTCGCTGCTTGGCCTCTGCGAGCGCCTGCGCCGCTTCGAGTTCGCGCCGTTCGCGCTCGGCTTCGAGACGCTGGCGCTCCTCCTCGGCGGCGGCCAACTCGGCACGTCGCTCCTCGCTCTTCCTGAGAAACTCAAGCGTCTCGTCGAACTCCGCATGGTAACGCTGCGCCCACTCCTTGTTCGGCTTGACGGAGTTGCGCCAGTCGAGCGCGAACTGCAAGGCAGGGTCGCTGAGGAAACCTTCCTGACCCTCGCGGTAGAGCGCGGCGGCCTCTGCGACGCGGCGGTAGATGCGCGCCGACTGCGCCTCCTCCTTGACCCACTCCTTGAGCAATGCCCAGTTGCGAATCAGACTTTCGTGTGAGATGTCGATGAGCGTTTCGGGTGCGAGCGACGTGCGCGCGGGCGGCATCAGAAACGAGCGACCGGGGCTGCGGAAGGCTTCGATGACCGGGATGACCTCTGCGACGCTCACTCCGGCGATGGCTGCCAGTTCGCTGACTGTGGAAGGGCGACGCACTTCGCGGTTGTCCGTCACCGTCTCACTCAGAGCCTTGAACATACGCTCGGCGATTTTGCGTCCGCGCTCGTCGGGCAGTTCGTCGTAAGCCTCGTCGGCGTGCAAAGAGAGCGCCTTATCCATGCCGCCGATGGCTTCGTAGTGGCGCAGGTCTATCTCGACGCACGCGTCGTCGCTTCTCGCCCAGAAGTCCCACGTCCGCATCAACGCGTGTTGCAGGATGGGGAGTTGGTCGGGGTTGTCGCCCACGTCGTTCAGGAGTCGGTGGAGGAGGCGCGGCGTGAGGCGTGCGCCGCGCACGGCCGCCGGGCAGGTGATGGCGTCGCGTTGCTGGTCGCGCGTCATGCGCGGGATGAGATACTGGCTCTCGTTGATGCGTTCGGGCAGGTCGCGAAACTGCGCGCAGTCGCCGAGGAAGTCCGAGCGCATCGTCAACACGATGTAGACGGGAACGCTCGCGTCGGCCGTACATTCGAGCAACAGTTTGACGAAGGCGGCGGCCTCGTCCTGCTTGTTCGCAGACTCGCTCTTCTCCTTGAAGCGGAACAACTCCTCGAACTGGTCGACGACGACGAGGATGTTTTCGCCTTCCTTGAGCCGTGCGCGACGGACGTAGTCGGCGAGACCGACGGCGCTGCGCCTGAGGGTCGTCTCGATGGCGGCCAGTTTGATGGAGGCGCGGTCGAGTTCGGCGTCCGGCTGTGCAGGCGGCGGCGTGGCAGACGAGTCGGCGGGCGATTCTTCTGCGTGCGTCTCACTGTAACCGGGTTCAAAGGGCGACGGCGAGTTGAGCGCGGCGGCGAGATTGTGAATCGGGTCTTTGCCGGGGCGGAAGAGGGCGATGCGCCAGCGCGCTCCGGCCTTCGTCATGAAGCCGCCGTAGAGCAGCGGCAAGAGACCGGCGCGGACGAGCGAAGACTTGCCGCTGCCCGACGTGCCGACGACGGCGAGAAAGCGGTTGCGACGCAGTTTCCTGAGCAACTCCTCGCTCTGTCCCTCGCGGCCGAAGAAGAGATGGTTTTCGTGAAACTCGAAGGGGCGCAGGCCGGGGTAGGGGTTCGCGTGCGGGTTAGAAGTTTTCACGTGCCTGCTCCCCTCTCTCGCTTTCGAGTTGGGCGACCAAAGGCGCGAGCAGCGATTCGAGCGTCGCCAGCGAGCTTTCGCCGAAGTTCTTGATGACGAGGGCGTCGAAGGAGCGGAAGCGTTCCTTCTCGGTCGTCGGTTCGCCCGTCACATAGACGGCCTTGCCGGAGAGGTTCTTCGTGCGCCCGTAGCCGCGTATCTTTTGCAGGTCGTCGAGTTTGGTGAGCAGCCACAGCTTCGGCGCGCTGTGCCAGTAGATGAGGACGCCGTCGCACGTCTTGAGTTTCGCTTCGTGGTCGGCGCGCGCGCTCGCTTCGTCGCCTCCGGGTTCGGGCAGAGCAACCCTGTAGCCTGCGCTGTAGAGGTAATCCGCAAGCACGCCGACGGTGGCCGCGTCCGGCCGGTCGCAGACGATGTAGACAAGCGGCGTGTCGTCTTCGTCGTCGAGCGTGACGGGGCGTGGTGCGTTGCGGCGTTCGCCCTTGAGCCTGTCCTGAATGGCCGTCTTGAAGTCTTCGAGCGAGGTTTGCAGGAGGTCTGAGTTGCCGCCGACGGGGCTGCTTTCAAGCAGTTCTTTGACGAGGCGGCGCTGGCGCACTTCAACGGGGCGCGTGTCGCGCGGCATCCAGATAAGACGCGAGAAGGCGGGGTCTGTTTCGCGTTCGGCGGCGAGCATGTTCTGCCAGTGGACGTAAGAGAGATTATCGTCCACAGGACATTCGCCGTAGTCATCGCCGACGAGATGAACCGAGAGCGCGCAGGACTGAAGGTCTGCGCGGACGGCTCTTTGCAGGTCTTGCAGATTGGCGGGCAAGGGCTCTTCCGGGAGGACGCGGTAGTTGCGTTGCAGGAGGTCGCGCTTGATGTTGTCGCGTTGGATGTTGAGGTCGGGCGTCGCCTCGGCCAGATAGACGGCCGGTCTCTCCTCGCGCTCGGCCAACGCGGGGACGGCGAGAGAAACAGCGGGCGGCGGCGTGGCGGCGTTCTTCTGTTGTGCGGCTGCGGCGGCGGCCGTCGCTGCTTGTTCGCGCAGCATTTCAATCAGACCCGCGATGTCGTAGGCCACGTCGCCGACCTTGTCGAGGAATAGTTTCTTGGCCTCGTCGCCGTACTCGACGCCGAACGGTTCGGGTCTGCCTGAATCCCTGTCCGCATCCTTGTAGCGGAAGAACTCATAGCCGAGGACATCCTTGAACACTTCGGGTGGGTCGCCGCCGCGCAGAGGCGTCTTGATGATTTTGTAGACGCGCATCTTGTTGCCGATGCGAAAGCCGCCGCTCGTCTCCGCCGCCTTGCAGAAGGCTTCGACTTCGCGCAGACACCACTCGGACTTGAGATAGCGCGGCGAGAGGATGGAAATCATGACGGCCGTGCGCGGCATGTTCATGAGGATGGCGTCGGCGAAGACATCGTCGTTCCGCAGCATGTTGTCGCGCCAGATTTTCGCCTCCGAGCCGAGATACTCGCCGAGCAGGATGTCGAGCAGTTCGTCGAACTGCGTCACCCATCCCTTCTTGGCGTCGAGGTACGGCTTGTTGTCGAGGTGCGCGTAACTGATGAAGACTTCGTAATCGAAATCGCAGTGGGAACTCATATCCGAAGATTCCTTGTCTTGAGGGCGGCCGTGTGAAGCGGCGGCAAAATTTGTGGAGTCGTCTGAGCGAGGCGGATGAGTCAGTCGGAAGACGTTCGTCCTCGCCGTGCGGTCGAGTTTGCAAGGAGATGCCGTTGGGCAGCCATTCGAGACGTGGCTTGCAGGAATGTTTTCCCGGCACCCGGCGTGTCGGCGAATTTAGGCTGCGCGGGCGCGCCTGTCAAGAGTTTTATGTTTCTGAGCGACGGGTGTGCCGGACGGGCGGCATCTAAGACTTCGCCCCCGGCGGGCGACGGCTTTTGTGTTAGGCTAAGGCGTGATGACGGAGGCCGTGCGAGAGGAGAAGGAGGACGGGCGCGGCGCTGAAGCGTCGGCCGGACTCGTGCGGAAGTTGTGGTGGCTGGTCGCGGGGCGGCTGGTCGCGGCGGCGCTTTTGTTGGGCGCCAGCGCCGCGTGGTCGAGGTCTCTGCCGGGTACGCAGGGCACGACGCGCAATCCCTTCGGCGGCGCGCTAACGGTTGCTTTGGCCGTGCTCGCGCTCTCGGCCGTCTACGCCGCGCTGCTCCGTTTGACGAACGTCCGCCGCACCCTTCAGGCAGGCATCCAGTTCTTCTTCGACGTGCTGCTCGTGACGTGGCTCGTCGGCCTGACGGGCGACCTCCACTCGCCATACGCGGCGCTCTATCTTGTCATCATCTCGATTGGCAGCATCTTTCTCGGCGCACGCGGCGCGCAGGTGCTCGCCGTCGGCTGCGCCTTCTGCTACACGGCGGCGATGCTCTCAGTCACGCTCGGCTGGCTACCGGGCGGCGCGGCCGACGACGTTTCGACGACCGAAGCGGTCTGGTCTATCGGCCTGAACGACGTGGGCTACCTGATGGTCGGCCTGCTCGCCGCGTGGCTCGCCGAACGACAGACGCGCTCGGACGTGCGGCTCATCGAGGCGACGCACGCGCTGGCAGACCTGCGTGCGCTGCACGAGCGCATCGTCGAGTCGATACGTTCGGGCGTCGTCACGACAGACCTTGAGGGGCGCATCTTCACCTTGAACGCGGCGGGCGAGGAGATGACCGGCTACAAGGCCGCAGACCTGCGCGGACAGCACGTCTCGATTCTCTTCGGCCACATCGAGCGACAGATTGAAGAGTCTCTGCGCGCGGCCTCCGAAGACGACGTGCGCAGCCCGCGCTTCGAGGCCGAGTGTCTGACGGCCGAAGGCTTCCGCGTGCGCCTCGGCTACAGCGTCTCGCCGCTCTTCACCGAAGGGCGCGACCGCAAAGGGCTTGTCATCACGTTTCAGGATTTGACGGACGTGCGCGCGATGGAGGAGACCTCGCGTCGGCAGGACAGGCTGGCGGCCGTCGGGCGCGTCGCCGCCGGTATCGCGCACGAAATCAGAAACCCGCTTGCGGCCATGCGCGGCTCGATACAGGTGTTGCGCTCGGAGATGCCGCCCGACTCCACGCAGAACGAGTTGATGGAGATTATCCTGCGCGAAGGCGACCGCCTCAACCGCATCATCACGGACTTTCTCACCTACGCGCGACCACGCCCCGTCGAGTTGGCCGAAATCGACCTCCGCGAGCCGCTCCGCGAAACCTTCGCACTGCTGCGCCACAGCCCCGAAATCCGCGCCGGTCATGCGCTCCTAGCAGACCTACCCGACGAGCCTGCCATCGCCCCGGCCGATGCGGCCAGCATCAAACAGGTCTTCTGGAATCTCGCGCGCAACGCCCTCAACGCGATGCCCGAAGGCGGCACGCTGCGCGCAGAGTTGCGCCGCGCGCCGCACGACCGCCTGCGCATCACCTTCGCCGACACGGGGCGCGGCATGTCGCCCGCGCAGGTCGAGCGCCTGTTCGAGCCTTTCTCTTCCTCGACGACCGGCGGCACAGGTCTCGGCCTCTCCATCGTCTATCAAATCGTCCGCGATCATGGTGGTACAATAAACGTGAGCAGCCGCGAGGGACACGGCACGACCATCGCCGTCGAGTTGCCCGCGAAGGTCAATTAACATTATCGAGACTCGCCACCCAGAGGGAAAGGTGAGGAGCAACGATGATACCCGAAGAGATACAACGAACGATGCAGTTCATCCTCGAACAACAGGCGAACCTCGTCATCAGTCAGCAGAAGGCCGACGAGCGTATGCAAAAGTTCGAGGAGCGCATGCAACAGGCCGACGAGCGGATGACGAGAATCGAGAACGTGATGCTTCGTCTCGCCAACGCTCAGGTAGCGACGAACGAGAGCATGAAGGAAACTAATGAGCGGGTGACAAATCTTGAAGTCTCGTTGCAGCGTCTTGCTAAAGCGCATGCAGAGACGGACGAGCGTTTGAACGCGCTCATCAACACGGTCGAGCGTTACATCAGCGAGCGGCGCAACGGGAAGTAAATCAAGGTCTGTCTTTAACCACCAGAGCTTATGGCAAATCTTTTAATCGTTGACGACGAGCAAGGCATGCGGCAGCTTTTGTCGCTCGTGTTTGGCCGCGCGGGACATAAGGTGCGCGCGGCCGAGAGCGGGCGCGCGGCGCTGGCGGCGCTGCGCGAAGACCCGGCCGACCTCATCGTCTCGGACGTGAAGATGCCCGACATGTCCGGCATCGAGTTGCTGCGCGCCGTGCGCGACTTCTTGCCGGACGTGGCCGTCATCATGATGACGGCCTTCGCCACCGTCGATACGGCGCGCGAGGCTTTCAAGCTCGGAGCCGACGACTTCATCCAGAAGCCCTTCGACGTTGACGAACTGAAACTCATCGCCGAGAAGGCGCTCGAACGCCTCCGCCTCCTCGAAGAGAACCGCGCCTTCAAGCGCGCCCAGCGCGAGCGCGGTCGCCTCGACCAGATTATCGGCCGTTCCGGCAGGATGCAGGCCGTCTACCAGATGATTGAGACGGTCGCGGGCGTACAGTCAACCGTGCTTATCACGGGCGAGTCCGGCACGGGCAAGGAGATGGTCGCGCGTGCCGTTCACAACCTCAGCCCGCGCGCCGACAAACCCTTCATGCCGATTAACTGCGGCGCGTTCACCGAGACGCTGCTTGAAAGCGAACTGTTCGGCTACGTGCGCGGCGCATTCACGGGCGCAACCGCCAATCGCAAGGGGCTCTTCGAGGCGGCCGACCATGGCACCATCTTCCTCGACGAAATCGGCGAGATGTCGCCGACGATGCAGGTCAAACTCCTGCGCGTCTTACAGGAGCGCAAGGTGCGCCCAGTCGGCGCGCACGAAGAGACATCTGTGGACGCTCGCGTCATCGCCGCCACCAACCGCGACCTCGCCGCGATGGTCAAACAGGGAACGTTTCGCGAAGACCTCTACTATCGCATCTCGGTCATCCCCATCGAACTGCCGCCTCTGCGCGAAAAGCGCGAAGACATCCGCGACCTCGTCGAGCACTTCGTACAGAAGTTCTGCACGCAGACCGGCCGCAGCCTCTCCGTCTCCGAGAAGGCGATGGAGATGCTCGAACGCTACTCCTGGCCGGGCAACGTGCGTGAGCTTGAGCACACCATCGAACGCGCCGTAGCACTCGAACGCACAGACCGGATTCAGCCTGAAGCTCTGCCGCAGGCCGTCACCAACTACAACCCGGCGCGCTCGGCCTCGTCTTCGGCCTTCGACCTGCCGGAAGAGGGGCTGAACCTGACAGCCCATCTCGAACATCTCGAAAAGAGCTACATCCTCGAAGCGCTGCGCCGCACGGGCGGCAACCAGACGCGCGCCGCAGAGATACTTCATCTCTCCGTGCGGAGCCTGCGCCACCTGCTCGACAAACATGGCGTCCGCAACCTGACGGCGCAACTGCGTTCGGACGCGGCCGCCTCATCGTCCCCGCGCGGCGGCTCTTCGTCCTCCTCGACGGGCGTCGAATGACCTCCTGACTCCTCCTTCGTCAAACATCTTCGGCAAGCCGCTTCGCCGGGTTACTTCGTTGCCGTCGAACGCTGGCACATGTGTTGCTCAGGTTCGACGTGTGACGTGCGTCGCCGACCAGACGCCGCGCGTCGCAGACAGACTCAGAGCGTCAGTCCCGGCGTCGCCACGACGCCACAGCGAGATGCTCATGCCGGACGCCTTCCGCACGTGACAACCGCCCTTTAAACTTCAGCCCAGCGCCCGCCGCGCCGTCTTCGTGAAACCCTCCGCTCTCGGCAGAGGCGATTCGCCAGAATCGCCTCTCGCGCCTTTCCCCCGCGCAACCCGCCTCACCTCGCTCGCGTGCCGCCACACGTCCCGTCCGGCCGCGCTCGTTTGACAAAAAGCGTCACCGCGCGTCTGACGAAATTTGTTAACTGACGCGGCGGCGGCCGTCGCCCGACAGACCCCTGTCGGGCGCGTAAATCGTGGCCGGGAAGGCTTTTTTCGCATCTCGCGGCGCACCGTCCGGGTCGTGGCACGGCGGTTGTAAAGCAAGCCCAGTGACCGATTCGCGCAAGTTCAGCGGCGCGCAGCCTGAGACGACTCGAACGGCGCGAGAAAATTTCTAAGACCTCAACACCTCTTAAGGAGCACCCAGAAAGACATGCAACAGAACAAAGGCCAGAAAGGCTTCTCGCTCATCGAGCTTCTAATCGTCGTCGCGATTATCGGCATCATCGCCGCTATCGCTATCCCCAACCTGCTCGCCTCGCGCAAGGCCGCCAACGAGGCTTCGGCCATCTCAGGCTTGCGTACCATCGGTACGGCGCAGAGCACCTACTCCTCGACGCTCGGCTTCGGCGCTTACGGCACGATGGCTAACCTCAAAGCCGCGCAGCTCATCGACAGCGCCATCGCCGACGCGACGGCCGCCGCGCCCAAGAGCGGTTACTTCTTCGGCATCCAGAACGCCGGTGCCAACGGCTTCCAGTCGGCCGCCGCGCACAGCAGCACCAGCACGGGCAACCGTCGCTTCATGTCGAACGAGGCTGGCGTTATCTACGCGCAGAACTCGGCCTCGAACGACCTCGAATACGACACGACCGTTGGTACGCCCATCGGCAACTAGTCTCGCTGCCAGCGGATAATTCACGAGGGGCGTGAGCACGATTATTCGGGTTCACGCCCCTTCCTCACATCTTCTGCCGCTCGTCTCACCCGCGCGACGCCCTCTGGAACGTGAGACTCCCGACCGCAGAGGAAAACACTTCATGAATGTTACAGACAGCCGCTTGCGCCCCGACCTTGCCACAAACCCCGCGCGCGAGACGCGAGAGCAGGCGGGCTTTTCGCTCATCGAACTTCTCATCGTCGTCGCCATTATTGGCATCGTCGCGGCCATCGCCATTCCGAACCTGCTCGCTTCACGCCGCGCGGCCAACGAGGCTTCGGCCATCTCGGCCGTGAGAACCATTTCGAGCGCCGAGGCCAGCTACTTTTCGAGCCACAACAGTTTCGGCACGCTCGCAGACCTCAAGAACTCGCAGATGCTCGACGCGCAGCTTGCCGGCGCGACCGCCGTCGGCACGGCCAAGAACGGTTACATCTTCGGCGTGCTTGTGACGGGCGGAGGCTCAGGCTACGTGGCCGGAGCCGCCCCGGCCACCTCTGCGCAGGGCAACCGTAACTTCTCGTCCGACGAGCCGGGCGTCATCTACGTCCATCCCGGCAACGCTGCCAACGTGCCCGTCTCGACGGCGGGCGGCACGGCCTTCAGCAACTAGACGCGAGCCTTCTGTCGCCGCCGACTCGGACGCTCACCACGAGTATGCTCAGACTTCTCCGACGCCTCAAAGAAGAGCCGCAATGGTTGTTCGCAGTCCTCTGGCCGCTCGCTCTGCTGGCGCCCTTCCTGCCCGGTCTCCCGCGCGCCAGTAATAGCGGCCTGACGTGGCGGCAAGAGTCCGTCATCGCCCTGCTCGCCACCATCACGCTCGCCCTTCTGTTCCGACGCGCACGCTCAGGCGGCAACCGCAACGCACACTTCAAGCTCAGGCGCGGCGCAGCCGTGCCCGCCTTCGCGATGACGGCCTTCGTCGTGTGGAGCGCCGTCTCTCTGCTGTGGGCTGAGAACTCTTTCGCCGCGCTTCATTACACGGCGACGTGGGGCTTGTACCTGCTCTTCTTCCTCCTGACGGTGCGCGTCGCGGAGAGTCCGCGTCTGCTGCGCGCCTCCGTTGCATCGCTCGCCATCGTCCTGCTCATCATCAGTCTCGCCAATGCCGTCGGCCACTGGACGACGACGAACTCGTTCATCAGGCAGATGGGACTGGGCGAGCCGGTGGCCGTCAGCATCCCTCTGTTCGCCTCGCTGGCGCTCAGACTAAGACGCAGGCGCGCTGCGTTGCTCTGCGGGACGACGGCCGTCGTCGGTTGGCTCTCGATGCTGCAAATCTCGGAGCGCGCGCCCTTCCTCGGCGCAAGTGCCGGGCTGCTGCTCGTCGGCGCTTGCGCCCTTGCCTCGTCGCGCTTTCGGCCGCGCACGCCGCGCCGCCTCGCGCTCGTCGTCGCCTCCTTTGCGCTCGCCACCGCGCTGCAATCTGTCCCGTCGCCGTTCGCCGAGACGGTTCACGAATCTATCTTCACGCGCTTGCAGGCGACCTCTCCGACGGAGGCCAACACGCGCGTCAGATTTCTCTACTGGGGCATCGCGCTTGAGATGATGCGGACGCATACGCTGCTCGGCGTCGGCGCGGGCAACTACGAAAGCGCCTACCCGGAAGCGCGTGCGCAGTTCGCCGCGCGACATGCAGGCTCGACGATTGTCGAGATGAATGAGAAGTATCTGACCGTCGGCCCGCACAACGAATACCTGCACGTCCTTTCGGAGTTGGGAGTAGTCGGCTTCACCTTCTTCCTCGCGTTCTGCACGGCTCTGGCGTGGGCGGGCTGGCGACTGCTGCGACAGGCCGCTTGTCGCAGCCCGTTTGCGCCCGGCGTCGTCGCCACGATGCTCGCCTTCGCTATCAGTTCCGGCGCGAGCGCCATCTCCTTTCGCTGGTTGAGCAGCGGACTCGTCTTCTTCTTCGCCGCCGCCGTGCTGACGCGCATGACTCCGCGTTGGCGAGACGCGGCGCGGCGCGGCGCATCTCAGACTCAGACAATGCGAGCGCACAGCTTCGCGCGTGCTGCGACGGCATCGGGTTTCGTCTTTGCGCTGCTGACCATGTGTCTGATGTGCGCGCAGGCGGCGAACGTGCTGCTGCTGGCTGCGGCACAGTCGAGCGCGGACGCGGCGCAGGCGGAATGTTCCTATCGCGCGGCGCTCGCGTGGAACCCGCTCGACCCGGCCACGCGCTTCAGCTATGGCCGCTGGCTCTATGCACAGAGACGCGAGCGCGAGGCGCTCTCTCATCTGCGCTACGCCGTCGCGCGCGGCTTCAACACTTCGACCTGTTATCTCTATCTCGCCAGCGCCGAGGAGGCCGCAGGCGAGGTCAGCGCCGCCGAGGCGACGCTGGCCGCAGCCGTCCGCGTCTACCCGCGCTCGGTTTTCCTCAACGTCCGTCATGCCGCCGCGCTCTCACGCGCAGGCAGAGAGGCCGACGCCGACGTGGCTTTCCGAGAGGCACTCTTGCTAAACTCGCGCGAGGCTCGCGGCTGGTACGAGTTGATTAATAACGACATTGACGCGGCTATCGTCGCTGCGCGGCGCGACCCGTCCGGCGTGGCGATGGCAGGCGACCTCCAACCCGATGATGCTGTGATGGCCGTCATTGACGAAAACGAGAGGCGGCTCGGCGCGCAAGTCACGGCGAAGGGCTGGCGCGCGCGCCTCCGCTCCGGCTTTTTAACGCAATGAGCACAGACTTCCCACTGGCCGAAGAGAGGCGAACGACGACAAGCGAAGACCTGACGGCGACGACTGCGACAGACACGGGCGCGCTCGTCCCTTCGGCGAGCAGGCTGCGACGCATCTGGACTATCGCGCGCAACGCCTTCCGCGAAGCCGTGCGCGACCGCGTGCTCTACAACCTCGTCTTCTTCGTCCTCCTGCTGACGGCGGGCGCGATATTCCTCGGCGAACTCTCGGCCGCGCAGGAGTCGAAGATAATCGTCGACATGGGGCTGAGCGCGATGCTCATCTTCGGCGCGTTCATCGCCATCTTCGTCGGCGTCGGCCTCGTCTACAAAGAGATTGAGCGGCGCACGGTCTACGCCATCTTCTCGAAGCCGGTCGGGCGCGGCGAGTTTCTCTTAGGCAAGTATCTCGGACTGTGTCTGACGCTCGCGGTCAACGTCCTCGTGATGGGCGCGGGCGTCTCTCTGGCGCTCGTCTACGTGCGACGCGGCTTCGACCCGCTGGTGCTCCACATCTGGCCTGCGGTGGCGCTCCTCTACGTCGAGTTGATGATACTCGTGGCCGTCGCGCTGCTCTTCTCCTCCTTCTCGTCGCCCGCGCTGTCTGCGCTGCTGACCTTCTTCGTCTTCGTCATCGGCCACTTCAGCGCAGACCTCAAGACCTTCGCGGCCACGATGGCGACGCCTGCGGCGCGTTACCTCTTCGGCGCGCTCTACTACGTGCTGCCGAACCTCTCAAACTACGCCTACATCACGGCCGCCGCGCACGGCGAGACGCCGACCCTGCTCCACTTCCTCACGGCCGTCGGCTACGGCCTCGTCTACATCTGCGTGCTGCTGGCGGCAGCCGTCCTCATCTTCGACCGGCGCAACTTCAAATGAGACGCGCAGACGACACACAGGAGGCAACGCCCGTCCGGCATCGACAGAGATGGCGCGACCTCTCGCTCGCGCTCGTCATCCTCTTGGGCATGACGGCAGTCGTCCTGCTCTCTCGCTGGATGGACGCGCGCCGACCGGCCTTCGTCGTGCGCGAGGCGGACGAAGCGTTGTACGTCTCGCCGCAGACGGCGCGGCGCATGAGTCTCGCCTTTAACGGCCTCGTCGCCGATTGGTACTGGCTGCGGACGCTTCAGTACGTCGGCCGCAAGCTCGACGCCTATCAGGGCGACATCCAACTCGACGACCTGAGTCCGCTCGCCATCCAACAACTCAGCCCCTTGCTCGAACAGGCGACGACGCTCGACCCGAAGTTTATGGCCGCCTACGAGTACGGCGCGGTCGTGCTGCCGACGATTGACGCAGAGGCCGCCATCCGGCTCACACGCAAAGGCATCGAGGCCAATCCGCAGGAGTGGCGTCTGCACAACTATCTCGGCTACATCTACTGGCAGCGCGGCCGTTTTCAGGAGGCGAGCGCCGCTTATCGCGAGGGCGCGGAGGTTGCGGGCGCGCCCAACTGGATGCGCGCGATGGCCGCGCAGATGGAAATCAAAGGCGGCAGCCGGGAGACGGCGCGCACGCTCTACCGGAACATGTACGAAGAGAGTCAGGACGAGCAGGTCAGACAACTTGCGCTCAACCGTCTGGCGCAACTCGACTCGCTCGACGAGCGCGAACGCATCGGCCAGTTGCTCGAAAACTTTCGCGCACGCGCCGGGCGCTGCGTCGCAGACTGGCGCGAGTTGACGCTCACGTTGCAGCAGACGGGCTTGCGCGTTGATGCGTCGGGCGCGCCTCTCGACCCGGCCGGTGTGCCTTACGTGCTCGACGCGTCGAGATGCGCGGCGCGACTCGATGCACGCTCGCCCGTCCCGCAGAAGTAATGACGAAGGAACGAAACTCGTTGAGAGGTTGATAAAGATGTCGGCTGCGGTTGAGATTCACGGACTGACGAAGGACTACGAGGTTGGCTTCCTGCGCAAGCGCAAGGTGCGTGCGCTCGACGGGCTTTCGCTCTCGGTCGAGCGCGGCGAAATCTTCGGCTTCCTCGGCGGCAACGGCGCGGGCAAGACGACGACCCTCAAACTCCTCATGCGCCTGATGTATCCGACCGGCGGGCGCGCCTCCATTCTGGGACGCGATATCGACGACATCTCGACCCACGCGCGCATCGGCTACCTGCCCGAACATCCATACTTCTACGACTACCTGACGGCGCGCGAGTTTCTCGAATACTGCGCGGAGTTGTTCGGTTACGGACGCCGCGAGCGCCGCGCACGCGCCGCCGAACTGCTTGCGCGCGTCCGTCTCGAAGAGAAGAGCTGGGACAAGCAGTTGCGCAAATTCTCAAAAGGCATGTTGCAGCGCGTCGGGCTTGCACAGGCGCTCGTCAACGACCCGGAAGTGGTCTTCCTCGACGAGCCGATGAGCGGCCTCGACCCCATCGGCCGCCGCGAGGTGCGCGACCTGATAGCGAGTTTGCGCGCGCGCGGCACGACCGTCTTTCTCTGCTCGCACATCCTCGCCGATATTGAAGTGCTCTGCGACCGCGCGGCCGTCCTGCGCAAAGGTCGTCTCGCGCACGTCGGCCGTCTCGACCAACTCAGACAGATTGACGGCGAGCGCCCGATGGAATTGACCGTGACGGACGTGGCCGACACGGAACGTCTCGCCGTCGCGCTCTCCGAGTTGGAGGGCGCGAGCGTGACGCGCACGCCCGGCGGCGCGCGCATCGAGGTCGGTTCTGAAAAGCAGGTTGACGAAGCATTGCGCGCCGTGCGTGCCGAAGGCGCGCGCCTCGTCTCGATTCAGCCCGTCGGCAATCCTTTGGAAGAGCTCTTCGTCAAAGAAGCGTCGGGCGAATAAGAGCGCACAGATATTGCTCTCTCTAGCAGGTTCATCTCCTCCATAAACATTTCCGTTGTGCCTCACACGTTCAGACGGTGACTCGACCGCCAGTCGAACGCTTGACATGAGGGGAGGTCGGAGTGCGATGATACACCGCCTTACGAACCCTTCGGGTGGCCTCAACGAATCCGAAACCTCGTCTGCACGTACACCTTACACTCACAAAGGAGAACAACTATGGCAGGCTATGTCAGTGCCGTCTCATGGTTTGACACCCAAACTCACTTGCGTGTCTACAAAAGCAACGGGCAAACCGTTACCGAACAGGCTTACGACGGCAGTTGGTATACAGGAGGCTTCTCACAACAAGGCACGACCGTCGGCGCGACCTCATGGCTCGACAGCGGCGGCCAGATTCACATAAGGGTTTACGTCGGGAACTCTGCGGGCAAGATTACCGAGTATTGCTGGGACAAAGACAAGTGGTACGTCGGCGCCTTCTCGGCCAACGGCGTCGGCGCCGACGCCACCTCATGGGTGCAACAGGGACAGGCTTACATTCGCGTCTACGTGCGCGACAATCAGAACAAGGTCACAGAGTATTGTTGGGACAAGGATAAGTGGTACGTCGGCGGTTATCCCAGTTAACACCGCCGACCGGAGGCGAAAGGCCGTCAGCGGACGACCCGTTAACCTCCTCTGAGTTCATCGCGGGCGGTAAAGCCGCTCGACTTCGTTTCGCAGACAACAGCGGCATCTATGAACTTGCGTCATAGATGCCGCTGACGTTTTCGGCCGTGCCGGATTGTTCTCTCCCGGTCACCTGAGTTTGAAGCCCGTGATTTCCACCTTCAGGCTCGCCGGGATGTTGTCCTTTTTGACCCCTTCAAATCTGAGCATCGGCGTCGTCGTCCGGTTCGGCTCAAGCGGTGGCTGGCGGTCTGGAATGACGACGAAAGTGCGTTCTTTGATGACCTGATTCGAGAGGTCGAGTCCCGTCGCGCGCAGTTCCAGCCCCGTCACGACGCGCCCCGTGAAGTTGCGCACGACCGGCTCCATCGTGACCACCACATCGCCGAGCGCGCGCTCGTGCGTCATCGCGTTCTGGTCGGCATCGAACTCAAGCACGAGCCGCTCGCGGTACTGCTCAAACTCAGGCGAGCCGGGACGAAGCGCATCTGCGAGACGCGGGTCTGTTGACTGCGCGCGCGGACGCGTGACGAGATAGGCAAGCCCTGCGACGAGCACGGCGGAGGCAATCCCGATGGCGAGGAACAGTTTGAGACGCGAGCCTCTCATCTCGCCGTCGCGCCGCTCAAACGTCGAGAAAGAGGCGGGCGGTGCGCTGCGGCGCGCAGCCGCCTCTTCAACCCAACGGTCTGTGTCTTCGGACTCGACGCGTTGGAGAGCCGTCGAGGTGTCGGCAGCGTTGGCGGCCGTCGAGGTCGGTCGTTGCGCTTCGGCCACGTCGTTCTGCGCGGCTCCGCAGTAGGGACAGAAGGTCTGGCCTTCGCTCAGTTCTTCGGCGCAGTTGCGACAGACAATCACTTTGCTGACAAACTCCTTCCTCTTCGATTCAATTGCGGCGGCGTCGTCTTCGTGCTCCCACGACTTCACGCGCTGAGCCTTCCCGCTGCGCCGTCGATGAGGCGGAGCGCATCTTCCTTGAGCAGCGAGCCTGTGCCCGTGCGTGCGCGCACGCGTCGCGGCCACGTGATGCGGAAGCGGCTGCCCTCGTTCTGCTTGCTCTCGACCGTTATCTCGCCGTCGAGCAGTTCGACTATCTTGCGCGTGATGGCGAGGCCGAGGCCGACGCCGCTGTAGGAGCGCGCGAGCCGGTCGTCAACCTGCCGGAAGCCGTCGAAGATGTAGGTCAACGCGTCGCTCGACATGCCGATGCCCGTGTCCGAGACTTCGACGTACCAGCGTTCGCCGTCGAGGTCTGCGCGGATGACGACCGCGCCGTCGGAGGTGAACTTGAGGGCGTTGCTGACGAGGCTCGACAGCACTTGCGTCAGTTTCTTGCCGTCGCTCTCGACCGAGCCGAGTTCGGGCGAAACCTCGATGCGCATCCTGATTTTCTTGTCGCGCGCCTCGTTGGCGTATGTCTCCACGACCGATGTCACAACTTCTGCGACGTTGACGCTTTCGATGTTGAGCGCCGAGCGTCCGGCTTCGAGCCGCGAGTAGTCGAGCAGGTCGTTGACGAGTTCGAGCAGCGCGCGCGCGTTGCGCTCCATGCGCGTCACGGCTTCGGATTGCAGGGGCGCGAGCGCGGGCTGGCGGTCGCGTTCGAGCAACTGGCAGAGACCGATGATGACATTCAGCGGCGTGCGTAACTCGTGGCTGATGTTGGCGACGAAGGCCGTCTTCAGACGGTCGTGCTCGCGCAGTCGTTCGTAGGCGTCAACGAGTTCGTTATGGCTGCGCACCTCCTCTGTGATGTCGCGGAAGACGGCCGCCGCGCCTTCCCTGCGCCCGTCCTCGCCGACGAGCGGCGTGGCCCCGATGGCGAGCACACGCTCGTCTTCCTCGCCGCGCACAATCTTGAACTGCTCGGCCGAGACATGCTCGCCGCGCCTGAAGGCACGGCAGACGGGCGTCTCTTCAATCTCAAGTTTGCGCCCGTCCATGCCGCGCAAGGCCATGTCGGTCATCAGCGCCTCGACGCCGTCGCGGAACTCGCCGGGCTGGCGTCCCAGAACTCTCGCCGCCGCCGGGTTGACGCGGTAACGACCCTGCGCGTCGACGATGATGACGCCCTCGTCCATCTGCTTGATGACGCTCTCAAGCTCGGCGGCGCGCGCTTTCTCGGCGGCGAAGGCGGCCGTTGCAAGCCGTTCGGCGCGCACGCGCTTGGAGACTTCCGAGAGGATGACTATTAGATCGCCGCGCGCCTCGCTTTGTTCCTTGACCGGCCACAAAATCACGTCCCAGTATTTCTGCGCCTCATCTTCGCCTTCCCTGCGCGCCGTCAGGTCGAGCGGCAGACCGTAGTTGACGAAAGCGCGGCGCGTGCGGCGCACGTCCTCGACGACCTCGCTCATGACGGCGAGTCCGGCCGCCGCTTCGTAGAGGCCGCGACCGTTGAGCGTAGCGGCGTCGCGTCCGATGATGGAAGCGAAGGCCGAGTTGACTTTCCTGACAATGAGGCTCGCATCGAGGACGACGACGCCAAGCGGCAGACTGTCGAGCACCTCGCCGATAAATTCGCTCTGACGCCTGACCTGCTCGAACTTCTTTTGCAGACGCGCGGCCATCTGGTTGAAGCTGTTGGCGAGCGTCCCGACCTCGTCTTCGGTCTCGACGACGGCGCGCTCCTGAAGGTTTCCTTCGCCGAGCGTCGAGGCGGTGGCGGCGAGGCGTCGAATCGGTTTCGTAAAACGGCCGACCGCCCAGACGGCAAGCAAACTCGACGAGAGCAGGGCGAGCGCCCAGGTCGCCGTCAGCACGAGCACGGAGCGACCGGCCGGGGTGTCTTCAGGCGGCGGCACGCCGACCGCCACGCTCCAACCGCTCGGCTCGACGCGCCGGACGCTGGTCACGCGCCGCACGCCGTCAGCCCATTCTCTCTGCCCGACGCCGGGGCGGATGTCCTCCGGTGCGCGCAGGCCATTGGCGTTCGTCGCCGCTGCCGCAGGGTTCGGCACGAAGCGGCCTTGCGGGTCGAGGACGGCGACGACCGTATCGGCCGTCTGCGTCGAGTGTTTGTGCAGGTATGCGTAGAGGCCGCGCGCCGTCTCACTGTCGAGCGACGGGTGGCCTGCGGGCGGCGCGTCGGACTGCTGCGGCGACGGCTGTGAGAGGCGCGCGCCGTTGTCTTCAATCCATGATTCGAGCGCCCCGGCAGCGGCCGTCGTCTCGATGCGCGCGATGATTTTCGCCTGTTCGTTGAGGTGTCGGTCGTAGCTGCTGAGTTGGACGAGGCTGATGACGAGCAGCGGCAGAGAGAGCAGGGCGAGCATCACCAGGAGTTTGGTGCGCACGTCCAGACTGACCTGTGTCTCTTCGCTGCGGCGGCGTCGCTTCATGGCTGCTCTTCGCGTCTGGGAAAGTCCGTCTTGCGACGGCGCGGCGGCGGCCACGTCGAGGTGCGCGTCGGCACGTTCGGCCGCAAAGTGGCGGCGTAGACGAGCACGACCTGTGCAATCAACTCATCGACGAAGGCATCGGTGCGCCTCAAGGCCTCGCGCAACTCCCAGAAGTCCCCATTGGTGGCGCTCAAGCCTTCGCGCCACAGAAAATCACCGAGAACGTCGCGAAGAATCATCAACTCGCGTGCCACTTCATCAATCAGGCAACCTTGTTGAAACCTGACCTGCGCGTGAAAGCGAAAACGGCGCACGGACTCGATGATTTCGCCGTAGGGCGCGGCCATGTCGAGCAGGCGCGCCAGTTCCTCGAACAGTTCCGGGAGGTGTTCGACCAACTCTCTGTAAGAGAGCATGGCGGGCAATTCCGTGCGTCGGTCAGCGTAGATTTCATCGACCCACGCGCGCGCCAGAGGGTCGAGATGGAGGCGGAACAGGGGGGCGTAGCGTTCGGGCATGCGTTTGACACAGGTGAGAGGTGATGGGTGATGGGTGATAGGACAAAACAGGATTTCTCCTATCACCTCTCACCCATCACCTATCACTATCTTCTGATGAGGCGGCTCAGGAGTCCCTCCAACTGGTCGAAGTCGATGGGCTTGGTGACGTATTCGTTGCAACCGGCGGCGAGGGCGTCGGCGTGGAAATCGGCCGTGTCGTGGGCCGAGACGGCGACGATGGGAACTTGCGAGAGGCCGTCCTGCTGGCGTATCCGGCGCGTCGCCGCCAGACCGTCGAGCAAGGGCAGGCTCAAGTCCATCAAAATCAGGTCGGGACGTTCGCGCGTGGCCGTCTCGACGGCCTCCTGACCGTTCACGGCCTCTACCACGCGATAACCGCTCATTTCGAGTAAACGCCTCATCATAAAGCGGTTATCCTCGAAGTCTTCGACCACGAGGACGGTCAGCCCGGCACCATTCTGTTCTGCCATTCCCTATAAATCCTATAAATTGCCAACCAACGTCAAGAGCTTTCGACAAGTGCCCGCCGTATGACTAGCAAACAGTTACGAGATTTGCTAAGATGCCGCATCGAAACACGACACAACAGACAACGCATTTTGGGCTTAATTCGTACAGGCGACAGGGACTTTTCCCTCCGAGCCGACGCTTTATTCCCGGTACCGCGAGAGGGTCGAGAAGCGAGATGAAGCCGTTAAAAACGGAGTTAGAAGACCCGGAGACGCTCCGCCAGCTTGGGAGCGCGTCCGTCCAAATCGTCCACGATATTAAGAACCAGCTTAATGGTCTCAAACTCTATGCCACTTTCCTGCGCAAACGGCTTGAGAAGAGCGACCGACCGGCCGACGAATTGGAGACCATCGGCAAACTCATCGCCGGTCTTGAGCGTGCGGCGACGGAGATGAACGTCCTCGTCCGTCTGGGGCGGCCTTTGGAGTTGCGCCGCCAGCCGCGCGCAGACCTCTCGCGTCTGCTCGCCGAAGCGGCCGATGGCGTCGCCGCGTTGGAGACTTCCGACGGCCCCTACGAAGGCGATTTCGACCCGGCGTTTTTGACCGACGCGTTCAAGAACATTACCGCTGCGAGCGTCGCCACCGCCGGGCAGGACAAAAGCGGCGCAAGCCATGCGCCCGAAGTCCGTCTGCGGCGCGAGGAGGCAGGCGCGGACGGAGATGGCGCGCGTGCGTCGGCCGTCGTCGAGTGGCGCGGCTTCCCCGTCGCGGCCTCGGCGGGCGCGGAGACGGGCGCGAGCATCTTCGATTCTTATGCCGGTAGTCAGGGCTTAAAGATGGCGCTGGCGGCGAAGGTCATCCGCGCGCACGGCGGCGAGGTGGCAGAGGAGCACGGCCTGCTGCGCGCGCGTCTGCCGCTGGCGCGCTGAAAGAGTGTCTCTCTCTCCGAAGAAGTAACGAACTGACAAGGATGCCGGACGCCCTTTTTAATCGTCGCGGCACAGACCCGACAAACAAGGAGACAGTCGAAAGTGGAACGTAAAGATGTACGGATTCTGGTGGTCGATGACGAGCCGATGATGGCCGACTCTCTCAAGCAGAACTTAGCGGAGGACGGCTACACCGTTGACACGGCCTCGAACGGCGCGGAGGCCATCGAACTCTTCGACCGGGGCGCCCACCACCTCGCCATTTGCGACCTCCAACTTCCAGACATGGACGGGATGGAAGTTATCAAGCACATCAAGGACGCGCAGCCCGCGACCGAAGTCATCGTCGTCACCGGCTACGGGACGGTGGCGCGCGCCGTCGAGGCGACGAAGGCCGGGGCGTTCTGGTTTCTCGAAAAGCCCTTCGATTTCGAGGTGCTCCAACCGCTCGTCGAGAAGGCTCTCGAACGGCGCGACCTGATGGCGCAGACCGAGACAATGCTGCGGCAACTCGGCGCGCGCGCCGAATACTTCAACATCATCGGCGCGTCCAAAGCGATGCAGACCATCTACGAGACCATCGAATCGGTCGCCAAGTCGGATGCCAACGTCCTCATCGTCGGCGAGTCCGGCACGGGCAAGGAACTCATCGCCAACGCCATCCATTACAACTCTCTGCGCGCCAAAAAACCGTTCATCAAGGTCAACTGCGCGGCGCTGCCGAAAGAGCTTATCGAGTCGGAACTCTTCGGCCACACGAAGGGCGCATTCACGGGCGCGCACGCCGACAAAGACGGTCTCATCCAGCACGCGGCCGGAGGCTCGCTCCTGCTCGACGAAATCGCGGAGATGCCGGTCGAGTTGCAGCCGAAACTGTTGCGCGTGTTGCAGGAACGCAGCTATCGCAAAATCGGCTCGGAGAAGACCTATGCCGTAGACTTCCGTCTTATCTCCTCGACCAACCGGCCACCGGCCGACGCCATCCGCGACGGTTTGCTGCGCGACGACCTCTTCTATCGCATCTCGACCATCACGATTCACGTTCCGCCCTTGCGCGAGCGCACCGAGGACATCCAGATTTTGACCGAGCACTTCCTCAAGATGTACGCGCGCAAGTATCAGCGACAGATTAACGGCATCTCGCAGACGGCCTACCAACGACTGTTCGCACACAGCTGGCCGGGCAACGTCCGCGAGCTTCAGAACGTCATCGAGCGCGCCGTGCTGCTCGCCAAGAACAACAAGATAGAACCGGTTGACCTGCCCTTCGACAACGGCTCGCTGCCGGAGAAGGCGGCGCAGAGCGCCGGATGGGACGTGCCGCCCAACCTCACGCTCGAAGAGATTGAAAAACTGGTCATCGAAAAGACGCTCCAACGCACGGGTGGCAACAAGCAGGCGGCCGCGAACCTGCTCGGCATCTACCGCCCGCGCCTCTACAGCAAAATCCGCAAGTACAAAATCGACATCCCCGCGCTCATCACTTCGTAAAAAGAGAGAAGTCAGGAGTCTGAAGTTCTAATCACTTCAGACTCCTGACTCCTGCGTTGGCTGCCTCTTCAGTTAATCCAACTGATAAGTGGCGACGCTCGTCGGCGTTTCGTAGCAGCGCACCTTGTAGACCTGCACGCGCTTGTCCGAGACGCGTGCGCCGACCTGTTCGAGAATGTAGCGCGCGAGGTTTTCGGCCGACGGATTGAGTTCCTCGTCGAAGGGCGGCAGTTCGTTGATGTTGCGATGGTCGAGATAGTTGACAATCTCGTCGGCAGCCGCCTTCAGTTCACCGAAATCGACGAGCAGGCCGATGTTGTCGAGTTCGCGCCCGCGCGCGAAGATTTCGATGCGGTAGTTATGACCGTGCAGGTTCTCGCACTTTCCCTTGTAGCCGCGCAACTGATGCGCGCTCGAAAAGTTGCGCTCAATCATCACTTCAAACTGTCCTGCCATGCTCGTTTGATTCAGCCCCTTCCCTCAGCTTAGAGGTCGCCCCGGATGCCGCCCGTCTCGCCCGCCTGCTCCTCCATCTTCTTGCGTAGGCTCAAAGGGCGCATATCCGTCCAGACCTCTTTGATGTAATCGAGACACTCCTGTTT
>DASZCR010000264.1:0-7508 GCA_035942915.1 Pyrinomonadaceae bacterium | reverse complement strand
CTCCGAGGCATACGAGATTGTGGTAGGAACTATCCGCAAGGAGTTGGCATTGGAAGCGACGGGAAGACCCGCCAAATCGACCACGTCTATCTGCGACAAATTGCGAAGGGAGAGCATTAGACTCACACAGATTCAAGATATCGCAGGCTGTAGATTGATTGTGGCGGACATAGCTCATCAAGACGCGGTCGTCCAATCTCTCGTCGGTCTCTTTGAAGACCACACCGTCATCGACCGTCGCGAGCGCCCCAGTCACGGCTACAGTGCTGTCCACGTCATCGTCCATTGTCGCGGTAAGATGATTGAAATACAGGTTAGGACTGCGCTCCAACATCTTTGGGCTGAATTATCAGAAAAGTTGTCGGATATCGAAGGCTCCGCGATTAAATATGGAGGTGGGGATGCCGGTGTTCGAGCATTTCTCAAGTTGGCCTATCATTTGGTCGCTACCGTCGAATCGGCTGAGATATTAGTTGCTCACACAATACCGCATGCATTATCACGGGCTGACCTCACAGATGATAAAAAGCAGGAGCTAATAGTTAACGAGCAAGAGAGGCTGCATTCAACGAGGCGAAATGTATTCAATCAGCTTCGTTACCTTATCGAGCAGATAGAAGGATAAGAGGAGGAAACGATGATATTTCTCATTGAATATGACCGGCTTCGCCGTGAGATAAACACATTCCGAGAGTTCGAGGATTCAGAGCGGCAGAAGGCTGAGGATGCGCGCCTTGAGATGGAACTCGACCTTAATCGTCGCGGGACGGAGCGCGAGGTGGTTTTATTGGAGGCCGCTAGTGAAGAGGCTTTGCGGCGTACACATCGTCGGTACTTTGAGAATCTGAGTGGACTGATAAATTTATCTGCATAGCAGAGAAATCGTTGTGGAGTTGGATTGACTTGTTCGAGAGCCGATGTCTCAGTCGGCTCTTTTTTCGATGGTGGCGTAAATGAGTGGGTCGGCTTCGGCGAGGATGTGTATGTCGTAGGCGTCGAGCAGGGGCGGGAGTTCGTCGCGCCTGAGAAGGATTCTCCTCGGCGTCGCGTCTGTGAGTTGTGAGAGAGGTTTGAAATCGACGTAGCGACGGGGCGACCATATGTTGGCGACCTGTGCGGACGTGGTCGCCTGTTGAACCGTGCGCTCGCTGTAGAAGACGGCTTCGGGTTTGTCGAAACCGGCGGCGGCCGAGAAGATGAGGAGCGGCTCGCGGTCGTCCGCGTGCGTCGGTTTGGCGACGAGCGAGAGCTTTCTGATGGGAGTGCCGACCGGGTCTATCTCGGAATAGAGCGGTGCGAAACGGCGCGCGCCGAGATAGACGAAAAGGACGCAGACGAGCGCGGCGCAGAGCTTCGCAGACGTGCCGTCACGACGCGCGAACGCGACGATGAGATGTGCGACGAGTATCGCCAGCGCAGGATAGACGGGGATGATGTACCACGAAATTCTCGTGCGCGCGGCCGTGTAGGAGCAGAGGACGAGCGCGACGAGGAGCAGCAAAATCCATGAGGCGCGTCTGCCGCGCAGGCGCTCTCTGAAGTCGAACAGAACGGCAAACGGCGCGAGCAGAAACCAAGGCCAAAACTTATCGGCCAGTTGGCCGAAGTAGTAAAGGTAGTCTTCGCCGTGCCCTTCGAGCGGCCGAAGCGTGCGCGTGAGAACGTGATAGCCGACGTACTCCGCGAGAAAGAGCGCGCCGGTTGATGAGGCGCGAGGCGTTGAGGTCGTCTGCGCCGGCTTTGTCTGTGCCGGTTTCGTCTACGCCGGTTTCGTCTTCGTCCGGTTTATCTTCGTCTGGGTTGTAGAGTTCGTAGTTGGTCGCGTCGTCGTAGTAGTAGCCGCCGCGAGGCGTGTGGTCGCGGTGGCGCGCGCCGGGCGGTTCTGGTGTATCATCATCGCGTTCGCTCATCCCTGCTCTCCACGCCAAACGGAATCAGATGTGCCGTTTCATCGCATACGCGGGCACGCCGCTGTTGATGGCGGATTTATTATACCGCCCCGTCAACTCGCTCATCATGCAGAGCTATCAGGCGCGCGAGCGCGCCGAGCCTTTGAATGGCGACGGCTTCGGCGTCGGCTGGTACGTGCCGGAAATCGACCCGACGCCGTGCGTGCAGCGTTCGGTCACCCCCGCGTGGTCGAACCGCAACTTGCAGAACCTCTCGATGAAGACGCGCACCTCGCTCCTGTTCGCGCACGTCCGCGCCGCCTCGCCCGGCATGGCCGTCAACGAGGCCAACGTCCACCCGTTCGCCTACGACCGCTTCACGTGGATGCACAACGGCGCGGTCGCAGGCTTCCATCACATCAAGAGAGCTTTGCGCGAAGAGCTTAAGGACGAGTTCTATAACATGATTCAGGGCACGACCGACTCGGAGCACGCCTTCGCGCTCTTTCTCGACGGTCTCGGCGTCGCCTTCGGCGAGGCCACGCCGCAGGACATGAGACGCGCGCTCGTCTCGACCATCGCGCGCCTCAACGAACTGACGCGCGAGCATGAGATAGCAGAACCCTCATACTACAATTTTGCCGTCACCGACGGCACGGCCTTCGTCGTCTCGCGCTATTGCTCGGCCGAATCGGTCGCCGGACAATCTCTGCACTACTCGCGCGGCCGCCGCTTCGAGTGTCTGCCCGACGGCCTGTGCGATATGCACACCGTCGCCCCGCACGACCCTGCGTCGGCCGTCATCGTCGCCAGCGAGCGTCTCACAGACGACCCTTCGGACTGGACGCCCGTGCCCGACAATCACACCGTCACCGTCATGCCCGACCTGAGCGTTATCGTCGAAAAGATAGAACTGTAATCGAATACCCGGAGGATAAAGGACAAGAGATGAAAGGTCTTCGTCGCCGCCGCTGCGCCGCTCTCTCGCTCGCGCTCGTCTTTTTGCTCAACGCCCCCTTCTTCGTGGCCGCGCAGCAGCAGCAGCCTTCTCAAACAGTGTCGCCGCAGACGCGCCAACCCGCTCGCAAGTTCGAGTTGACGGTTGACAGCATCATGCGCGGCCCAGACCTCGTCGGCTATCCGCCTTCCGGCGTCGTCTGGTCGCAAGATAGCCGCCGCATCTACTTTCGCTGGAAGCGCGCGGGCGAACCGCGCATCAAGGAGATGGACACGTACGTCGTCGAGGCCGACGGCAGCAACCTCAGAAAACTCTCGGAGGAGGAGCGACAGAACGCGCCGCCCGCCTCCGGCGAGTTGTCGAAGGACAAGCGACTGAGCGTCTTTACCGAAGACGGCGACGTTTTTCTCTACGACCACACGACCTCGACGCGACGCCCGCTCACGCGCACGACCGACGCAGAGACGAACGCGCACTTCACGCGCGACAATCGCTCCGTCTATTTCACACGCCAGAACAACCTCTTTCTCCTCTCGCTCGAAGGCGGCGCACTGACGCAGTTGACAGACATCCGCTCAGGCGGCGGAGGCGGCAGTGCTACCGGACAGCAGCAGCAACGCGGCACGGAGAGTCAGGAGTTCATCAAGAAGGAGGAGCGCGAGTTGCTCGAAGCCGTGCGCGAACGCGCCGCGCAGCGCGAGGAGCAGGAGGCGCGTCGTCGCAGACGTGAGACGCGCAAGCCCTTCCAGATTCCCGGCGGCCAGAACGTCACCAATCTGTCGCTCTCGCCTGACGGCAAGTACGTCATCGCCACCATCAACGAGCCTGCCTCAGTCGCCAAGAACACCATTGTCCCGAACTACGTCACCGAATCGGCCTACACCGAAGACATCCCCTCGCGCACGAAGGTCGGCGACGTACAGGGTCGCTCGCGCATGGCCGTGATTAACGTCGAGACGGGTGATGCGAAGTGGGTTGAGCACGGACAGCGCGTCGAGGTTGCGCCCGTCGTCCAGACACGCACCGAAGGCAACGCCACCGAACAGGCCGCCCGCGAACGCGGCACCGAATCGGGACAGACGCAACAGACGCAACAGCAGACGACCGCCGCGCAGCAACAGACACAGCAACAGACACAGCAACAATCTCAGCAGCAGACGCAGACTCAGCAACAATCTCAGCCGCCGCGCACGCAGACCGAGACGACGCAGCAACAGGCGCGCGACCGCGACGTGCAACTCTTCAACCTGCAATGGCCTGAAGAGGGCGCGGGCGCGGTGCTCATGGCGCGCGCGGCCGACAACAAAGACCGTTGGGTCTTACTGCTCGACCCGGCGACGGCCAGAACGCGCGTCCTCGCGCGCATTCACGACGACGCGTGGGTAGCCGGCCCCGGTTCGTTCACGCTCGGCTGGCTCGGCGATAACCGCACCGTCTACTTCCAGTCCGAACGCGACGGCTTCTCGCATCTCTACACCGTCTCGACCGAAGGCGGCGAGCCGCGACAGTTAACGTCGGGCAGATTCGAGGTCTCCGACGTGCGTCTTTCGCGCGACAAGACCCGTTTCTATTTCACTTCGAGCGAGGGCAGTTTCTTCGAGCGCCACCTCTACACGATGCCGGTCGCAGGCGGCGAGCGCACGCGCATCACCAACGAGGCGGGCGATAACGACGCCGACATCTCGCCCGACGAGACGCGCCTCGCCATCATCCATTCTTACAGCAACGTCCCGCCCGAACTCTACGTGGCGCTCAATCAGCCGCGCTCGACCGTGCGACAGGTGACCACTTCGCCGATTGACGAGTTCAGGTCTTATCAATGGGTCGTCCCGGAAATCGTCAACTTCAAGGCGCGCGACGGCGCGACCGTCTACGCGCGTCTCTACCGTCCGCGCCAGCCGCGCGCGGGCGCGCCCGCCGTCCTCTTCGTTCACGGCGCAGGCTATCTACAGAACGTGCATAATTGGTGGAGCACCTATTACCGCGAATACATGTTCCATCATCTACTGGCCGAGCGCGGCTTCTACGTGCTCGACATAGACTATCGCGGCTCGGCCGGTTACGGCCGCGACTGGCGCACAGGCATCTATCGCCACATGGGCGGCAAGGATTTGACAGACCACGTTGACGGCGTTCGTTATCTCGTCCGCGAGCACGGCGTCGATGCGCGTCGCATCGGCATCTACGGCGGCTCCTACGGCGGCTTCATCACCCTCATGGCGATGTTCACCGAGCCGAACGTTTTCGCCGCCGGAGCAGCCCTGCGCCCCGTCACAGACTGGGCACACTACAACCATCCCTACACCTCGAACATCCTCAATCTGCCGCAGACAGACCCGGAAGCCTACCGCCGCAGTTCGCCCATCTACTTCGCCGAAGGCTTGAAGGGTGCGCTCCTCATCTGTCACGGCATGGTCGATACTAACGTCCACTTCCAGGACACCGTCCGCCTCGTCCAACGCCTCATCGAACTACGCAAGGAGAACTGGGAACTGGCCGTCTATCCCGTCGAAGACCACTCCTTCGAACGCGCCCCCAGTTGGGCCGACGAATACAAACGCATCCTCAAGCTGTTTTCAGAACACCTACAGCCTGACACTGGCTTACCACCCGCCGCAGGAACGAGCAATGCGCGCAGGCGTTAGCGCCTGAAGCACTAAAAAAGTCGGGCGAGAATCAGGTTCTCGCCCGACTAGCAAAACTATTGCATTCCGTATTGAGTCTTGCGCAGGCCGACACACCGACGCCTTGCGCCTGCTCACAGAAACAGCCCCGCTCTTGCAGGAGAGCACGAATCCTGCCCTCAAAGGCAGCTTCATAATGAACTTGCGATTACCTTATGGAGATTAGGAACGGCCGAACGGCGCGACGATTATCTTGACAGAGCCATAATCGAATTTACTGCGGCCATCTATCACTACGAACAGGCACGCCACGAACGCTACGGCGCATCAATCGAAAATAATCTCGCCCTCCTTCTCTACAAACTCGGCCGCTACGAGGAAGCGCACACTAGACTAGACCACGCACGGAGAGTCTTAGACAGCGTGACGAACGCCGCGAGGATACTAGGCATCGCCCATCAGTCGCTTAATACCATGTTGAACTCACGTCACAAGCGGCTCCTCAAGAAGCGGACTCCCCCCAAGCGGCGTCACAGGAGCATCATCAAAAAGAGATAGGGTTCACTGCGGCGCGGCACGGCTGCCACGCTCCATCCGCTTATCGCGTCCGAGCGGTAGTTCTGGATTGTGCTCTTGATGGGTGGAGTGTTTTTGAGAGCACGGATGGTGGTGCGTCATTGACATCTCTGCGAGTTGGGGCATACCATCCGTCTGCTGAACCGAGCAGGAGTTCTTCCCGCCTCTCCCAAAGAGGTGTCCGCTTTGACGAAGGGCCAGCACGCTTCCGTTTAATAATATAGAGCCTGATAACTCAAGAGAGAGAGACACTCGTGTCTCCTTTCATGAGTTGGCGGAGACTACTGTCGCCTTGAACTACGGAGGTCGATAGTAGTTGCCAGCCTCCATGTGTCTTCATTCGTTCTGAAAGTCCTCATGTTGTTTCACAGGTCAGCAGAGCACGAGCAGCCCCACTTCTGCAAACCTTTGACTGCTACTCAACTCACTTCGGCCAACGGCCGAATACACCCTCGGAGGCAAAATGAGAAAGACTCTGGTTCTGGTAGTATTAACGGCTCTCTGTAATGTGATGCTGCTCCCCGCTCCGGCCAGTGCACAGGGCGGCGCACAACCCCCGGCCGTCGCCTATCGCGGCGAAATGAGCAGGCCGGTGCACTTCGATACCTCCTCACGTCCGCTGCGCGAGATGTTCGCGACCAAACCGCAGGCCGTGCCCAGAGCGGGAAGGGATTTCGAGCCGGGACGCCCGCAGACCGTCGGCAACTCCAACCCCGGCGGCGTAGACCCTCTGGCCGACAAGAGCAATGCCGCGCTGACCGCGTTTGCGCAGCCGAAGGCCGCCACCATCGGCACCGAGATTGACCCGAACGCGCGCGTCGCGCCGCCCGACACCACCGGCGACCTCGGCCCCAACCATTACGTCCAGTGGGTCAACCTGCGCTACTCCATCTACACGCTGACGAGAGATGTGAGCAATCAAATCACAGGCTTCAATCTCGTGCCCGGTTTCCCCAAGCAGGGCAACGTCGTCTGGCAGGGCTTCGGCGGCCCGTGCGAGACGATGAACGACGGCGACCCCCTCGTCCAGTACGACCAGTTCGCCGACCGCTGGGTGCTGACGCAGTTCGCCGTCTCCGCGCAGCCCTACACGCAGTGCGTCGCGGTCTCGACCGGCCCCGACCCGACCGGCACCTACTACCGCTACTCCTACTCCTTCGGGCGCGACTTCAACGACTTCCCGAAGATGAGCGTCTGGCCCGACGGCTACTACATCACCTACAACATGTTCAAGAGCGGCCGCAGCTTCGCGGGCACGCACGTCTGCGCGTGGGAGCGCGACAAGATGCTCGTCGGCGCTTCGGCCCGCCAGATTTGTGTGAGGACGACGGGCGGCCACAGCCTGCTGCCCGCCGACCTCGAAGGCTCGACGCTGCCGCCCGCGGGGAGCGCGAACCCGATGCTCAGCATCTCCTCGACCGCGCTCAGCGCCTGGCGCTACAAGGTGAACTGGGCGGCCGG
>DASZCR010000263.1:0-4606 GCA_035942915.1 Pyrinomonadaceae bacterium | reverse complement strand
GTCAAGATGCGTGCGACGCATCTTGACGGCCTCTCTGCTGTTCTAACTGTTAGCGACTGCTCCTGACAGCCTATCAACTGACCTGCCGTAGAGTAATCTTCTCTTGCGTGACGCTGGCCGTGCGCTCAGAGGTGAGCTTTTCGAGTTCCTCGATGTGGCGCGTCTCCTCTGCGATGCGCTCTTCGAGCAGGAAGCACGTGCCTAGCTCCGCGTCTGTGCAGGACTTCCACGCCGCGACGTAGGCGTCCATAGCATCGCGTTCGAGTTGTAAATCCTGCCGCAACATCTCGACCAACTGCGTCGCCTGCCGGATGACGGCCGGCTCGACCGTCGGCACTCCGCCGAGCGCCACGATTTTGTCGCCGAGCGTCGCCGCGTGCTCCTGCGCCTCCTCGCTCTGGTCGCGGAAGAACTTGCGATAAAGTTCGCGCTCGACGCCCGTCACCAGAAAACTGTGCTGCAAGTATTGAATCACACCCGCCAGCTCAAGACTGAGCGCGCGGTTCAGATTCTCTATCAACTCTGCGTTAGCCATCTGCCTTCCCTCCCCTTCCAGACCTGCGACGGGAACCTCTCTCTCCGCGTGTGTCTCCAACAGAATTTAGGCGGATGATAACCGTCAGAATGCTCCCTGTCAACTGTAAATCATTGACAGACAACAACTTAACAATGAAATTCGTTTTCAGTTCCAACGACCGGGCGGGGTTTTTCCGAAGTGTGTAGGAATCGCTTCCTTTAGGTCACAGCGCCGCCATCGACGATGACAATCTCGCCGTTCATGAAGCTGTTGCGTTCGCTGACCATGAAGGCGGCGAACTCGGCCAGTTCGGCCGGGTTGCCTTTGCGGCCGCTGGCAGCCCAGAAGTCGTGCATCTGGAGGAGGCGTTCGGGGAGCGTCTGCGCCAGTTCGGTGTCGAAGATGCCTGCGGCGATGGCGTTGACGCTGACGCCGAAGGTCGCGGCCTCGCGCGAGAGGCATTTGGTGAAGCCAATCATGGCGGCCTTCGAGGTGGCGTAGTGGACGGAGGTCGGCAGGGCGCGTATCGCGCCGATGGAAGTGATGTTGAGAATCGAGCCTTTCCGCTGGCGTATCATCTGTTTGTAGATGGGCTTGGTGACGGCGAAGAGGCTGTGGACGTTGGTGTTGACAACCTCGTCCCAAGCGCGGTCGGTGGTGGTGGCGAAGTTGTCGCCGCGATTGATGGCGGCGTTGTTAACGAGGATGTCGATGCCGCCCCACGCCTCGACCAGTTCGCGTGTCATGCGCTTGAGGGCGACGCGGTCTGTGATGGAGATTTTGTAGGAGCGTGCGCGCCGTCCGTGTGCCTCGATTTTCGCGGCGGTCGTGCGCGCGTGTTCGTCGCTTGAATGGTAGTTGAAAGCCACGTCCGCGCCTTCGCGCGCGAAGACTTCGCAGAGCGCTGCGCCGATGCCGCGCGTGCCCCCCGTGATAAACGCACGCTTCCCTTCAAGCAGAAGACTCAAGACGGCTGCTCCCCTAAAATGCACGCCTCCGCTGCAAGAGAGACGTGCTGCAATTTGCTTAACAGAACTGTTTGATTAAAGCCTGAACGCAGCGCGCGCGTCAACGTCGCGCAAGCGCCTCGCAGGCAGACCTCTCAGGCCGAGCCGAGGCGGGCGGGTTTAGACTCCTCTTTCGCCATCACGGGCGGAGGGATGAGAGCCGTAATCTCTTCGACGATGCGGCGCGTCGCGCCCGGTATCGCCATGCCGACGGTCGCGCGTCGCATCGCCGCGTAATAGCGCGCATCTTCGACCATCTGACGGACGACCGGAACCACGTCGCCCGCGCGTTTAAGCAGCACGCCCGCGCCGCGTTTGGCGATGAGCGTGGCCGCGCCCGATTCCTGCGGCATCGGCGGCGTCGTCGTGTCGGCGATGATGGGAACGCGGCAGGCCAGCGCCTCGAAGGTGGTCAGCCCGCCGAGTTTCGAGACCATCACGTTGGCGGCCTGCATCAACTGTTCGACCTGTTCCGAGTAGCCGATGACTTTGACCGGGAACTTGGCGTGCGCGGCGATGGCTTCGGCCTCCACGCGCAGTTCGTCGTTTTTGCCCGCGAGGAAGATGGCCTGCACGTTGAGGTCGCCGCGCACAAGTTCGCGGAAGATGGAAGGGATGTTGCCGCCGCCGACCCAGCCGGCGTTGACGAAGACCGTGAATTTGTCCGGGTCGAGGCCGAGCGCGGAGCGCGCCGCCTGCGCTGCACGCTCGTCCGGCATCTCGAACTTCGGATGCACGGGCATTCCTGAAACCTTGATGCGTTCGGGCGCGACGCCGTAATCAATCAACTGCGCGCGCGCCTCCTCGCTGGCGACCAGATAAAGGCGTACGTCGTCGCACGCCCAACCGCGCCAGAAGCCGTAACAGGGGTCTGTGACGACGGTGACGAGCGGGATTTTGTCTGCGAGGTGCAGTTCTTTAAGGATGCGCGCGATGGCGTGCTGCGTGAGCGGGTGGACGCTGACGACGACGTGCGGACACCAACGCTCGAAGAGGTCTCGGACGTAGCCGACCGTGCGCCGGTAGAAGAACTCACGCGTTTCGGGGCGGAAGCGGTTGACGCCCCAGTAGAGATACTTCATCCAGTGCTGCTTGTTCCTGAGCAGCCAGTTGTAGAACCTCACGAGCCGTTCCGTAATCGAATGTGATTCCTCGATGGCGCGCACGACGCGCACGGCGTAAGAGTCGCCGTCGAAGAACTTCTGCACCCCTGCGACAATGGCTGCGGCGGCAGACCGATGGCCGCCGCCCGTGTCCGACGAGATGATTAAGATTTTCGGAACCCTTGCTCGAAACATATTTATGCTTTGGCCGTCGCGCCTTCGCCCTGTGCTTCCTGCCGGTCGAGTTCGCGTCGCGCCTTGCGCATCTCGCGTTCGAGCCGCTTGATTTGAATGAGGTGGCCGGGATTAAACGGCAGACTCGGATAATAACTGTTCGACTCGTGCGTGCAGAAGCAGCCGTCGGCGGCCTTCTTGCGTCTTTCGCGCATGGCGTCGGAGAGCCAGAGTTTCTGAAAGTTCCAGTCGTAGTCGCGCAGGTTGCCGACGGCTTCGAGGTTCTCGCAGGACGAGACCGTGCCTTCGTCGTAGATGACGCCGCCGGCCGTTCCGGCATAACAACGCATCTGCGCGCGCTGCTCCTCCTGAGCTTTGGCGATGAGGCCGTGCATGTAGATGTCGATGGCGGCTTTGAAGTAGCCCGCGTCGCCGCCGTAAGTGTTCTTGATGGCGGCATGACGTGAGTCTTCGTCAATCATCTGCGCCAGACGCGCATAGCGCGCATGGTCGATGTCGAGTTCCTTCGGGTCGGCTGAAGGCGGACGGATGTAGTTGAAATTGACCTTGTCGGGCTTCAGCTCGTACTTGAGGAAGTCGTACCACTCAAAGATGGTGTCCTGATTCGAGTTCATGAAGCAGGTGCAGGTTTGCACGTCGAGACGGCCGTATTCGCGTTTGATGGCCTGTAGCTGTCGCGCCGTGTCGATGGCGATGTCCCACGAACCGGGCTTCTGGCGAATCTTCTCGTGCTGCTCCTTGAGACCGTCGAGGCCGAGCGCGACCGTCACGTTCAGGTTCGGGCACTCTTCGAGGATGCGCGTCACGTCCGGCATGATGCGCTTCTGAATCTGGCCGTTCGACATCAGGTAGACGGATTCGAGCCGGTTGTTTTCGTAGAAGGCGCGGACGATTTCCGGCAGGTCTTTACGCGTGAACGGCTCGCCGCCCGCCAGAATCAGGACGCCTAAATTCCCGCCCAGAGTCTCCGAAACGCGCTGGATTTCGTGCGTCTTCATCTGCAACTTTTTACGCGGACGGTCGTCCAACTCGTCCGTGAAAAAGCAGTGCGTGCAGCGCATGTCGCAGACCGAAGTGACGAGGATGTTCAGCAATACGGGCGCGAACGGCTGTCCGACAGCCAGTTTGGCGTAGCGTTTAAGAAGTTCTCTGGTCGTGTAATCCATTTAAGTCCTCACCCATCAGGGTAACAGATTCGGCGTTTAATTCCGAGTTTCGGCCGCACGCGTCCGCGCCGCGCAACTACTTTGATGCCCGCAGGTGGCCGCGCGTGGGTCGTCAAATTCGCTTACGGATGTCAGGAAGCAAGCGGTCGGGCGGTCAGGTCGTCCCGGCGCGTTCGCCGCGCACGTTGATGCCGAGCGTGCGCATGCGCCGGTAGAGGTGGCTGCGGTCCATGCCCATCAGTTCGGCGGCGCGCGAGACGTTGCCTTCGGCCTCTGCGAGTTTGCGTTTGATGAATTCGCGCTGGTGCGCCTCGCTCGCGTCCTTGAAGGTGGAGAAGCGGAAGGCGTCTTCGGGTGGGGCTTCGCCGCCGAGCGGCGGGAGGTCTGCGGCCGTCACCTTCAGGTGCGGGTGCATGATGACGACGCGCTCGACCGTGTTGCGCAGTTCGCGGACGTTGCCGGGCCACGAGTAGTTCTGCATGGCGGCGATGGCGTCCGGCTCGAACCGTTTCCGCTCTTTGGCGTAGGCGGCGGAAAATTTTTCGTTAAAAAATTCGACGAGCAGCGGCACGTCCTCCAGCCGCTCGCGTAGCGCGGGCACCTGGAACGGGATCACGT
>DASZCR010000262.1:0-4226 GCA_035942915.1 Pyrinomonadaceae bacterium | reverse complement strand
GCGGTCGGTCGCCTCGAAGGTAGGACTGGCGCAAGCGCGCGTTTTAGAAATCGACGCGCACGCCGAGTTGGAGCGTGAAGGGTTGACCGACGGGCGGGCCGAAGCCCGGCCCGTAGAGTGTACGCGGTTGGAGGAACCCGGCTGAGGTCGTGGGGGCGCTCAGGCCGAGCCGGTTGCCGTAGGCGAGATTATCGACGTTGAAGAGGTTGAAGAAGTTGGCATAGCCCTTGAGGTTGAAGCGCTCACCGAACATGAAGCCCTTCGAGGCGCGCAGGTCAACGTTGAAGAAACGTCCGCTGCGCTCTTCGATGGAGCCGTCGGGGTTGATGATGAAGCCGCTGCGCAGGTTGTTGACCTCCTGCTGGCGGCAGCCGGCGGCCGTCGCGGCGGCCGGGATGGCCGTTCCGGCGGCGATGGCCTGCACGATAGAGCGCGGGTCAACGCCTTCGCAGATGCGGTCAACGTCGCGGCGGCCGTCGCCGTCGATGTCGATGCCCGCGACGGGCGAGTAAGGACGCGCGCTGGCGAGTTGCATGATGGGCGCGAGTTGGAAGCCGTAGGGCAGTTCAAAGACGCCGCTGAAGACGAGGCGATGGCGCTCGTCGATGCGCGTCGGGCCGAACTCTTCAGGCCGGAACTGCTGCTCCGGCGTGACGGCGATGCCGTTGCCGCTGTAGGAGGCGACGGGCTGGCCGCCCCATGCGCGCGAACTCGACAGGACGTAGCTGGCAGACAGATACATGTTGCGCGTGCGGCGGCGCAGTTGCGTCGTCCAACTGTCGAAGAGCGAGCGGTTGGTCGAGGTGAACATGTTTATCTGTTCGAGACGGCCTGCGCCGAGACCGGCGGCGACGAAGGCCGGGTCGAAGTAGCGCGTGCTCGCGCCGCGCACGCAGAGCGGCGAGCCGGGAGTGGAGCCGGGGAAGGACGGGTCGCAGATGCTACGTATCTGCGGGTTGATGTTCTGGACGCGGTTCTCGTGCAGGCCGAGCGTGTGCACGAAGTCGGACGAGAGCGTGTAGGCATCGCCGAGGCGCGTCTCGAAGCCGATGGAGAACTTCTGCACGTATGGGTCGCGCAGTTCGGGGTCGTTGATGCGCCCGAAAGCTCCAAACTCAAGGTCTGTGTTGTTGGCCGTAGCGGGCGGCGCGGGCAGCGGGTCGATGCCGAAGCGGAAGCCTGCGAGTTGGCCTGTGTTGACGGCGCTGTTCGTCCGTTGCAGCACGGTCTGGTAGATGGTCGGGTTGGTTTGCTGCAAGGAGAAGAGCGTCAGGTTCTGGAAAATCTGGTCGTAGAAGATGCCGTAGCCGCCGCGTATGACGGTGCGTCCGTCGCCGCGCGGGTCGAAGGCGAAGCCGACGCGCGGCTGAAACTCGGCAAAGCTCGGCGTGCGGCGTCGCAGGCGCTCGGCGTCGCCCGTGATGGCCTGCGCGCGCGGGTCGTTGAGTTGTTGCAGGAGACGAATCGTGCGGTTGTTCGTCTGGTCGACGAGCAGGCGGATGTTGGCATCCCAACGCAGCCCCAGATTCAAGGTCAGGCGCGGCGTCACCTTGAAGTCGTCCTGCACGTAGAGGGCGAGTTGATGGAAGGGGTCTTGCTCTGTGCTGCCGTCGCCGGTCGAGAAGGTGATGGACTGGACAGCGCCCGGCGAAGCGAAGCCCGACGGATAGCAGGTGTGCTGCGTGAGCGGGTTGTTGTCAACGTCGGGGCAGTTCGACGAGGGCAGGTTGTTGATGATGGTCAACGGGTCGTCGAAGAAGGTTATCTGGTAGCCGTTGGCGCCGAAGAGGAAGAAGCCGCCGAGTTGCGTGTGGATGTAGTTGGCTCCGAACTTCAGATTGTGGTTGCCGGTCTGGATGGAGAAGTCGTCGCGGAACTGGAACTTGCGCTGCTTGGTCTGCTGCGGGACGTTAACGTTCGCGCCCGTCTGCACAGAGGGAAACGTCAGGTTCGGATTGTCTGTGACGGCCAGAATGGCGTTGTTGAAGTCCTGAAACTGGAACGAGAATTGGTTGAGCTTCGAGGCGCTGATGGTGTAGGTGTGGTTGACGATGAAGCTGTGCAGCCGGTTGTTGTTGGTGTTGCCGCCCGTCAGGTCGGAAGGCAGCGACGGGTCGAATTGGTCGTTCGGCGAATCGTTCTTCTGGAAGGCGTAGCGATAGAACATCGACTGCCGCTCGCTCAGCTTATGGTCGATTTTGATGTTGAGCAGCGTGTCGTTGTAAGGCGTCGGGATTTCGGAGACGGCCGTCACGCCGGGGATGGCGGCGATTTGCGGTAGCAGTGCGGGATTAATCAACAGGTTCTGCCGCTCGCGGAAACGTTCCAGAGCGCCGAAGAAGAAGAGCTTGTCGCGGATGATGCGACCGCCGAGGCTGCCGCCGAACTCCTCGCGGTCGAACTGCGACTTCGGGTCGGTCGTCTGCCGCTCGAAGAAGTCGCGCGCGCGCAGAGCCTCGTTGCGGAAGTTGAAGAAGCCTGAGCCGTGAAAGTCGTTCGAGCCGGACTTGGAGACGACGTTGATGACGCCGCCGACGGCGCGACCCGATTCGGCCGTCCAGCGATGCTGCAAGACCTGAAACTCCTGAATCGACTCGTAGGGGAAGTTCTGCAAGAGACTGCCGACGACGTTGTCCTTGTTGTCGCCGCCATCGACGTTGACGTCCAACTGTCGGCCGTCGCCGCCGTTCATGGCGATATTGCCGACGCGCGTCTTGGTCGGGTCGAAATTGCCTGCTGGTCGCGCCTCCGGCATGATGACGGAGAGGCTTGCGAAGGTGCGATTCAAGAGCGGCAGGTTTTGCACTTCGACCGGCGTGACGACGCCGCCCAAGTCAGAGCGCGTCGTCTCGATGAGCGTCGCGTCGCCGTGAACTTCGACCGTCTCGCGCAGGTCGCCCGGCTTGAGGTCGAAGTTCTGCGTGAGACGCGTGCCGACGTTGACATCGAAGCTCTTGACGACGGCGCGCGCAAAGCCCTGCGCCTCGACCGTCACCTCGTAGGTTCCGGCCGGCAGTTGCGTCACGGTGTAAGTTCCTTCGGAGTCGGTCTGCGCGCTGCGGGTCAGCCCCGTCGAGAGGTTGCGCACGCTGATGGTGGCGTTCGGCACGACGTTGCCCTGCGCATCGAGGACGCGACCGGTGATGTCGCCGGTCGTTACTTGCGCGAAGGCCGTCGCGGTAAGCAACAGACAGAGTGCGAGGAGCGAGGTCAGTCTGTGTAGTGCTATCCGGTGGTGCGGAGTCATGAGCTAGAGAACCTCCTGATAAATTTTTGAGGACAGGGGCTTAGTCGTAGAACTCTCGAGAACCTGCGGGTAAGGACAGTGTGCGTTTTGTCTGACGCAAGGAATGTTCCAGACGACCGAATTTTATTCGGCGCGAGCTTTGCCGTTCAAAAACGGACTAATATTTGGCCGTAAGCGGTTGCGCGGCGCATAAACTGCGGCCAGCGCATCACATAGCATCCGAAGAAATGGATTTTTATCTGATTTTCTAGAGGCAGAGTTTCCCGCTTTCGCAAGCACATTTATCAAACTTGGGATGCGCCGCAGATATTGACGTGAAAGAAACAGCACGACAGACAAGTACGCGCCGTCGCGTCTACGACCGACTCGCAGCAGGTTACGACCGCGCCATGCGTCCTCTCGAACGCGCGGGTCTGGCGGGTCTGCGCGCGCGACTCTTCGCGGAGTTGCCGGCGGGCGCGCGCCTGCTCGAAGTCGGGGCGGGGACGGGCGCGAACTTCGAGTTCTATCCGGCCGACGCCGTCGGTGTAGCGAGCGAGCCGAGCCGGGAGATGCTTGAGGTCGCGCGCGCCAAGCGACGCCCCGTCGCCGTGCGTCTCGTACAGGCTGAAGCCGAACGCCTGCCCTTCGCCGACGACACCTTCGACGCGGCCTGCGCCTCGCTCGTCTTCTGCTCGGTCGCATCTCCCGTCGAAGCTTTCGGAGAGTTGCGGCGCGTCGTGCGTGGCGGCGGCACGGTCGCGCTCGTCGAACACGTCCGACCCGAAGGCTGGCTCGGCTACGTCTTCGACGCCTTGAGTCGTCTGACCGTCGCGCTGATGGATGACCACTTCAACCGGCGCACGGCCGAAGAGGCGGCGCGCGCCGGTCTCGTGCCCGTCCGCATCGAGCGCCGACTGTTCGGCATCGTGCAACTCATCGTCTGCCGCGTCGAATAAGGATGGCGTGAAAAGTTGAAGCCGCGAGCGTCGAATTAATG
>DASZCR010000261.1:0-3951 GCA_035942915.1 Pyrinomonadaceae bacterium | reverse complement strand
GAGGGAGCGTCCCTCTCATCTTCACTCTTGCCTTCCGGCTTTTTATCTACATCCTGAAAGGTTGTTCGCGGCGGCGTGCGCGGAAGGGTTCGGGGATGAAGTTGGTGATGTGATGCGTGGCCGTGCGTCCGTCGGCGAAGGTCTGATAGAGGTCGAACTCCGGCAGGCGCAGGCAACTGAGCGGCGAGGTGTAGCTGTAGCCTGTGTCGATGCCGATGGCGCTGTGCGCGACGTAGATGCCGTGACGGCCGATGCGGCCGAGGAGCGGGAGCAGGGGCGTCGGCGTGTGGCCGAAGACGCAGGGCTTGCCGTGATAGTGCTTGTAGAAATTGGGGTCGCGCGTCCAGAGCAGATGGCGCGCTTCGGTCTCGCGCGGGTGCTTTGCGCCGTCAAGCCCTGCGTGGACGTAGAGCGCGTGGTCGTCTTCGTGAAAGAGGCACAGGCCGCGCAGGAACGAGAGATGTTCGGGCGGGAGAGCTTCGGCCACCTGTCGGCGGAGCGAATCGACTTCGTCGCCGCACTCGTAAGGGAGCGGGCGCTGCGTGTACTGCTCGAAGGTCGCATCGCTGCCGACGGCCGGGTGCAACCAGAGCGGCGCGCCTTCGTCGAGGAAGTCCAGAAGCATCTGCTCGTGATTGCCGCGCAGGACGACGGTGTTCGGGTCGTCGCGGCACAAGGCCATCACGTCGGAGATGACGCCGGGAATCTCCTCACCCCGGTCGATGAGGTCGCCGAGTAAGACGAGCGTGTCGCGCGCCGGGTCGCGCGGCAGCATGGCGATGAGTCGTTCGAGCTGCGCACGGCGACCGTGTACGTCGCCGATGACGAAAGTGCTCATAGGCTCTCCGTTCGTGCGCGCGCGCGTCCCTCCTTCTCCGTCTCGGTCGAACGTCGCGCGCCGATGCTGTCCATCAACTCGCGGAAGCGCGCGTCCGTGCGCAACGCTTCCCAGTTGCCATCCTTCTCAAACCAAGGACGGTTTTCGTTGCCCAGCTTGATCGCTCGTTCGAGCCACTCGAAGGCTTCGTCTCGCATCCCTTCGAGGGCGTAGCCGGAGGCGAGCCAATAGGCGATGTCGTGGTCGACGGCCGCCGCCTCCTTCACCCGCTCGTTCTCTAACTCTGCGCGCGCCGCCTCGTGCTCGCCCGTGCGGCTGAGGAAGTGCGCGAGGATGGGGCGTATGCCGTCCATGCGCGGGTGCGTGTCGAGCACTTCGCGGATGACACGGATGGCCTCATGCGTTTCGCCACGCCGGTTCAAGACGACGGCGCGAAAGGTTCTAATCAAAGGATGATTGGGTTCGACTTCAGCGCCGAGGTCTAATTCCAAGAGCGCCTCGTCGTAACGTCCCAGATACATGAAGATGCGCGCGCGGTTGTAACTGACGACAACGCGCGCCGCCGGGTCGAGTTGCGCCAGACGCGCGAAACTCCGTAGCGCCAACTCGTATTCGCCGTCGAGACGATGGAGCGCGCCGCTGACGAAATAGACGGCCGCCTGATTCGGAGCCTTCTGTTGAAGGCGTGCGACCTCCTCGCGCGCCCTCTGCTTCTCGCCGCGCGCCAGATGAATAAAGACCATCAGCATCCGCGCTTCGACCACTTCCGGGTCGAGCGAGAGGGCGCGGTCAAACGCCTCTTCGGCGCGCTCGTAGTCTTCGGCCGCGCCCGCGCCCTTGATAACGCGGTTGGCGTAGCACGCGCCGAGTCCGCTGTAGGCGAGCGCAAACGACGGGTCGAGCGAGACGGCGCGCTCGAAGTGTGCGATGGCGCGTTCGCAGTCGGCCGCTTCGAGCGTGCGGAAGATGTAGCGGCCGAAGAAGTCGCGCCCGCGCAGGTACTCCTCGTAGGCGGCGGCGTTCGTCGTCGGCGCACTCGACGGGCGCGACGGGACGGACGAGGAGCTTTCGACCGACGTGTGCTCAATCTGCAAGCCGTCGACGATGCGCCGCGCGATGGTGTCTTGCAGCGCGATGATGTCTTCGGCCGCCGCGTCGATGCGGTCGCTCCACAGCAGGTCGCCCGACTCCACGTCGAGCAGTTGGACGTTGACTCTCAGGTGCGCGCCGACTCTCAGGAAACTGGCCGACAAAACGGCCGAGACTTTCAACTCGCGTCCGGCTTCGAGCGGGTCGAACTGCTTGCCCTGATACTTAACAATCATGGACGAGGGGCGGACGACGAGCGAGCGTTGCCGCGCCAGTTCCGTAATCACCGCATCGGCCAGAGAGAATTCGTAGAAGGCGGCCTCAGCGTCGTTCTGCAAATTGCGGAAGGGGAGAATGGCGATTGATTTCTGCGACCCGTGACCGAAGGTGCTCGTATGCTGCTGCTGCTGCGTGTCCTGCTGTGAGGCGCGCGGCGAAGCGGTCGGCGTCGGCGAAGCCGCTGTCTGCGAGGCCGTCTCCGCTCGGTCAGAGACGCCGCCCGACGCGGCGGGCTGTGATGCTTGTGTGCCGGTATTCGTGCGCGCGATATTGGCCGGAGGCAGGGATGTGGGCTGCGTCTCCGCGCCGGTCAGGCTGCGTAGCCAGCGTCGAAAACTGCGGCCGACGCCGCCCGTCGATGGCTGACGCCGGGCGACCGGCACGAGTTCGCTTCCGAGGTCTTCAGCCGACGGGGCTGCGCCCGCCTCCTGTGCAACCTCGCGGCGCGCGGCGCGCAGGTCGTCGCGCAACTCACGCATCGTCTGATAGCGCGCGTCAGGATTTTTGGCGAGCGCGCGGTCGAGAATCCTTTGCAGACTTTCGGGCGGGTCGTCGCGGCGCGCTTCGCTGATGGGCTGCGGCGTGTCGTGCAGCACGGCGTAGCGCACCTCCACGCTCGTCTTGCCGCGAAAAGGCCACGTTCCGGCGAGCATCTCGTAGAGGAGGACGCCGGTCGAGAAGATGTCTGCGCGGTGGTCGACGCGTGCGCCCGTCGCCTGCTCCGGCGCAGCATAGGTGGCCGTCCCGTAAGGGACGCCCATCTCTGTGAGATGGATATCTGTCTGTGAGCCGCCGGGCGCGTCGTCTAAGAGTTTGGCTAAACCGAAGTCGAGCACTTTGGCAAGCCCCTCGTTAGTGACCATCACGTTGCCCGCCTTGATGTCGCGGTGGATGATGCCGCGCGCGTGTGCGGCCGAGAGGGCATCGGCAACCTGCGTGGCGATGGAGACGGCGCTGGCGAGCGGCAGCGGGCGGCCATCGACGAGTTCGCGGACGTTGCGCCCCTCGATGTACTGCATGGCGATGACATGCAGACCGTCGAGTTCGTGCAGGCCGTAGATGGTGCAGATATTCGGGTGGTCGAGCGAAGAGGCCAGTTGCGCCTCTCGCACGAAGCGTTGGACGTTGGCCTCGCGCGCCATCAACTCCGGCGCGAGCACCTTGACGACCACCGTCCGGCCGAGCCGCTCGTCAATCGCCTTATAGACAGTCCCCTGTCCGCCCGCGCCGAGCTTCTCCGTAATCCGGTAGTTGAGAAGGGTCGTCCCAATCATCAAAAAGTCTAATCTGAAGTTGGGAGTCTGAAGTCTCAACTCTCAAGACAAATGCTTCTGTCAATGCTTCTGCTTTTGCCTTCAGACTTGAGACTTCAAACTCCCGGCTTGTTCTGTTTTCGTTCCGGCTCACGGCCGGTTCAGTCGCTCACCGTTCAACCGCGCGGGGGTGTGCCCCAACCGGAGCCGACGTAAGCGCCGTTTTCGACGATGCAGGGAACGGTCGGGTCGCCGCCTGAATAGGCGAGCATCTCCTTGCGCCGCTCGCGGTCGTTCTGCGCGTCGTACTCCGTCCACTCGATGCCCTGCGCCTTGTAGTGGTCGCGCGCGGCCTGACAGTAGGGACAACCCGGTTTGATGTACATCACTAAGCCCACAGTTCGTTCCTCCTTTTGCTGCGTAGTGTAGCAGCCCGCCGCGCAGGATGTGAAGAAAGACGGGCGCACGCGCGCGTGGTGCTTTGGCGCACGC
>DASZCR010000260.1:0-14725 GCA_035942915.1 Pyrinomonadaceae bacterium | reverse complement strand
CCTGCAAGGCCGTCGGGTCGAGCTTTTGTCTGACTTCGAGCATGATGGTCTGATTGAAATGGTGTGGGTCGCGCATCTCCTGCTCGAAGAACCAATGTTGAATCGGCGTCAGCGGAATCTGCCCCGTAACCATCCCCGATTCGGCCTGCACGGCCGAAGTGGTGTTCGCGACGGCGGCCAACTCGGCGATGGTTTGGTGTTCAAAAATCTGTTTGGGCGTCAGACGCAGTCCCGCCTGATTGGCTTTGGCGATGATATGGATGCTGAGAATCGAGTCGCCGCCCAGCTCGAAGAAGTTGTCGTGGATGCCGACGTTTTCGAGCCGCAGCACTTCCGCCCAAATCTCCGCCAACTTCTGCTCGACCGCGTTGCGAGGCTCGACGTACTCCTGCGCCAAGTCCGACGCCGTTCGTTCCGGCGCGGGCAGATGGCGACGGTCAATCTTCCCGTTCACGGATAAGGGCAGAGCGTCCATGCGGACGAAGGCCGTCGGAACCATATAGTCGGCCAGCCGTTCGAGCAGAAACTCGCGCAGGTCATCCAACTCAAGCGCCGGCTCCTGCGCGGCGACGACGTACCCGACCAGCCGTTTCTCGCCTCCATAATCCTGACGCGCCAGCACGACCGCTTCGCGCACGCCGGGATGATGCCTCATCACCGTCTCAATCTCTCCCAGTTCGATGCGGTATCCGCGTATCTTGACCTGCTGGTCAACCCTTCCCAGAAACTCTATATTTCCGTCCGCGTGGAAGCGGCCTAAATCGCCCGTCTTATAGAGCCGCGCTCCGGCTTCGGCGCTGAAGGGATTGGCGATGAAGACCTCTGCCGTGCGCCCCTGCTCGCCAAGATAACCGCGCCCGACGCCCACGCCGCCGACGTAAATCTCGCCGGGCACGCCGCAGGGCACGGGCATCAAAGCCTCGTTGAGAATGTAAATCTGCGTATTGGCGACAGGTCGCCCGATGGGGGTTTGCAGATAGCCTTCGGGCAACGGCTCGAAGAGCGCGAAATGCGTCACGTCGTCAGAGCATTCGGTCGGGCCGTAAGCGTTCAGCAGAGGAACATTCGGATAGATGTCCAGCCATTGACTGCACAATTCCGGCGGCAGAGCTTCGCCCGTCACCAGCAGCCACCTCAGAGCCGACAGGCTCGGACGAAAATCCTCAATCGTGTTCATCTCAAGCAGCGCCGCGCCGAGCAGCGAAGGAACAATCTCAAGGATGGTGACGCCGTCTCGCTCGACCAACTCCAACAACTGCTGCGGGTCGTGCGCGACATCGTCTGCAACAATCTGAACCTGCCCGCCGACCAGCAGGATGCTGAGGAACTGCCACACAGAAATGTCGAAGGACTGTGATGCCGTCTGCGCGACGATGTCTTCTTCGGTGAGATTTAAATCGGCAATCTTGAGATAGAGGTGATTGAGCATGCCGCGATGCTCTAACATCGCCCCTTTGGGCACTCCCGTCGAGCCGGAAGTGTAGATAACGTAGGCGAGATTGTTCGGCGCACACACGCTCGGCGGGTTCTCCTCTACGCCTCCCGCTGCGAGCAGTTCTTCGATGAGCACCACCTGCGGACGTTCCTCAGCGGCAATGTTATCGAGCGCGGCTGCAAACGCCTCGCGCAACTCCTCAGAAACCAACACCAGCGGGCTTTTGCTCCGGCTCAAGACCTGCGCCACACGCTTCGGCGCATAGAGCGGGTCGAGCGGCAGATACGCACCTCCCGCTTTGAAGACTGCGAGAATGGCTGTCAGCAAATCCGTGTTGCGACGCGACAGCAGCGTGACGAGCACTTCCGGCGCGACGCCGAGAGCCTTCAGGCGATGCGCCATCCGGTTAGCGCGTGTGTTCAACTCTGCGTAGGTGTGTGTCTGGCCGTCGGAGATGACGGCCGGACGGTGCGGCGTCTTCGCCACCTGTTCCTCAAACAGCACGGAAAGCGTCCTGTCGAACGGGAACGAAGCGGCCGTCTCGTTGAAGCCGATGAGAAGCTCGTGCTCTTCTTCGGGCGTCAGCGGATTCGCCTCCGCCAGCGTTGTGCTCACGTTCTGAAGCAGCGACCGTAGCAGCGTCGTGTAGTGATTGATGAACTGTTCGACGGTTTCTTTGCGGAGGATTGACGCGTTGTATTTGACCTCGCCCGTAATGGCTTGCTCGTCAGCGTGGAAAATGAAGGTCAGGCTGTTGCCTACGTCTTCAAGTCCCGCCTCGCGGTGAATGTTCGACAGGAGAATCACGATGTCGATGGCCGAAGAGCGTCCGTCTGCGGGCACGAGATTCAGCAACTCGACGACCTTCTCAAAAGGATAATCCTGATTGCCGTAAGCCTCGATGATAGTCGGCCTGACGCGCCGCAGGAGGTAATCCTTATAGGCAAGCTGTGGTTCGAGTTGGAAGCGCAGAGGGACAAGGTGATTCCGCGCGCCGTCTCTGAGTTCGGGTTGATAGACCGGCGAGCCGACGACCATGTCGCGCTGTCCGGTGTATTTGTAGAGCATGATGGTCAGCGCCGAGACGAGAATCGAGTAGATGGAAAGCTCGGCGCGTTTGCTCGACTTGAAGATTCTCTCCGACACGTCGGCAGGCAGTGTGAAAGGATAGTGTTGAAACTCGCCCGCCTCTTTCGGCAACTCGACGACCTCAACGATGAGAGATGTCTCCGGCCATTCTCCTGACAGTTTGTTGACCCAGTATAGTTGCTGCGCGAGAAGGTCTTCGGAAGCAACCTTCTCGGGAGCAACCCTCTCGGAAGCGACCCTCGCAGTCTGTTGTGCCTCGCTCATATGCGTCCCTTGTGTGAAAGCTTTGGAATTAAGAAATGTTTCGTGCCCCGTTGCGGGGCGGCCTGACAACTCAATCGAAATCAAAGACCACTTCATCCTCTAAAGACGAGATTCTTTCCTTCTGCACGCCCATCGAGATAAGGTCTGTGCGATTGACCTGACAGTGCGGGTCTTCGAGGAAGGCGTCCAGAATTTGTAGGAAGTGCCGGACGGCCTGAGGGCGTTGCTCATCGTCGAACACGTCGCGGTGGAAATCGAACTCGGCCGTCAGGCTCCCGACTTTGCCGAAGTCGTGCAACTGAAGCGCGAGGCTCTCGTTTCCGTGACCGGGATGGAGCCAATTAATCTGTGCGGGCGCGCCGTTGAAGTCGCCGAACGAGGCCGAGATAAAGTTGCACTCAACTTCGTAGGCACGCTTCCGGCTCGGATTCCCGATGGGAAATTCACGATAACGCAGCCCCTCGACGTTTTCGCGCGCAATCTTCCTGACCAGCGTGACAAACGTGTCGTCGCTTTCGATGGGGATTTGAATCGGAATAATCTGCATGAACAGCCCGATAGTCTCCTGAAAGGGTTTGGTGCGCCGGTTGTGATAAGGCAGGCCGATGGAGATGAGCCGGTTGCCGCTGATGCGATACAGATAAGCGCACAGGACGGCCGCCTCGATGTTAGCCAGCGTCGCGTTCAGGGATTTGGTGAAGAGCTCTTCGCGTTGAGCTACCTGTTTGAGCTTCTTCGTGCGCTCGACGCCGATGTCGCAGGAGACGCGCTGCACGCGCGTCGTCTGTATGTCGGGGACGCGACCGTAGAACCTGAGAGGCTCGGTCTCTGCGCCGAGCCGTTTTTTCCAGAAGGCTTCGGCCTCCGCGTACTGCACAGAGCCGCGCAGGGCGCGCTCGTAATCTATGTAATCCTGAAAGTGCGGAAGCTCTACCCTCTCTTCCAGACGGCCTGCGAGCGAGCGACCGTAGAGTTCCGACATGAGCTTGAAAGCCACCGTGTATGACCACGCATCGCAGATGATGTGATGGATGTTCAGAAACCAGATGGTCTCCTGCTCCGACAGTTTAATCAGCGCCGAGTCGAACAATCGCTCGCCGAAATCGAAAGGAATCTGAAGCCGTTCGTCAGACCACGCGCGGGCTGCCGCGTGCGGGTCGGCGTGATGCGAGAGGTCTACGTAATCCATTTTGTAGGGGAGCGATTCGACGAGCCTTTGGCGCGGCCAGCCGCCAACCTCGTCGAACGTGGTGCGCAAGGCATCGCTCGAATTAACCAGCGTCGCAAAAGCTCTCTCGAAGTGCTCGCGTTCAAGCGGCACTTTGATAAGGAAGTTGAAGGCGTTGATGTAGATGGGCATCTGCGGATTCAACTTCTGGCCGAACCAGATGAGCAGTTGGTACTTCGTCAGGTTCGAGTGTTCGTAGATGTCGTCGAAGGTCTCGGCCTTACCGCTCTTAACCTTCGCGGGCGACGCGGCGAGTCCTATCGCGTCGCGCAGAGATGAGAGCCGCTGCTCCGGGTTTGCGGCGACGGCTTCGACCAGTGCGCTGAAGCGTTCGGCGATGCGTTCGATGGTGGCGGCGTCGAACAAGTCCGTGTTGTATTCGAGCAGACCTTGCAGCCCTTCATCCTTCTCGCGCATGTAGAGAATCAGGTCGGCGGTGGCCGTGCCGGTTTCCAGTTCCACAGGATTCAGCTTCAGGTTCGACAGCCCCAGCGGCGGCCGCGGCTCGTTGTGCAGGTCGAATCCGACTTGAACTATCGAGGCGCGGCTCGCGTCGCGGCTCAGTTGCAACTCCGCGACCAGCTTCTCGAACGGCAAATCCTGATGCTCGTATGCGCCGAGGACGACTTCGCGCACGCGACCGAGAAGTTCACGGAAGGGAGGGTCGCCTGAGAGGTTTACGCGTAAGGCCAGAATGTTGATGAACAGGCCGATAAGCCCTTCGATTTCCACGCGGTTGCGGCCTGCTATCGGCGTGCCGACGATGACATCCTGCTGTCCGGTGTAGCTGTAGAGCAGCGTCTGGAAGGTCGCCAGCAGCGTCATGAACAGCGTTACATCTTCGCGGCGCGCGAGGGCTTTGAGCGCATCCGAGGCGTCGCGCGAGAGCATGAAGTGGTGATAAGTTCCGCGAAAAGTCTGCGCCGACGGTCGAGGCCGGTCAGTCGGCAACTCAAGCACGGGCAGTTGGCCGCCGAGTTGTCGCTTCCAGTAAGCGAGATGCTTATCGAGCACTTCGCCCTGCATTCGCTCGCGCTGCCAGATGGCGAAGTCGGCATATTGAATCGGCAGTTCAGGCAGCGGCGACGGTTGCCCTTTGACGAAGGCTTCGTAGAGAGCCGTCGTCTCCCAGACGAACAATCCTTCAGACCATGCATCGGAGATGATGTGATGCATGACGAGCAGGAAGATGTGCTCTTCTTCGGCGAGCCTGAGCAGGCCGACACGCAGCAGCGGTCCTGTCGAGAGATTGAAAGGTTGCCGCGCGTGCTCGATAGCGAGACGCCGCGCTTCGGCTTCCAACTCTTCGCGGCTGCGTTCTGGCAGATGCGTCACCTTGAGCGCGACGCGCTGAGTCGGAGCTATCACCTGCACGGCCTCTCCGTTGACGGTCTGGAAGGAGGTGCGGAGGGCTTCGTGGCGGCGGACTATCTCGTTGATGGTGCGCTCTAAGGCGTCCCGGTCGAGCGGCCCCGTCAGACGGATGGCGCGCGCGATGTTGTAAGCGGAATTGTTCGGGTCTAACTGGTCGAGGAACCAGAGACGCTGCTGGGCAAACGAGAGCGGCGCGGGCGCATTGCCCGTGCGCCGGGCGATAACGTCCGGCTCCTCTTGATGCGCCGCCTCCGCGCGTAGAGACTTGAGCAGCAGGGCGCGCTTCGCCGGTGAGAGATTTTTCAGCAGAGCTAAGCGGTCTGTTTTCATGTCAACGGCCTCTTGCCTCAATCGACGCCCTTATCAACCCTTCTCCGCTTCCAGCCTGTCGCCGATGCGCCTCTGTTCGTCTATCACGCTTTCGATGTCTGCTTCCGTCGTCAGCGGATTAGCCAGCACGGCGCGCAGAGCGACGATGGGCACGTCGTCCCCGTAGGAGTGGACGTTTAAGGTGGTGCGCGAGACGAAACTGTCTCCGGCCTGACGTTGCAGCCTCTGCAAGCGGACGTTGAAGTCGTTGATTAACTCATTCTCCGTCCTGTCCAACTGTTTGTGCGCGGCCTTCTCTCGCCATCGCGAAGGGATGTAGCGATAGTTCAGAATGTTGATTTCCGGCTCTATCAGCAACTCAAACTCAGGACGCGCGCGGACAATATCGGCCAGATACTGCGTCTTGCGGATACCCTCATCAATCAGAAACTCGTAGCCCCGTCGGCCGATGATGCTCAGCGCCGCGTGCAGCAGCAAAGCCCTGTCCGGGCGCGAGCCTTCCAGAGAGCGGCGACCCAAATCGAACGACCCTTTGCGAATGATGTAGCGCGCCTGCTTCTCAATCACCTTAGCCAGACGCGGGTCGCGCAGCATCAACATCCCGACGCCCATCGTCAGATAGAGTTGCTTGTGCCCGTCGATGGTCACGGAGTCGGCGCGGTCGATGCCGTTGAGTTTATGCTTGTGCTGTTCGGAAAAGAGGATGGGGCCGCACCACGCGGCATCGACGTGAAAGTGCGTGCCGACCTCTCCTGCGATGTCGGCCATCTCGGAGAGCGGGTCAATGCTGCCGGAATCGGTCGCCCCGGCAACTCCGACGATGGCGATGATGTGTTTGTTCTGCGCGCGGCAAGTCTCGACCGTCCGGCGCAGCGCCGCGAGGTCGATGCGGTTGTGGTCATCGACATCGACCTTGACCAGATTGTTCGTGCCGATGCCGAGCACGTCGGCCGCTTTCTCAAAGGAGTAATGCATCAGGCGAGAGCCGATGACGACTGCGCCCTGATAGCCGTAGTAGTTCAGCGCGGCGTGCAAGCCCTCTTTTTCGACGCCTGCGAAGTCAATGGTCGCGCCGAGAGACGAATTGCGCGCGCACCAGAGCGCGGTGATATTAGCGAGCGTGCCGCCGGAGACGACGATGCCGAGCGTGCTCTCGCTGTGCTGCGTGTGCTCGATGTAGAAGTCTTCCGGGAAGTTGTAGATGAGACGATGAATCATCCCCAGAGCTTGCCGCTCGTAAGAGGTGATGACCTTTGAAGTCTCCATCTTCACCGTATTCTGGTTCATCGCAGCCGTCAGCGTTGCCAGCGCCCTCACGAAGTAAGGGAGCGCCGAGGTCATGTGGCCGATGAATCTGGGTGAAGCCGTGCGCATCGAATGTGCAATCACGTTGTCGGTTAAATAGTTCAGATAGCCCCCGATGTCGAAAGAGCCTTCGGGAATCTGGCTGTCCTGAAACTTCGTATGCAGAGTCTTGAGGTCAACGCCGCTGGTTACCTCCTTCGCACGCAAGAAGTTTTGAGCGATGCTGAAGATACGCTCCGTAATCTCTTTCTCGCCCGGAACAATCTCTTCGAGCGTGCCGAAGAGCCCCAGCAGTTTCTCTCTCATCTGTTCCTGCATGTCGTCTGCAAGCGGAAGCGCGGCAGGCTGTGTGGCCGCACCATGCGTGTCTGATTGAATCTCTTTCATGGCACCCTCAATCCCTGAAGCTGAACACATCTGGCAAGCGGTGAGGCAACATCAGGACAGATTGCTATCACGGTCTAACAAAGCTTGAGCCTGTTCCTCGTTCATCTCGCTCAACATGGCGAGCCGCTCATCAAGCCCCTCAGAGCTAATCAACTCCAACAGGCCTTCTTCCACCATCTCGGCCATCCCTCCGAGAGTCGGCGCAGCGAACAGGTCTTTCACGGACAGTTCAACCGGATAGGCCGCGCGGACGCGCGAGATAAGTTGAGTCGCCATCAGCGAATGGCCGCCGATGTCGAAGAAGTTGTCGTTGAGGCCGACCCGCTCGATGCCCAGCACTTCAGCCCAAATCTCGGCCAGTTCCATCTCGGTCGGCGTGCTCGGCGCGACGTAGACCTTCGGCTGTTCCAGTTGCAGCGCGTCGGGCGCAGGCAGGGCGCGGCGATTCACCTTGCCGTTAGGCAAAAGCGGCAGCGCGTCGAGCGAGACGAAGGCCGAAGGAATCATGTATTCGGCGAGCCTGCGCCTGAGGAAATCGGCCATCGACTGCTTGTCGGCAACCGGCGCTTGCGCGGCCATCTCCTTCAGTTCGTTGAGATGATTGAGACCCTCCATGACGGACTTGAACTCGACGCCGAAGTCAATCAGGCAGGCCACCTCGTCAACACCGATTTCGCGCATGCGCTCAATCATCTGCATACACTTGGCGGGCGTGCCGATGAGCGAGGCCGTCTGGTAGTAACGCTCGAAGGCGAAAGAGATGAGGTCGTCGAGTTCCTTCTCGTTGTTGAGATTGACCTGAAGGTTCAGGCTCTTGACCATCGTGTGAATCAACCCGACGTGCGACTTCATGTAGTTGCGGAACGGCTCGCGCGCTTTACTGAGCACCTCCTCGGTGTCGGGTGCGACGAAGGTGTGCAGCATCATCGTGACGTGATATTTGCTTGGGTCGTAGCCGTGTTTGATGAGCGATTCGCGGTAGAGCGCGATTTTCGGAGCAGCCTCCTCGACCGTCTGGCCGAGCAGTGCCGTCAGGACGTGCGCGCCGATTTCTCCCGCCTTGATGAAGGTTTCGGGGTCGCCCGTGCAGGTCAACCAGATGGGCAGTTCCGGCTGGACGGGGTGCGGAAACACCTTCAACTCTTTCTCATTCATCGCGCCGTCGCGGACGGTTATCGCTTCGCCGCGCCAGAGTTTGCGTACCTGCTCGATGCCCCGATACATCACCTCGCGCTTGTTGGCGAAGTGCTCCGGGTAGAAGGCGAAGTCGTTGGGCACCCAACCGGAAGTAAACGAGAGGCCGACGCGCCCTTTCGACAGGTTGTCAACCACCGCCCACTCTTCGGCCACACGCATCGGATGATGCAGAGGCATGACGACACTGCCCGCGCGCAACTGTATCTGCTCGGTCACCATCGCCAGCGCAGCGTTCAGCACGGACGGGTTCGGGTACAGACCGGCGACGTGGTGGAAATGGCGCTCCGGCGTCCAGACGGCCGTAAACCCGTGCCGGTCGGCAAACTTCGCACCCTCGATGTAGAGTTGATACTTGTCTTCGTCGGAGTTCGTCTCGTCAGCGGCGAAGTAGAAGAGGCTGAACTGCATCTTCTCGACGCGCTGCGGCTCGTCCGGCCGTTGCTCGGAGACGACATAGGCGACCAGACGTTTACCGCCCCTCGCATCATCGACCGCCGTCACGACCGCATCCTTGACGTGCGGATACTGTCGCAGCGCCGTCTCAATCTCTTCCGGCTCGATGCGATAACCGCGAATCTTGACCTGTTGGTCTGTGCGCCCCAGATATTCGATTTGTCCGTCGCGCCGGTAACGCGCGAGGTCGCCCGTCTTGTACAGACGCGCGCCGGGTTTGCCGCCGTAAGGGTCTGGGACGAAGCGCAGCGCCGTGAAGTCCGGGTGATGATGATAGCCGCGCGCAAGGCCGCTGCCGCCGACGTAAATTTCTCCCGGCACGCCGACCGGCACGGGTTGCAGTTGGTCGTCGAGCAGATAGATTTGCGTGTTGGCAATGGGTCTGCCGATGGCGACGAGTTCCGCGTCGTCGTCCGCGTCGCTCGTGTCATAACAGGTCACGTCGGCCGACACTTCCGAAGAGCCGTAGAGATTCAACAACCTCGCTTCCGGGAACGTCTCCTTGAACTTCCGCGCGAGGTCGGACGAGAGCGCCTCGCCGCTGCTCACCCACGTCTTAATCATGAGCGGCTCGGAAGGCAGTTCGCGGTAGGTGTCGAGCAGGACATTGAGCAACGACGGCACGAGCACAAGCCGCGTCACACGATGCAGGCTGAGCGCGCGGATTAACTCGAAAACGTCTTTGACCTGTGCATCCTTGAGAATCAATGACGGGACGCCTTGCAGCAGCGGGCCGAAAATCTCCCAGATGGAATCGACAAAGCTGAGCGAGGTTTTCTGACAGCAGACCTCACCCGGCTCGAACGGGTAGCGATTCCACATCCACTGAAGACGATTGACGACGCTGCGATGCTGCGCGAGCACGGCCTTCGGTCTCCCGGTCGAGCCTGAAGTGTAGATGAGATAAGCCAGATTTTCGGCGGTCGTCAGATTCGGCGGCGCTTGGTCGCTTTCGCGTGCGATGATTTCCCAATCGGCATCAAGGTTGACGATGCGCGCCGACGCCGTGACGAGTTCGCCGGACGACGACCCGCGCGTGAGCACCACCTGCGGGCGCGCGTCTTCGAGCATCAGCGTCAGACGCTCCTGCGGATAGGCCGGGTCAAGCGGCACGTATGCCCCGCCCGCCTTGAGAATGCCGAGTATCCCGACGACCATCTCGACAGACCGCTCAAGGTGGACGCCGACAAACGCTTCCGGCGCGATGCCGAGTTTGCGAAGATACTGAGCCAGACGGTTCGCGCGCTGATTCAATTCCCCGTAAGTGATTTGTCCCTCTTCGGAGATGAGCGCGACGGCGTCGGGCGTGCGCTGCGCCTGTGCCTCGAACAGTTCATGAAGGGACTTGTCCGACGGGAACCCGGCCGCCGTCTCGTTCCATTCACGGAGCAGTCGATGCTCATCGCGCGCGTGCAACAACGGCAGCGAGGCGATAGGGCGTGCCGGGTCGGAGGCGATGGCTGCGAGCAGCGTGCGAAAATGCTCGATGAGATTGTCAATCCGCGCCTCGTCAAAGAGTGCGGTGTTGTAATTGAACGTCCCCGTCAATCGGCCGTCTTGGCGCTGAACCATGTAGAGCGTCAAATCGAACATGGCCGTTCCGCTGTCGGTCTCCAACTGGCTGATTTTCAAGCCCGGCGCATCCAGACGCGCCAACGGGTCGTCCTGAAAAACAAACATCACCTGAAACAGTGGATTGCGGCTCAGGTCGCGCTCCAACTGAAGCTCTTCGACCAGCTTCTCGAAAGGCAGGTCTTGATGTGCGTAGGCGCTCAAGGCCGCCTCGCGCACCCTCAGCAACAGTTCTTGAAATGACGGGTTGCCGGACAAGTCCGTGCGCATCACCAGCGTATTGACGAAGAAGCCTATCAGCCCCTCAATCTCGACCCTGTTGCGGTTGGCTATCGGCGTTCCGATGATGATGTCTTCCTGCCGGCTGTAACGATGCAGGAGCACCTTTAAGGCCGCGAGCAGAGTCATAAAGAGCGTGCCGCCGTTGCGGCGACTGACGGCTTGCAGTTCCGCCGCCAGTTCGGCGTCGAGTGAGAAGGAGCGATTTGCTCCGTTGAAGGTCTGGATGGGCGGGCGTGCGCGGTCGGTCGGCAATTCAAGGACGGTCGGGTTAGCCAACTGCTTTTTCCAGTAGTCCAACTGCGTGTCGAGCACTTCGCCCTGCAAGAGTTCGCGTTGCCAGACGGCGAAGTCTGCATACTGGATGGGAAGCTCCGGCAGAGGCGACGGCCGCCCTTCGGAGAAGGCCGTGTAGAGAGCCGACAACTCGCGGATGAAGATTCCGGCAGACCAACCATCCGAGATGATGTGATGCATCGTCACCAGCATCACGTGCTGCTCTTCGCCGAGGCGCAGCAGTTTGACGCGCAACAGCATGTCGTTCGTCAGGTCGAAGGGCTGCGCGGCCTCTGCGGCCGAGAGACGTTGCACCTGCTCTTCGCGTTCCGTCTCCGGCAGCCCGCTCAGGTCGGTGAGAGGGAGTTCCAGAGGTTGCGTCGTCTCGTAGTCTCGGATGGTCTGCTCGCCCGTCGTCGTGAAGGTTGTGCGGAGGGCTTCGTGGCGGCGGACTATCTCGTTGAGGCTGCGATGGAGCGCGTCGATGTTGAGCACGCCGTCGAACCTCACGGCGGCAGGGATGTTATAGGCCGCGCTGCCGGGCTTCAGTTGGTCGAGAAACCAGAGACGTTGCTGAGAAAACGAGAGCGGCATTCGCTCCTGACGTGCGACCGGACGCAGCGCAGGCGTCTGCACGCGCACGCTTCCGCGCAACGCGTCTTCGACCGTCTCGGCTAGTTCCGCAACGGTCGGTCGCTCAAACAGAGCGCGCAACGGAATCTCAACGTTGAAGACGGCGCGCGCTTTCGACATGACGCGTGTCGCCAGTAGCGAGTGGCCGCCGAGGTCGAAGAAGTTGTCGTGGATGCCGACGCGTTCGACTCGCAAGACCTCGCCCCAGATTCCGGCCAGCATCTCTTCGACGGGCGTGCGCGGCGCAGAGTACTCGTCGGCTGCCGTGTGAATCTCGGCGTCTGACGTAGTGAGTGCGCGGCGGTCAATCTTCCCGCTGGACGTTTTCGGCAATGCGGGCAGAGTCACGAAGGCGGAAGGAATCATGTAGTCGGGCAGCGAGAGCTTCAGGAAGTTGCGAAGCTCGCTGACGTTGGGCGTGCTGCCGTCCTGCGGAGCGATGTAGGCGACGAGTTGGTCATCGCCCGCCTTATCCTCTACGACCAGAACGGCCGACTCCTTCAGTCCGGGGTGTCGGCTGAGGGCGGCTTCAATCTCACCGAGTTCGATACGATAACCTCTAACCTTAACCTGTGTATCAATCCTTCCCAGAAACTCTATCTCTCCATCCGCTCTGTATCTCGCTAAATCTCCTGTCCGATACAACCTCTCTCCTGCTCTACCGAACGGGTCTGGCACATATCTCTCCGCTGTCATCTCCGGTCTGTTTAAATATCCTCTCGATATCCCTTCTCCTCCCAGATACAACTCTCCCGCTACTCCACGCGCTACTACCTCCATCCTTCGCCCTAGAATGTAGCTGCGCGTGTTCGTCACCGGTCGCCCTATCGTCGGCTCTCCCTGACTCTCTCTCCTGATTTCTGTCCATGTTGAATAGGTCGTATCTTCAGATGGGCCGTAGAGATTACGCACCACTTGCACCGCTGTCTGTTCATAGATATCTCTGACGAGTCTGCCACTTAATGCTTCACCCGCTAGATTGACTGCTGTCACAGATGCCGGCACAGCCTTCATCCTGAGCAGTTCAGTCATCGCTGAAGGCACGGTGTTAATCAACTTCAGGTCGATGGATGGTGGGAGTTCCACGACAGAGAGTGCATTCTCAACGAGCACGACGCGCCCACCAATAGAGAGGGGCACAAATAACTCAAAGATGGAGAGGTCGAAGCAGACAGAGGTGGAAGCCAGAACAGAGGAGAGTTCTTCACGAGAGAAGGCACGCTGCGCCCAATGCAGGAGAGCCGCCGCGTTGCGATGTGTGATAGCGACTCCTTTCGGTCTGCCAGTGGAACCTGAAGTGTAGATGAGATAGGCCGCATTCTCCGCCAGCACTTCCGTTTTAAGGTTCTCCGTAGAAATAGTGCTTGATGATTCGCCGAACTTGTCCATCAAAAGCAGGTGGCCGTTGTAGTCGGGAACGGTTGAGAGGAACTGTTCTCTGCTCAAAAGCACATCAGCTTGTGAGTCAGAGAGCATGAAAGAGAGTCGCTGCGGTGGATAGGTCGGGTCTAGCGGAACGTATGCTGCTCCTGACTTCAACGTTCCCAACAAGGCGACGATTAAATCGATGGAACGCTCCATCAGGATGCCAACTCGCTTCTCTGCTCCGACTCCTAAGCTTCTTAGATGATGAGCTACTTGATTGGCTCTCTCATTCAACTCCTGATATGTGACCTGTTCATCATTGAAACTGACGGCGACAGCATCAGGCGTGCGTTCGACTTGTGCTTCGATGAGGTGATGCAAGCAGGCCGCGTCATACTCTTCTGAAGTCTGATTCCATTCGACTAATAGCTGTCTCTGCTCCTCTGCACTGAGCATCTCAAGTTCAGAGATGGCTCGCGACGGGTCGCGGACGATACTCTCCAACAGATTGATGAAATGCGCGCTCAACCGTTCGATGGTCGCGGCTTCAAACAAGTCTGTGCTGTATTCCAGTGTCGCCGCGAGTGCGCCTGCTTCCTCCGTCAACGCCAACGTCAGGTCGAACTTCGATGTGCCGGCGTCCATCGGCAGCATGGTGATTTCCAACTCCGGCAGCTTCAGCTTCGGCATCGGCACGTTCTGCAAAGCCAGCATCACTTGAAACAGGGGCGTGTGGCTCAGGTTGCGCTCCGGCTGTAGCTCTTCGACTATCTTCTCCAAAGGCACGTCCTGATGCGCGTAAGCTTCGAGCGTGATGTCCTTGACCCGTCCGAGCAGTTCACGGAAAGAGGGATTGCCGGAGAGGTCTGCACGCAAGGCCAGCGTGTTGACGAAGAATCCGATTAAGGGTTCGACCTTGCCCCTGTGGCGATTCGCTATCGGCACCCCGACGACGAGGTCTTCCTGCCCCGTCTGGCGATAAAGCAGAACATCGAAAGCGGCGAGCAGGAGCATGAAGAGCGTCGCGTTCTCCTGACGGCTGAGCGTGCGGAGCTTTTCCGTCAACGGCTGCGGCAGGACGAAGAAATGCGTCGCGCCTTTGAATCGCTGGACGGGCGGGCGCGGCCGGTCTGTCGGCAGTTGCAGCACGGGCAGTTCGCCGCCCAGTTTCTCGCGCCAGTAAGCCGACTGCTTCTCAAGCACTGCGCCCTTGAGCCACTGCTGCTGCCAGACGGCGTAGTCTGCATATTGAATGGGGAGTTCCGGCAGAGGCGATGGCCGACCGGCGGCGAAAGCTTCGTAGAGTTGTCCCATCTCGCGCGTCAGCACGCCTATCGACCAACCATCCGAGATGATGTGGTGCATCGAGACGAGCAGCGTGTAGACATCGTCTTCGTGTCTGTAGAGCGTGGTACGCAGCAGCGGGCCGGTCGTCAGGTCGAAGGGGCGAGAGGTCTCTTCTGCGAACGACTCGCGGAAGCGTCCTTCGCGCTCGGCCTCCGGGTAGGGGCGCAAATCGACGACCGCGAGCGGAACGT
>DASZCR010000259.1:0-2154 GCA_035942915.1 Pyrinomonadaceae bacterium | reverse complement strand
CGCGCGCTCTGGCCGCCTGTAGTGTTGGCCGCCTGACTGTCGAAGGCGCGCTTCCTACTGGCTCTCGACGTAGTCGCCCGTGTGCACCTCCTGCGAGACGCGCGTGATGACGGCCGTCGCCGTCCGCGCCTGCACGCTTAGGACGACCACTTCGCCGACCACCTTGCGCGGCATAGCCGGTCGCCGTTCTTTAATCTCCGGCGTGTTGACCGTCTCGCTGAAGGTATCGTCCTGCGGGTTGCGGACGCGCTGCGACTGATTGGAGAACTTGCCGCCGCGAAAACGCTCGCTCTCGAAGCCGCGCTTGGCGTTCGACGTAATCTCCTTGTCGCGGAAGCGCGTGATGTTGCCCGTGCCGACGGGGCGGAAGATGGTCAGATAATCACCGGCTTTGATGTTGTCTTCAGCACCGAGGTCGATGAAGACGACCTGGTCTTTGGAAATCATCTCGCGCGCGTCGCGCGACAGCACGATGCGCCCGGTCTGCCTGCCCGTCGGACTGGCGAAACGTTCGAGGTTGGTCTCCGGCCGGCGCACGGCGGCGACTCTCTGCGGCACAGGGCGCAGCAGGTCGCCGAGCAGTATCGAGTCGCACGACTGATTGACGAGCGCCACGGCGACCTCGCCTCTCAACTCGACGATGCGCACGCGGCCGACCTCCTGCGTGAAGATGCCGAGCGAGCCGCGCTTGGCGCTCAGAGGGGAACGGAACTGCCCGCGCGGGCGCACGACCGACAACTCCTGACCGGCGCGCAAGCCCTGTTGCGCTCCGCCGCCGATGAAGAGATAGTCGCCCTCTGCAAAGACGCGCTGCTCCTGCTCCTGCTGCGCGCCGACGATTTCAAGCCCGGTCGAGACGGGCGCGGCTTCAATCTGCCCGCTGCACTCCAACTCGCTCGGACGCGCGACCACTGCCGGGGTGCGCTCCGGCGGCGCGACTACGGTCGGACGCCCGTCCTGTGGCTGCTGCTGAGCCGCCCCCTCAAGCGTCTGCGCGCTGGCGATGACGGCGCTCAGGATGGCAATAGCGATGCTCAGGAAGCAGAGCAGCAAGAGGGTCGCAAGGTTGCGGAAGAGATATTTGAGGTGACACTGATGCACGGCGGAGACTCCTTGATTGAGTTTGGAAGGATGCTTCGGATTCGGTCTGTTGCGGGGAACGACGCCGGGCGCACACGCAGGGCCGGGCGGAAACTTTTCGAGCGGGGCTGAACTGGCTGACGGGAGGCGCGGAGGGCTTCGCGGCACGTATTCGTCGTCGTGCCGCCTTCGCGGGCACTTTCATCCTACCGTCCGACTGGCGCGACCGTCAACAGATTTCTTCCGTACCGCGACGCCGAAAGTGCCATTTTGACCGCGAGATACGGGCGAAACCCGCGTGCGGCGACCCCTCTCGACTCCGGCTTGCCTTTTCGGGAAGGTGTTGTTAGTATTCACGTTTTGTCGGCAGACGACAAAATCTACTGTGACTGGCCGGCGTAGCTCAGTTGGTAGAGCATCTGATTTGTAATCAGAGGGTCGCGGGTTCAAATCCTGTCGCCGGCTCTCGCATCTTCCGAAATCCGAAGGGTTTCGGCGGATTTCGGCGGGTGCAGATAAGTTGTTTGGCAAGATGCGCAGGGGTGGTCGAGTGGTTAATGGCACCGGGCTGTAAACCCGGCGGGTTCACACCCTACGTAGGTTCGAATCCTACCCCCTGCACCACGTCTTAAGGGATGAAGGATGAGGGATGAGGGATGACGCGAAAAGGTTCATCCTTCATCCCTCATCCCTCCGCCCTTGAAAGAGGGCGGGAGTAGCTCAGTTGGTAGAGCATCAGCCTTCCAAGCTGAGGGTCGCGAGTTCGAGCCTCGTCTCCCGCTCCATAAGTTCGGTCGGCGCAGCGCCCGCGTAGCTCAGGGGTAGAGCGCCTCCTTGGTAAGGAGGAGGTCATGAGTTCAAATCTCATCGCGGGCTTCATCAAATTTGCATCCAATATCTTTACTCTGAAGAGGCCATCGCGGAATGTCGAAAGAAAAATTTGACCGGTCGAAGCCGCACGTCAACATCGGAACCATCGGGCACGTCGATCACGGGAAGACGACATTGACGGCGGCGATTACGAAAGTCTTAGCCAAGCACAACCCGCGCATCACGGTGCGGGCCTTCGACTCG
>DASZCR010000258.1:0-9788 GCA_035942915.1 Pyrinomonadaceae bacterium | reverse complement strand
CAGCGGTGGTCGTGGTCGTCGTCTTGGCTTCGGTCTGGCGCGCTGCGCCGCGACGCGAGGCCGAGCGTTGCGCCACGATGAAGAGCACCATCCCGGCGAGCAAAAGGATGCCGATGATGGCCGGCCAGTTGTTCAGGACGGCGGCGGCGAAAGAGCCGGACGAGGGGCGCGCGGCAGACGGGCTGTTGGTCGTGATGGGCGCGGTCGCGGCCGGTGGTTGCGTCTGCGCCACTTGCTGAGAGGCTGCGTCAGCGGGCGTCGGCGAGGTTTCGGGGAGCGGCGATTCGGTGGCCGTCGGGTCGAGTGGCGCTTGAGTCCCGCCGGGCAGCGTGCTTGCGCCGGGCGCGAGCACGTTCGGCGTCTGCGTGGTGGATTGCTGCTGCGTGTTCGTGCGCGCAGGGTCGGTGGCGGCGGGCGTCGCGTTGTCGGGTGTCGTCGTGGTCTGTCGCGGGTTGGTCTGCGCCGCGTCGTTGCCGCGTTGTGTGTTGCCGGGTTCCTGCGTGCGCGTCGGCGTGGTCGTGTTCTGCGCCGTGTTCTGTGCGGACGAGCCTTCGGCCGTGTCGAAGACTACGTCGAGGCGGTCGAATCTCTGATTGACGCGTGGCTTGGCTCCGGGTTGCAGTTTGTAGGAGAGCACGACATCGTTGCCGCGCTGCTGCACCTGCATGTCTGCGAAGCCGCGACCGCTTGTGCCGCGCGGCATCGAGTTGGCATTGGCCTTCGGGATAACGACGTAGAAGCGGTCGCCGCTGCGATAGGCGGAGTAATCGTTGAGCGGCGTATCGGAGCGAATGGTGACGCTTGAGCCGCGCGGCGACTCGTTCTTGCCCGACAGGAAAATCTGTTTCGCCTTCTGCTGCCTCTGGCCGGTCTGCGCGGGCGCGCTCTTGCCCGGTTGTTGACCGAGCGAGACGGCCGAGAACAGGCAGACGCAGCAGACCAGAAGTAGCGCCGCAGGCAAGGCTGCGGCCGGTTCGAGTCGAGTGTGGCGAAGCATTTGAGAGAATGTTTTTTGGGGCATTGCGGTAGCTCGGTCAAACGGTAAGAGTTCAGGCGGCAATTATGCCTGACCGCGCCGTTCTTGTCACCCAACATTTCACCGCCTGACACGCCGCACGTCAGACGGTTTCCTGCAAGTCGGCCGTGTGATGGACGGCTGCGAGAATCGACGCGCGCACCTTCTCCGGCACTCCGCCGTGCGTCGCCAACTCGCGCAACTGTTCGACCACCTCAGCGTCGCCCATCTGACCGAGCAGCCGGATGGCCGCCAGACGCACGTTCGTGTCAGCGTGCTTCTCGACGGCTTCGAGCACAAGGCGCGTCTCGCCCGCGCGCACGAGCAGCGAGAGCAGCGAGAACGACTCATAAGCCTGACGACGGTCTTCGCTGGCAAGACGATTGACGGCCTGCGCGCCGAGTCCCGTCTTGAGACAGGCCTGCGCCACGTCGCGCAAGGTCTCCGCATCGGCCGATTCCATGAGGCGCACGTATGCGTCAGCGCGCTCGATGTTCAGACTCGTCAGCGCGCGCGCCGCCGCCGCGCGTACCTCGCGCGCCTCGTCGGCCATCGCCAGCAGGATGAAGGCGAAGACGGATTCGTGGTCGATGTGGCCGAGACTCGTGACGGCGGCGGCACGCACGGCCGCATCCTCGTCGTAGCGCGCCATCGCCGCCAGAGCCTCCACCGAGCGGCGCACCTGAAACTGCGCCAGCGATTGCGCGGCCGAGATGCGCGCTTCCACGTCAACGCTCACGAGGCGTTCGAGCGCGTCGGCCAGCGTGTCGTCTTCGAGCCATTCGGGCAGTTGTTCGATAACGCCGACCGAGTCCAGACCGATAATCTCGCCCGTGAAATCTTCGCCGCTCTGCGCAAAGGTGCGACTGTCTTGCGGGTCTGCAAAGCTCAGTTCGAGAGACTCGACCGAGCAGGCCGTCAAGACGTTACCGAGCAGCGAGGCCGGAATCTCCGGGTAACGGCGAGCCATGTCGAGCAGCGCGCCGATGGCCTTCGGTAACGCGAGCGCACCGAGGCTTGTGACGACCTCCGTGCGCACCACCTGTTCGGTGTCGTAGAGGGCTTCGAGCAGGAACGGCAGCGAAGAGGCGGCGCGCACCTGTCCGAGCACGCGCGCGGCCGTCGCGCGTTCGTATGCGTCGGGCGCGAGCAGCAACGCCGCGCTCTGGCGCGCGACGAAACCGTACTCTTCCAAAGCCCCACGCGCACGCCGCTTCCCGTCCTCGCTCGACTCCTCCGACTGTAGAACTTTGACGAGCGAAGTCTCGATGGCGCGGCGGTCGTCGGTCGCACGCGAAGCCAGCACGTCGATGCTGTGCGCCTCGCCCTGCACGAGTTTCGTTACCTCCTGGTCAATGCGGTATGCGCCGAAGAGCACGGCCGGGGCGCTCGCGCTCGCCGCGCGCACCACCTCTGCCTTGCGCTCAGACTTATCCGCGCCGCCTTCCGGCACGAGCGCGCCGTTCTGCACCTGATGCGTGAGCAACTCGCCGCCGCCCTTGCGCCGGTCGTGTGCGACGGAGACGCTCTGCTTGCGGCGGTCGCCCTTGTAACTCTCGAAAGGCTCTTCGGTCGGCATCTCGACGCTCTCGACGACGGACGCCTTCTTCTTCTCCCGTTTCGCCTCGGCCTTGCGCCGCTTTCGCTCGGCCTTCTCGCGCTGACGCTCGGCCTTCGCTTCCTTCACATCCTCTGCTTCCGACGACATCAGGTCTGCGTCCTCTTCGGAGCGACGACGACGCCTGAAGAGGAGCAACAGGAGCGCGCCCGTGACCAGCCCGCCGACGACGACGAGCAATCCCGTCATCGAGAACAGGAACGAGGAAGACTCGCCGCCGGTCTGCGCCGCTGCGACGGCCGCGACCTGCGGCTGTTGCTGTGTCGCTGCCGGCGCAGCAGCCGTCTCGACGACGGGCGGCGCGATGGGTTGTGCTGTAGTCGCTGCGTTCGGGTCGTGTGGCGGCGCGGCGTGCGGCGTCTGCGCAGGCATGTCTTCTGCGCGCGCGCTGGAAGGCTGCGCGCTTTCGTGGCGCGAGGCGCGCTGTTCGAGGCGTCCCTGCTGCGTCTCGCGGGGCGTCGTGGCGCGTTCGCGCGCTGCCTGCTGGCGCGCCTGCTGCGCCGAGGCGCGTGTCTGTCGCGCGGCTTCCGTCTCCGGCTTCGCCTGCTGCTGCGGCTCGGCCGTCGCTTCGTCGACGCCGCCGCTGACGACGAGGTCGAGGTTGCTGAAGTTCGGCTTGACCGTGACGCTCGCGCCGGGTTTGACGGGGACGATGATTTCCAGTGAGTCGCCGACGCGCTGCATCTTCACGCCGCGCGGCGCGCCATTGGGCAACTCGGTCTTCGCGTAAGGCAGAACAACGTGAAACTTGCCGTTCTCCTGAAACGTCTGGGCACGATTCAGGTTGCCGTCGCCGGAGATGGAGACGACGCTGTCTTTGCCCCGGCTGCTCGTCGCAATGCGCGTTACCTTAACGCCCGGCTCGCGGACGCGGCGCTGCTGCGCGTGCGGCGCGTCGGGCGACCAGAAGGTTAGCCCGACGCCGAGCGCCGTGACGAGTCCGAGACGCACGCAACGCGAAGGACTGAGAGCTTGGTGGGTGGCCGTCTCCTGCGCGGCGTGCGCTTCGGACGCGGCAGTATGGTGTGCAAGTTTGACCTTGTTCATGGCTTTATTCTTTTGGCGAGCCGGGTTGTTGGCTCTTCAGAGAAGGGTGAGGCGGGTTTTAGGAGACGCGCGTGTGCGGTCGCTTTCGGGCGTCTGTGCTGTGCGGTGTCCGCCGGAGGCGGCGTGCGGGGGCGTGTGCGCGTCGCTTCCGTGAAACTTGCGTGACACGGCAGAAGGCTTGTTGGAGAGAAAGAACAGTGAGCGGGCGTCGCGGTGATTAACGCTGCTCGTCGCTGAACTTGTAACCGATGCCCCAGACCGTCAAGACCATCTGAGGATTTTCCGGGTTGTCCTCAATCTTGGCGCGGAGGCGGTTGATGTGAGAGTCGATGGTGCGGTCGTAACCTTCGTAGGAGTAGTCCCAGATTTTCTCCAAGAGGTACTTGCGCGGGAAGACGCGGCCGGGATTCGAGGCGAAGAGCCGCAGCAGTTCAAACTCCTTCGGCGTCAACTCGACCTGACGGTCGCCGACGCTGACTTCACGTTTCGCCGGGTCGATGCGCAGACGCCCGCGCACAATCGGCGCTTCCTCGCCGCCCGACTCCGTCCGCGCCACAGCGCGCACGCGCCTGAGTACGCTCTTGATGCGGGCTTCGAGTTCGCGCAGAGAGAAGGGCTTGGTGATGTAATCGTCCGCGCCCATCTCAAGGCCGAGCACCTTGTCAACCACGTCGTCCTTCGCCGTCAGCATGAGAATCGGGATGTAAGGCGTCTTCTCCCTCAACTCGCGGCAGACGGCGAGACCGTCCATCTTGGGAAGCATCAGGTCGAGGACGATAACGTCGGGACGGTCGCCTAAAGCGGCCTGAACGCCCGCGAGGCCGTCCTCAGCCGTCTGCACGTTGTAGCCCGCGCCGGAGAAATAGACGCTGATGGCTTCGAGGATTTTGTCGTCGTCCTCGATGACAAGAAGCTTCGTCCGGCGGTCGCCGGCCTCAGCTCTTTCTTCGTCAAGCTCTTTAGGTCTGGTATCGCTCAGAGCGGGTCTGGTGCTCATCTGGTGGCCGTCGTTTGAAACGGAAGTGAACGGGTGAGTTCCCTTCTGAGAGGTCGCAGCCGGAGCGACCGGCGCGCCATACAGTTTGGAATATAACAGGACAAGGCCAATAAACTCAAGCATTAACTTGCCGTCCGCGCCCCCGCTCGGAAAAGCTCGGCGACCGGCCGCTATTCCCAAACCGCGCCCCGCTGTGTTATTTAGAACGCCGCCGACGGCCGTCGAACCCATCAACCGAGAACAAACCCCATGACCCCAGCAGAGCGAGACGCACAGATTGCACGCTACCGCGCAGGCTACGAAGAAGTCGTGCGCAGCCTCGCAGACTTCCCCGCAGAGCACCTGACGGCGCGCCCTTTCCCCGGCAAGTGGAGCGCCAGAGAGATTGTCCATCACCTCGCCGACAGCGAGATGGCGAGCGCCCTGCGCCTACGCAAACTGCTAGCCGAAGAGGCGGCAGAGATACAGGGCTACGACCAGGACGAATACGCGCGCCGCTTCCGCTACAACGAACGCGACCACGCCCCCGCGCTCGAAGCCCTGCGCGCCGCACGCGCCACCACCTCCCAACTGCTCGACACACTCTCCGACGCCGACTGGACGCGCGCCGGGACGCACAGCGAGTCCGGCCGCTACACCGTCGAAGACTGGCTGCGCATCTACGCCGCGCACGCACACGACCACGCCGCACAGATTCGCCGCCTCCGCGACGCCCTACAGGGATAAGTGATGGGTGATGGGTGATAAGTGATAAGTGATGGGTGATAAGAGTAGACGTATTTTCCTATCACCCATCACCCATCACCTATCACCGTTCTTGACAAAGTTTCCGGCGCGCGAGCACAATCGCGGCTCGCTTCCGTCGTCTTTCAATCCTGTACGCATGTGCCCGGCCGGCCGAGTTCAGACATGACCAGCACACAACCCGTCGCCGAGACTTCGCTGCCCGACCTGACACTCGTCCGGCGCGGCAAAGTGCGCGACGTCTATGCGGTGGACGACCGTCATCTGCTCGTCGTCGCAACCGACCGCATCTCGGCCTTCGACTGCATCCTGCCCACACAAATCGCCCGCAAGGGCGAAGTGCTCACAGCACTCTCGCGCTTCTGGTTCGAGCGTCTCGCGCATCTCACGCCGCATCATCTCGTCACCACCGATACGGCGCAGATGCCCGAACGCGTACGTCTTCACGAAGACGCCCTGCGTGGTCGCTCGATGCTCGTCCGCCGCACTGAAGTCTTCCCCGTCGAGTGCGTCGTGCGCGGCTACCTCGCCGGCTCCGGCTGGAAGGACTACCTGCGGACGGGCGAAGTCTGCGGTCATCCTCTGCCGCCCGGCCTGCGCGAATCCGCAGAGCTGCCGGAGGCCATCTTCACGCCCGCCACGAAGGCCGAAGAGGGGCACGACGAGAACATCAGCGAGTCGCGCATGCGCGACCTCGTCGGAAGCGTTGTGACCGAACACCTACGCGACCTATCGCTTGCGCTCTATCGTGAGGCCGCCGCTTACGCGCGCGCGTGCGGCATCATCATCGCCGATACCAAGTTCGAGTTCGGTCGGTTGCCGGACGGGAGCATCATCCTCATCGACGAGGCACTCACGCCCGACTCCTCTCGCTTCTGGCCTGCCGACCGCTACGAAGCAGGGCGCGCGCAGCCCTCCTTCGACAAACAGTACGTGCGCGACTATCTGGAAACGCTCGATTGGGACAAACGGCCGCCCGCGCCGCCGCTGCCACCGGACGTGGCCGCCGCGACGACTGCTCGCTACTTGGAAGCCTACCGACTGCTCACAGGAGAGAGTCTGGAGTCTCAAGTCTAAAGTTCAGAAGTCGAGACAGGCCGCTCAAGACTCTCATGCTTTAGACTCCAAACTTAGACTTGAGACTCCAGACTAGATTCCAGACTTTTCAGATGACCGTCTTTGACTTCTTCGTCATTCTCATTGTCGGCTCGTCGGTCGTCGCTGGCGGCCTGCGCGGTCTGGTACGCGCTTGTATCACTTTGGTCGCGCTCGCCGCCGGTCTCGTGCTGGCGGGGCGCGCCTACGGGTGGGCTGGAGAGTTGCTGCGCAGCCTCGGCCTCGTCGAGTCGGAAGCGGCGGCGCAAGCGGCCGGGTTCTTACTCGTCGCAGGGCTTGCGCTGGCTCTGGGGTTCGTCGCGGGCGGAGTCGCGCGCGCAGGGTTGCGCCGCGCGCGGCTCGAATGGTTCGACCGCGTGCTCGGCGGCGCCTTCGGACTCGTGCGCGGCGTCGCCGTCTGCTCGGCCGTCTACCTCGCGCTGACGGCCTTCCCCGTCCGTCTCAGTTCGGTCGAGGAAGCGCGCACCGCTCCGGCTCTCGCCGAAGGCGCGCGTCTCCTCGCCGTCTGCACGTCGGCCGACGTGCGCTCGCGCTTCGTCTCCGAATACAGACGCCTCACCAACTGAACCGTGACGCGAAGGAAATCGTCCGAGATTAGCACTTTATCAACAAACTGTCTGGAGCGACCTATGCAGATGCGCACACGCCTCGAAGCCTTGATTGACGAGATGCTCGATGGTCAGATAATGCTCGACGAGGCGCTCGACGAGTTCGAGAAGCTCTACATCCAGAAGGCGCTCTCGCGCAACAAAGAACATCTCTCGCGCACCGCTGCCTCGCTCGGCATCCACCGCAACACACTCTCCAAACGCGTCGCCGCCTACCGCACGCAAGAGCGCGCCGCCAAATCGCCCACACGCAAACCCGCCGCCCGCCGCAAACGCTAAAATCTCTCCACGCCAAACGCGCCCCGATAACACCATCGGACGGGTAAAAATCGAACGGGATTGACAAGCCAATCGAAAGTGCTATATTTTTAGCACTCGCGCTGGAAGAGTGCCAGAAAAATGGCTTTTCGACCGGTCATTGTGGGTCGTGTTGTGCCTGAAGCCTCAGCCCTCTCGGCGCGGGAGTGCTAACGGAGTCATCATCCGAGGCAATTTAAACTTAATCACACCAACGTTTTACGGTGAACTTCTGAAAGGAGTTTTTTCGGCTATGGCAACGAACATCAGACCCTTGCACGACCGTGTCATCGTGCGCCGGATTGAAGAGGGCGAGCAGGTGCGCGGCGGCATCATCATCCCCGACAGCGCGAAAGAGAAGCCGCAGGAGGGCGAAGTTATCGCCGTCGGCGAGGGCAAGTACAAGAACGACGGGACGCGCCAGACGCTCGACGTGAAAGAGGGCGACCGCGTGCTCTTCGGCAAATACAGCGGCTCGGAAATCAAGATTGACAACGAAGAGTTCTTGATTATGCGCGAAGACGAGATTCTCGGAATCATCGAGCGCGCAGGCGCGGCGAGCGGCAAAAAAGGCGGCAAGTAGTCTCGACATCTTCCAGACTGCTCCCGCCTTTTTCATTGAGAGATTCTGACCACAGTTGTTGAAGGAGAGAAATCAGATATGGCAAAGCAAGTGATTCACGGCGAAGAGTCGCGCGCGGCGATTTTGCGCGGCGTCAACCAACTCGCCGACGCGGTCAAGATTACGCTCGGCCCCAAGGGACGCAATGTCGTGCTCGACAAGAAGTTTGGCTCCCCTACCATCACGAAGGACGGTGTCACCGTCGCCAAAGAGATTGAGTTGAAGGACTCGCTCGAAAACATGGGCGCGCAGATGGTGCGCGAAGTCGCCTCGAAGACCTCCGATATCGCGGGCGACGGGACGACCACTGCGACCGTGCTCGCGCAGGCTATCTTCCGCGAGGGCGTCAAGACGGTCGCGGCGGGCGCGAACCCGATGGCTCTCAAGCGCGGCATCGACAAAGCGGTTGTCCGCGCCGTCGAGGAGATTCAGCGTCTCGCGAAGCCTGTGAAGGGTGACGCGATTGCGCAAGTCGGAACGATTTCAGCCAACGGCGACCGCACCATCGGCGAACTGATTGCCGAAGCGATGAACAAGGTGGGTAAAGACGGCGTCATCACGGTTGAAGAATCGAAGACGATGGAGACGGCGCTGGAAGTCGTCGAAGGGATGCAGTTCGACCGGGGGTATCTGTCGCCTTACTTTGTGACAGACCCCGAACGGATGGTGGCCGACCTCGACAACCCGCTCATCCTCATTAACGAGAAGAAGATTTCCTCGATGAAGGACTTGCTCCCGCTGCTCGAACAGATTGCGAAGATGGGCAAGCCCTTGCTCATCATCGCAGAGGATGTGGAGGGCGAGGCTCTGGCGACGCTGGTCGTCAACAAGTTGCGCGGCACTTTGAATGTCGCGGCCGTGAAGGCTCCGGGCTTCGGCGACCGTCGTAAGGCGATGCTCGAAGACATCGCCATCCTGACGGGTGGACGCGTCATCAGCGAAGACCTCGGCATCAAGCTTGAAAACGTCAAGATTGAAGACCTCGGCCGCGCCAAGAAGGTGACCATCGACAAGGACAACACGACCATCGTCGAAGGCGCGGGCAAGGCCAGCGACATCGAGGGGCGCGTCAGGACGCTGCGCGCGCAGATTGATGAGACGACCTCGGATTACGACCGTGAGAAGTTGCAGGAGCGTCTGGCGAAACTCGTCGGCGGCGTTGCTGTCATCCGCGTCGGCGCAGCGACCGAGACGGAGTTGAAGGAGAAGAAGGCTCGCGTCGAAGACGCCATGCATGCGACGCGTGCGGCCGTCGAAGAGGGCATCGTGCCGGGCGGCGGCGTGGCGCTGGTGCGCGCGGCGAAGGTCTTGGAGAAGTTCTCGGCCAACGAAGAGGGCGAGGGCGACGCAGACGAGCAAATTGGCGTCACCATCGTCAAGCGCGCTCTCGAAGAGCCGCTCCGTCAGATTGTGCAGAACGCCGGTAAGGAAGGCGCGGTCGTCGTCGAGCGCGTGCGCTCGGAGAAGAACGACAGCTTCGGCTTCAACGCGGCAACTGAGGAGTACGAAGACCTCGTTAAGGCGGGCGTCATCGACCCGGCGAAGGTTACGCGTTCGGCTCTGCAAAACGCCTCGTCCATCGCGGGGCTGATGCTCACGACCGAGGCGCTCATCGCCGAGTTGCCGGAAGACGACAAGACTCCGGCGATGCCCGGCGGCATGGGCGGCGGCATGGGCATGTAATTTCAGCCGCTTGCTGAAACGAGAATCGGCCACTCTCCGCG
>DASZCR010000257.1:0-2281 GCA_035942915.1 Pyrinomonadaceae bacterium | reverse complement strand
CGCCCTCGGACGGGCGCACCTCTATCCAGTAGCTGTCGTCTCCGTCGATGGCCGTCTGGCCGAGGCCGACCGTGTTGGAGACGATGAGGTCAGAAGTGATGGGAGATTTCCAGGAGCCGTAAGGCGCGGTCGTGGGTTGCTGCGTCATAACCAAGTACTTCCCAGGGGCGTTCGCACTTCGCTTCTCGCGATGACCGTCCGGGTGGGAGGACAATCGAGATTGTTTCAGAATCCATCGAAGTGAGGCCGCACGTTTTTTGAGATGGAAAAACTTGCGGCTAACTTTAAAAAGTTTGGCGCGGAAAGTAAACCCGCGTCAGCGAGGGACGCGCTCAGGAGGCGGCGCGACGGCAAGGAAGTCTTCGCTGAAGCGGCGCGTGTACTCTTCCAGCAGTTGGCGCACGCGCGCCAACTCGTGCGACCGGACGACGAGGCCGACGTGGTGGGGTTTCTTGATGCGATAGACGATTTCCGACTCCGTATAGTGCGAAGTGTCCGGCGCTTCCTGTCGCGCGAGCGAGAGCGCGATGCCGCCGTAGTCGCGGCGCGGCGTGGTGCGCTCGCCTTCGCTCCGGCGACCGCCCGCCAGTTCGATGCGCGCCCACTCGCGCCAGAGGTTGATGCCGGTGGCCGCTTCCAGAGTCTCGGCGATGTATGCGCCGCCGACGCGCGCGGCGACTTCGAGAAAGTAGAGAGAACCGTCCTCTGCGCTCCTGATGAACTCGGCGTGCGCCGCACCGTATTCGAGGCCGAGACCACGCAGCAGCTTGCGGTTCATCTGCGTCAACTCCCGGTGCTCCTTCGAGTCGTACTCGACCGTGTGCGAGGTGAAGACGCCGCCCTTGTGTGCCACGTCCATCGGCGGGCGTCCGTAGCGGCTCGCGCCATCGAAGACGACCGCGCCGCCTTCGCTCAGCGAGTCAACGTGGAAGACTTCGCCGGGAATGTAGCGTTCGAGCAGGAAATAGGACGACTGTTCGGTGAGCGACTCGCGCGCGTCGAGCGCCTCGACGGCGCGCCAGACCTCCTCCTGAGTCTCCAGTTTCTTGATGCCGACGGCGTTAACGTCCGAGCGCGGTTTCAAGACCCAAGGCGGCGGGACGCGGTTCATGAACTCGGCAATGGCTTCGTGGTTGAGGACGTGGACGAAGTCCGGGACGCGTATCCGGCAGGCGTCGGCGCGGAGGCGCATCGCCAGTTTGTCACGGAAGAGCCGCGCGGCGCTGGTCGTCGTCCCCATCAGTTGCAGGTGCTCGCGCGCCCCGGCCGTCGCCAGCACGTCGAACTCTTCGAGCGCGACGAGGCGGTCAACCGGATGTCTCTGCGCGAGGTGGACGACGGCGTGTCTGAAAAGGTCTTCGCTTGCATCGTCGGGCAGCGCCAGAATGTCTTCGAGAGACTCGCGCGGCCAATCTTCGTCGAGCATCTTCTCCCTCGTGATGAGGAAGACCCGCGCACCCTGCCGATGACATTCGCGCATGAACTCGACGCCTTTGAAGTAGCTGGCAACGCAGACGACGCAGCGTGCGCGTGCAGACGAGTGCGACACGTCGAGTGCCCCTTTCCTGAGAGAGGAGGTGAAGACAACTCGCGTAGTATAGCGCCAAAAGCGAAAGACCGCGCCGGTTAATCGCCTCTCTGGCGACTGCCGCGCGCGGTCTTGGCTTTACTGTCGGGATTGTCTGCTTAGTAGATGTTGAAGTTGTACTCGATGACCACCCATTGATTGACGTTGCGCCCATCCTTCTGCGCCGGAGTGAACCTTATCCGATGCGCCGCCGCTATCGCCTTCTCCGTCAATCCATCGGGCAATCCTTTGACCACCGAGATGTTCGACACCGAACCGTTAGCGGCCAGCAGCATCCTCAGACGCACCGTGCCGGTCACGTTATTCTTGCGCGCCGCTTCCGTAAAACCGGGTTCCGGTTTAGAGACGAGCACGGCCTTTCGGGTCACTTCGCGCGCATTGAAGTTGCGTGTGTAGTCTTCACCGCCGCCGCCGTCACCGCCACGACCACCACCGCCTTCGTTACGGTCGCCGCCGCCGATGTTGCCGCCTCGACCGGGGCCGTAGCCGCCGCCTTCACCCGAACCCATCCCGCCGCCCGTACCATCTCCCATCCCGCCGCCAGTTCCGGGGCCGGACGAAGGAATCATCTGTGTGGATTTCGGGTCGCCGATGGGGCCGGGCTTGGGGTCAGGCATCAAAGCCGGGTCAACGTCCAAAGTCGGAGTGACCGGCAGACTCGGATTCTTGATGGCCGACGGATGCGGATTGGGC
>DASZCR010000256.1:0-5866 GCA_035942915.1 Pyrinomonadaceae bacterium | reverse complement strand
GCTCCAGATGGCCGTCAACGTCCGGCTGGAGGTCTTCGACGCCGAGGGGCGCGTGACGGCCGAAGAGCAGACGGTGACGGAGAACATCAGCCGCCGCGGCGCCGCCGTCTGGACGACGCTCAAGGTCGAGCGCGGGCGCTTCGTCCGCCTGACCAGCACGGAGACGGGCCTCTCGGTCGTCGCCGCCGTCCGCGCCGCGCGCACCGGCCCCGACGGCATCCCGCGCCTCCACCTCGAATTCATCGACCGGCAGTGGCCGCTTGAGGGAATCGAATGAATGATGAATGATGAGTGATGAATGATGAATGAAAGGCAGCCTGTCTTAATTCATCATTCATCACTCATCATTCATCATTTTCTTCAGCTTCTCCCGCAGCAGCGGCACGACCTTGCGGTAGTCCTCGACGATGCCGAAGCGGCAATGCTTGAAGATGGGAGCGTCCGGGTCCGTGTTGATGGCGGCGATGGTCTTGGCTTCGGAGATTCCGGCCATGTGTTGGCTCGCGCCTGTGATGGCGATGGCGAGGTAGAGTTCCGGCGTCACCTTCTTGCCCGTCTGCCCGACCTGCCACGTCGGCGGAACCCAACCGGCATCACACGCCGCGCGCGACGCGGCCAACTGCGCGCCCAACAAATCTGCGAGCGGCTTCAACTCCGTCTCGAAAGGCTCTGCGCCGCCGATGCCCCGCCCGCCGGAGACGATGACGCGCGCCTCTTCAAGCCGCGACTCGCCACCCGCTTCGCGCCTGCGCTCGACGATGCGCGTGCGCGTGTCCGGCTGTATGTCGAGCGATGCGCGCCTCACCTCGCATCTCCCTTCGCGCATCGCGGCGGGCGCAAAGGAGCGTGCGCGCAGCCACACGACCGCAGGCGCTCGCTTCAATTCGAGTATGGCCTGTGCCTTGCCGCCGTAAACCTGACGGCTGACGCGCACCGCACCGTCCACGACGCGCACCTCCACGCAGTCGCCGGCCGCGCTGCCTCCGAGCCTGTATGCGAGGCGCGGCGCAAGTTCCTGACTGTAGGTGTCGTTGGCAAGCAGCACGGCGCGTGGTCGCAACTCTCCGCACAGTTGCGCGAGTGCCGAAAGACAAGTCTCCGGCTGATAGTCTGCGAGTTCCGCCTGTTCTGCGAGGGTCACGGAGTCTGCGACGCGTGCGACCTCGTCTGGCGCGAGCGCGTCTGCTCCCGCGCCGACGACGACGGCGCACAGACGCCCTCCCAACTCGTCCGCGAGACGCCGTCCTGCGCCCGCCAACCCCTGCGCGGCCTTGTCGAAACCGGCCGCCGCGAAAAGACAGATGACTACGTCGTTCATAACAGAGAGCTATTCAGTCCGTCTGTCACATTGCTTTCGTGACTTCGACGATGCGACGCGCGAAGGCGTCGACTTTTTCTTCCAGCGTGTCGCCCGAAACAAACTCGCAACGCGTCTCTTTCTGCGGGATGAAGAGCTCTGCCACTTCGTAGTAGCTGTTGGCGTCGCGCGCTTCGTCGGACGCCAGACCGAGGTCTGCGAGCGTCCACTTCAAGAGCGGCTGGCGGTACGACATCATCACGTCGCGCACCTTCGGGATGCGTGGCAAGTTATGCTCGTCGTTGGTGACGGTGACGACGACCGGCGGCGTCGCTTCGAGCACTTCCCATCCCGTATCCGTCTGGCGCTTGAGACGCAACTTGTCGTCGGCCGTCTCGATGTGGTCAACGAACGAGACGCAAGGCAGTCCTAGTTCCTCTGCGATGAGACCGCCCGTCTGCCCCGCTCCCCAGTCTCCGGCCTCGCGTCCGACCATGATGAGGTCAAACGCGCCGAGTTGGCGGATGGCGGCGGCCAGCACGCGCGCAACGGCGAGCGGGTCGGGCGTCGCCTCGCTTTCGTTGAGGACGAGCGCAGCCGCGTCGGCCTTCATCGCCAGCGCCTTACGCAGAGAATCTTCGGCCGTCGCACGCCCATAGGAGAGCACAGTTATCTTCGCGCCGCCCGCGCGCTCGCGCAGTTGGAGAGCAGTTTCGAGCGCATTCTCGCAGAAGATGTTCGTCACGAGATTGGCCGACCCTTGTTCGGCTTCGCGCCTCACCGTATCGAGGCGAAAGTCGCGCGCAGGGATTTCCGGGTCGAGAATCTGCTTGAGACAGACGAGGATATTCATAGAGAGATGGTCGGTCGGCGGCGGCCTGTAGTCAGTTGAGAATCTTCGTCCTGCGAGTAGTCAGGCATCACGCTTAACTACTACCGTGCGCGACTGTCGAGAACTGCCTAAAGGGGACTGGCGACGGCTTTTAGTCTCCTGTTTGCGTTTCTCGCTTCGGGGCGCAGCAGGCCGTGCAGGGCAATCTTGACGACTTGCTCGGCCGCCTGCTCCTCGGTCAGCGCGCCGCCCTGTCGAAACCAGCGCGAGAGCCAGTTAATCATGCCGAGAAGGCTGAAGGTCGCGGCCGTCGTGTCCACATCTTGCAGTATGCTTGCGGCCTTCAGTTCGTTGAGCGTGTCGCGCAGGTAGTCGAAGTAGGCGCGTTTGCGTTGTGTAATCTTTCTCTGCTGCGCGGGCGTGAGCGCCGTCACCTCGTCAACGAGGATGGTGATAGCACCCTGCCCGCGCGTGACGAGGCGCGCGTGGCTGGCGACCATGAAGTGCAGGCGCGCGGCCGGGTCGGCGATGGCCTTCGCGGGTGTTGCCACCTCTTCGTCGAGTTCGCCAAGCCCGAAGTTCATGATGTCGAAGAGCAGTTCTTTCTTGCCGTTGATGTAATGATAAAGCCCTGCTTTGGTCATGCCGAGGGCGTTGGCGATGTCGTTGACGGAGGTCGCGTCGTAGCCCTTGCGCAGAATAATCTGGGCGGCGGCGCGATAGATTTCGGCCAAACGCTCATTGTTCGAGCCGGTTTTCTTCTGTGCTTTCATTGATGCCCTTGCCGATGCGAGGCTCGTGTCGGGTCGAGCTTGTGTGCCGGAGACTTGAATGTTATGTTACCGACCGGACGGTCGGTAGTTATACCCTGAACCGTCTTCAGCGTCAACAAGAGTCGCGCGAAGCAGCCGACAACACCTGCGGAAGGAGCTTTGATGTCATCAGACACGGATGCGTCCGGCGTCAGTTTCCTGACGTACGAGGCCGCGCCCGGCGAGGTCTTCACCCGCGAAGACCTCTCACCGGCGCAGCAGATGTTCGGCCGCATCGCAGAGGATTTCATGCGCGCCGAAGTGCTGCCGCGCGATGCAGAGATTCACGCCAGAGATTGGGCGTTGACGCGCGAATTGTTGTTGAAGGCGGGCGAGCTTGACCTGTTGCGCGTCGATATCCCCGAAGCTTACGGCGGACTTGGACTCGACAAGGTCAGTTCCGCTTACGTCGGCGAGAAGATAGGCATGATGCCTTCGTTCGCAGGTTCGCTCGGCGCGCACGCAGGCATCGGGACGCTGCCGCTGGTCTACTTCGGCAACGAAGAACAGAAGGCGCGTTACCTGCCGAGGCTCGCCAGCGGCGAGTGGGTTGCGGCCTACGCTCTGACCGAGCCGGGTTCGGGTTCTGATGCGCGTGCGGCGCGCACGAAAGCCACACTGACCGACGACGGCACGCATTACGTTCTCAACGGACAGAAGATGTGGATTACGAACGGGGGCTTCGCAGACCTCTTCACACTCTTCGCGCAGGTCGGCGGCGATAAGTTCACAGCCTTCATCGTCGAGCGCGCGATGGGAGTCGTCAGCGGGCGCGAAGAGCCGAAGCTTGGCCTCGACGGTTCATCGACGACAGCACTCATCCTCGACAACGTGCGCGTGCCCGTCGGAAATGTGCTCGGCAAGGTCGGCGAAGGGCACAAGGTCGCCTTCAACATCCTGAACCTCGGTCGTCTCAAACTCGGCACGCGCAACATCGGCAGCGCACGTCAGGCGCTCACGCGCGCCGTGCATTACGCAGTCGAGCGCAGGCAGTTCGGACGCGCCATCAGCGAGTTTGGGATGATTAAGCAGAAGTTGGGCGAGATGGCCGTCCGCTGCTACGTCGGCGACGCGTTGGTCTACCGCACGCTCGGCGAAGTAGACCGCGCGCTCGAAGCCGTCCCGGCGGAAGATTCGGAGCGAGTCTTAAAGACTATCGAGAGTTTTGCCGTCGAGTGCTCCATCAACAAGGTCTGGACGAGCGAGGCGCTCGCCTACGTGGTTGACGAGGCGTTGCAGACCTACGGCGGCTATGGCTATTCCAGAGAGTATCCGGCCGAACGCGCCTACCGCGATGCGCGCATCACGCGTATCTACGAAGGCACGAACGAGATTAACCGTCTCATCATCCCGACGCGCCTGTTGAAGAACGCCGCCACGCGACACCTCTTCGACGCCCAATCAGCCCGCCGCGCACTCGACGAAGACCATCTGCCGCCGACGCACGCCATCGCCGCCCCGCTCTCTAACGAACGCGACCTGCTGGCACGCGCACGTCGCCTCGTCGTCTTCACGCTCGGTCTGGCAAAGGATACTTATGGCGAACGGCTCGCGGAAGAACAGGAGGTGCTCGGCCATGTGGCCGACATCATCGCCGACGTTTACGCACTTGAGAGCGCCCTGCTGCGCACGGAGAAGATGTTGGCGGCGCGCGGCGAGTCCGACTGTGCAACCCCTCTCGACATCACGCGCGTCTATGCCAGCGACGCGGCCAACCGCATGGAACATTCCGCCAGACAGGTCGTCGCCGCGCTATCCGATGGAGGCGACCCGTCGGGTCTTCTCGAAGGGGTGCGACGACTTACGCGGCACACGCCCCCGAACACCGTCGCCGCGCGCCGACGCATTGCCGACGCCGTTATCAGAGCAGGGCGTTATCATCTCTGAGCGGCGAACGCGCACGCAGGCGAGACTGTCGAAAGGTTTCTCTGCCCGCACGTGGAATGACATCGGAGGCAGGCGTGAGCAACATCTATTTCATAAGGCACGGACAGGCGGGCACGCGCGACTCTTATGATTCGCTTTCAGACCTCGGACGCAGACAGGCGCGGCTGCTCGGCGAGTATTTCGTCTCGCAGGGAATCGAGTTTGCGTCCGTCTATGCGGGCGCGCTCATGCGCCAGCAACAGACGGCCGTCGAAGTCGGAGGCGCATACAGAGACGCCGGACTTCCGTTTCCAGACCTGACACTGGATGCGGGCTGGGACGAGTTCGATTTTCATCACATCTATCGAGAGATTGCGCCCCTCCTCTCTGAAGATGATGCGGACTTCCGTCGTGAATATGAAGCCGTGTGCGAACAGGTGCGCGCCAGCGCAGGGGCACACGATGCGGAAGTCCATAGGAGTTGGCGAGCGTCGGACACGAAGATTGTCGAGGCATGGGTCGGCGGGCTTTATCCTTATGCGGGCGAATCTTGGGAGCAGTTCGTCGAGCGCGTCTCGGCCTGTCGTCTGCCAGCGGTGGCGACGCAGCCTCGTCAGAACGTCGCGGTCTTCACTTCGGCTACGCCGACGGCCATCTGGACGGGGCGCGCGCTCGACATTTCAGACGGACGCGTCCGCCGCCTCGCGTCCGTCCTCGAAAACACCTCCTACACAGTCCTTCAAATGCGCGGCGAAGAGTTGCTCTTGTTGACCTTCAACGCCGTGCCTCATCTCCACTCGGCGGAACTGCGCACGCGTCGCTGACCCGACACGCGTTTCGTCGTCTCCGACCACTCACCTGTTGAAGGCTTTGTCGATGGCCGCGACCTTCAGTTGTGCAACACCGTCCTTCGCATGTCCGGCGCGCAGTTTGCGGCAGAGTTCGAGATTATGCGCGGCCTCTGCAAAAGAGCCGTCGGCCTTTCGCAGCGCCGTCGCAAACTCGCGCTCCGCCTCGCTCAAGCGACCTACGCGCGCGAGCATCACTCCGAGATTGTTG